>JBAXUS010000009.1:0-63390 GCA_037129555.1 Planctomycetota bacterium
CTTATGTTGCTTCCCGTGGATTGAGTCGGCGGTTTCTAATTGAGATCGGTATTACTCGCCTCGTCACTCCTAGGCCCGGGACCCATCGGGCCGTTGGCCCTCACTCGCACCCAATGGCGTACACCGCTCGGGAGGCCGTGGATGATGCAGTGGCTTTGGGAGGAGGATAGTTTGGTGAGCCATTGGGCGGGCTTGGCGGGGTCCATGCCGGGGATGGAGTACACTTGCGACGCCGCCACCGAATGCTGAAAATCGGAATCGCTCGATTCGAATTTCGAGCGCCTATTCTTTCTCAAAAAATAACTCGTCCAAATCCGGCGCGGCACCGAAGCTGTTAAGTGCCTCCGAATAGCGGTAATACACTTCGAGGCACAGGCCGCCGAGCGCGGTCGTATACACGCGTCCGCCCGAGTTGGCCCAATGATCTCCTTTGGGATCCCAACTTCCGGCGTGCTCACCGCCATGAACCTGATTGTCCAGCAGCGTGTCGCGGATGCGCTGGTTCCACCAGACTCGGTACTCTCCGCCCATGTTGTGCATGGCGTACGTCGCGTAATACCAATAGTAGAAATCCTTCTGCTTGAAATTCGGCGCGCGCTGGCGCGTCAGTTCGGCAGCCTTCACCAAAAGCGGATTCTTCACGCCCATGCCGTTGAACTGTCGGACAAGCATCCCGGCGCAGGTCAAAGCGGGATGTCCATTGCCGCCTTTTCCACCATCACGCTCTTTGAGGTTTGAGAACTGATATGCAACCCCGCCGCTGGAATCTTTTCCCGCGCCTTGATCGGTGACGCTATCCATGTACGCGAGTCCGCGCGAGAACACGGCGTGGTCGAATTTGATTTGCGCCAACTTGGCCGTTTTCAACGCCTGCATGACCCACGCTGAAACCGACGAATCGCTGTCTTGCGAGCGCGGGCGGTAGCGCCAGCCGCCGTCTTCGTTGATTGCTTTCTCGCAATACGAAACCGCCTTCTGCGCAGCCGCGCCGATGCGTTCGTCTCGTGCGCGGCCGAACGATTCACACAACGCGATGGTGCAGATCGCGTGCGTGTACATCAAATGTGCGCCATCACCCTTACCCACGCCGCCGAGAGCACCGTCCGGCTTCTGATTACGCAGGATGGCTTCGATGCCTTTCAAAACATTTCGCGAGTATTCACCCTTGCGCGCGGTGTGCCCGCCGCCCATGAAAGCGAGACACGCCAGCGCGGTAACCGCAAGGTCTCCGGACTTGTCGCCTTCGTATTTCTCGGCGCTCCAGAGTCCGTCGGGTTCCTGGTGAACTGCCAGCCAATGCAGGGCGGAGTCGACGGCGGATTTTGATTTCACGTCGCCGGAGCGCGACATCGTTTTGAAAAAGTCGCCGGTGCCGTTGAGGTTGATGTTGAGAGGCCCGAGTTTGCCAACGGAGGGCGCGTCCTGATCGCCGAATGCACGCGGCATGACTTTCAACGCGCGGCCGGGACTCGGGCCGGTATTCATATAGTGGATCTGCATTTTGTCGCGCGGGGTCGGGTTGTCGTATTTGAAAATATCCGCGGCTCCGGCAGTCTCCGCAGCGATGGGTTGGAGCGCATAGTTGACTGTCTCAGAGACCTGCGAGATTTCCTGCGGCGCGTCCGAGATTCCGACTTCGGTTCCGCCGACTTCAATCTTCGGCGTTTCAATCTGAACGTTTGAACTCTGGATCACCTCCTGCGCCTGCGTCATGCCGACGCGCTCGGGGTTCGTCGTGATGTGGATATCCGGGCGCTCTTCGCGCTGGTTCGCTTTGACGCTTTCGAACGTTTCAGGCACGTCGGACGAGCGTTCATGGACAATGTCGCGCTGAACTTCACGAATCTTGAATTCCTCGACCTGGTGCTCCTGAACGGAGAATTCGAATTCGGCGGGCTTCTTCAGGACGCTGTCGCTCTTGACCGCGATGCGCCACAAGGCCGCTCCGAAGCATAATGCTCCGAAGAGAATAGCGCCCAGCATCAGTGCGCGGCGGTCGAAGATGTTGTCGTCAACCCCACGCTTTCCGTCCACTGCAACGTCATGTGCCATGATTCGCATTCCTCAATTTGCTTCGCGGACTTCGACCGTTGCAGAGATCTTCGTGATGCCGGCCTGGGCGCAACACGCCATCACCGCCGCGATGTGTTCCCATTTGCAATTACGGTCGCCGCGGATCACGACGGCCTGATCCTTGTTGCGCTGCTGCGCCATACTCAGATTGTTCGTGAGTTTCGGCAGCGACATCGGTTCGTTCTCGACGTGATAATAGGGCTTTCCGCCGGGCAGATTGCGGACGTTGACGACCACAGGACGCGCGGGCGGCGCTTTGACCTTCAGCGCTTTGCCCTGCGTCGGCAATTCGATGGACATATCCTGCTCCATCGACTCGACAAACGACGAACACACGAGTAGGAACAAAATGATGGCGAAGATCGCATCGACCAACGGCGTCATATCAATGGAGAGCGCCTCGTCGGCTTCCTTGTCGAACTTCATGCTGCCACCTCCTTCTTCACTTCAACGGCCGACGCGTCTTCCGATTTCTCCGCTTTTGCCGCTTTCGCCTTTGCCTTGCGCTTGTTCAGTGAAATGCGCTGGATGAAACTTTCGGCCAGCACTTCGCACTCGGAGATGATTGCGTTCAGCTTCTGATTGAAAATGAAGAATAGGAACAACGCGGGAATCGCGACCATCAGCGCTGCTGCCGTTGAGAACAGCTTGACCCGGATGCCCGCAGCGAGCGCCTGGGCCTTGCTTGCACCGCCCGCGTTCGCGACGGCGTCGAAGACCAGCACCATGCCGATGATCGTTCCGAGCAGTCCGAGCAGCGGAGCGGCGGCAGAGATCAGATTCAACGCCTTCACTGGAATTTTAAGTTTGTTCACATGCATGCCGGCGACGGCCGAAACGCGATCTTTGATGTCCTCAACGGTGGACGAGCCGTGGTCTTCCGCCATTGCCCGGCAGACTTGCGGAAAGAGTCCCCGCTCTTTGAGCGCGAGATCCTCGAATTTTTCCATGTCCCCCTTCTTGAGCGCGGCCCGTGCTTCTTCCACGAACTTCGGCGGACATTGGCGGGACAAACGGTAGATCATCAAGCAGTTGATACCGAGAATGATCGTGGCGAGCGCCAGAAGCGCGATGGGGTGAAGGAACGGGCCGCCCATCAGGTAAATATCGACGAGCGTCAGCCGCGCGGCGATTGTAAGCGGTCCCTTCCCGGCGACGCGCATGAATTTCTGGGCCGGGTGTCCGCCGGAGCCGCGGGAGCGTTTGAAGGCAAACGATCCTCCGCTGTCACCCTTCGCGCTGATCGCGGACACCTGATAAAACATCTTATCATCGGTGCGGTATTCGTCGCCGATTTCGAGCGTTGAAATGTTGTCGTCGGTACTGATCGTGAAAATCTGGCCGTCACCCGCTCCGGCGGCCTCCTTGTCTTGAGACAGCGCGTCGACCTTGTCCTTGTCTTCAAGCGAACCGAGGTCAAGTTTGGGCATCGGCGCGTCTTTCTCGCCCGCCGCCGCGAAGTTGATCGCGCACAAAGCCAGAATGACCGCGTACGCCGTATTAACGATTTTCATTATCATCTCCCAATGGTTCATTTCTTCTTTGCAAGTTTTTTCTGGATGTCCACCAGCAGCGCTTCAGCTTCTCCGCGCCGCGCGCTCTTTGGAAATTCACGAATGGCCTTGTTGAGCGCGTCCCGGGCCTCTTCCCATTTTTCGAGTTTGGCCGCGCATTTTCCAAGAGTGACACGCGCGTTGTCAGTCGGCAAATAGGTCACGCTCTTTACCAGGTTTTCAAAGGCGAGTTGAGTATTCTCAGGCTTCTGGTTTAGGTAGAAAAGCGCGATCTGATAGCTGGCATCGGCGCGCACGTCTTCAAATGTTTCGCTGCCGGCAAGTGCTTTCATTGCGGAGACGCCTTCGCTCATTTTGCCCTGCCCGATTTGGGCGAGCGCCGCGTAGAAATCCATGCGCGGCCTGCGGTCGGATTTCGGGAAATCCGTTCGGAATGTTTTGTATGCGAGTTCCAGCTCGTTCCAATTTTTCGTTTCGGCGTAACCGCGCGCCGCGAGCGCCGAGGCTTCTTCGTAAGCGTCGAATTTCGGATAGTCTTTAAGCAATGGGGCGAGCGACCGAAGTCCATTCTGATAATCGCTGGACTTGAAACTACTCTGCGCGGCCATGAATAGCGCACGGTCGCGTGATTTGTTTTCACGGAGATCCGAACTCTGTGCAAACGGCGCGAGTGCTTGGGCCGCCTTGTCCCATTGCTCCTGCTTCCAATAAAGGTAGCCGAGCGAGAAACGGATTTCGCCCAGGTCGAGATCCTTCGGCGGTGGTACGCGGAAGCCGTCCCAATTCCAGTTTTTTGTTCGAAGTCGGTCGCGCTGCGGAAGTGGAATGGCCTGGCCTTTATCGTTCATGATTTCAGTTCCGTATTCGTCCAGAAGCGTCGCATAGGCGTCGATAGCCTCTTCGTATTGTCCGGCCTTTCCCGCATGAAATCCGAGGAGCTTCAGCGCCGAGGTGCGGAACTTGTCGTCGCGCATGGAGCCGATGTACGGCTTGTATGTGTCGATGAGTTTCGAGACTTCGCCGAGCGCGACGTATTCCCGGCCGAGGGCATAACGAGCGATCTGGTATTGCTCATCGACGCTCTCGTCGTTCTGCTGCGGGCGCGGATCGTTCTTCTTGCGCTGCCGGATGTGCTTGCCGTGATCGATCGGGTAGCGGTCCACAAATGCAGAGAAACAATTCGCCGCCATGGCGTGGTCGCCGGACTCTCCGAAATATTGGCCGGCTTTCAGCATCGCGGTTCTGACGTATTTCTTCACGTCATCGAAGTCCGGATCGTTGGCCTCCGTCCATTTGTGGTACTGGTTCTTGTAATTCTTCTCCGAGACCGGCGAGGGCAGCTGCGGGTGGACTACGTTTTTCCAGAGCGCTTCGGCGGCGGCGCGTTTGCCCTCCTTCGTTTCGCCGGCTTTGCCTTTGAGCAGTTCCATGGAGAGCCAGTATTGAGCCTCCGCCATGAACTTGTTGTTGTGCGGGAAGTTTTTGACGATCCATTTGTAAGCCGCGATCATGTTCTGCTCATGGCCCTGGACGTACCAGCTGTGGGCGATGCGCGCGGCGGCTTCGTAGACTTGCCTGACCTTCGAATCGACGTTCGGTTTCCACGGACCGTTTTCGAGGTCGCCGTTGGCGTCCTGCTTGGGGCCGTAGATCTGGACAAATTCTTTGTAGGCTTTCGCGGCGGCTGAGAAATCACGCTTCACGAAGAACAGCTCGCCCATGTAGAAGCGCGCTTCGCGGGCTTCGTCGGAGAGTTGGCCTTTTTCTTCGATGATTTTTTTGAGTGACGCGAGTGTCCTGAG
Source organism: Planctomycetota bacterium (assembly GCA_037129555.1). Classification (GTDB taxonomy): domain Bacteria; phylum Planctomycetota; class SZUA-567; order H5-PLA8; family H5-PLA8; genus JANXLS01. The sequence continues at coordinate 5,390 of JBAXUS010000009.1, forward strand.
CGTGAGTTCTTCCCCATCGGCGCGCGTGACCATGGCTTTGAGATAGTCGATTTTGCGCCCGCCCGTGTCGGCGTTTTTTGATCCTTCATTTCCGGGAGCCGGGGGCTGGCCGCTGAGTTCGTAGAGCTTCTGGTAGGTCTCGTACGATTTCTTCTTGTCGCCCGCAAGTTCGGCGTAACTGGCGATGCATTCGAGCGCGTTGAGTTTATATGGCGTGGCGGGATCGGCGGCGATGGCGGCTTCGTATTCCTTGACGGCTTCGGCGGCATCCGCACGGGTACCGCCCTGAGAGATGCAAGCGCCCAATTGCACGTGTACGTACGATTCAAGACTGTTCTTCGAGAGAATCTCCTTGTTGTATTTCTTCAGAATCGCTCGGTAGTCCTCAATGGCTCCGGAGTACGATCCCTTTTTGTTTTGCTGTGCGTCTTTGAATTTACGGTCGGCGAGAAACACGTCGCCTTCGGCGGCGATTTCGGTGCCGGGGTTGTCGGCGACTTTCTTGCGGATGGCTTCGATGTCTTCGGCGCTCCACGTTTGGGCGGACGAGCCTTTTTCGTTCAGCGCGGCTTGGCAGGCGAGGATGCGGCCAGTGATGTTCAGTTTCGTGCCGGTGCCGCGGAGCAGCATGTAGTTCTCAAGCGCGATGCTCCATTTTTTCTGAACGAAATAGTGCTCGGCGATATGGAAATAGCACTGCTCAAGAAGTTCGTTCTTGCGCTCGCTGTCCGAATCGCGCGCGGACATCGCGGCTTCGGCGTAGCGCTCGACGGCTTTCTCGGGCTGGGCCAGATCGGTGAAGTAAATCTCAGCGGCCTGCAGCAGCGCTTCGGCTGCGAGGCCGCGCTTGCGGAATTCGCTCACGCGGCCGATGGATTCGAAGACCTCGATGGCTTTCTTAAAATCCTTGCGGTCGCGGGCACAGAGCCCCAGGATGTAGCCGCCGCCCAGCGCTTCGGGCGCTTTCGGATAGCGCGCTTTGAGCTGCTCTGCAACGGAAATGGCTTTGTCGAACTTTTGCTGCTTGCGGTATACGTCGGCGAGTTGCAGCAGAAGTTCGGGGACGTGTTTATTGTTGGGATAATTCGAAGCGAGGTCTTCGATCGCGCTGATCGAAAAATCGAGCTTCTCGGCCTTGAGCCAAAGCACTGCGAGTTTGTAGGACGCCTGTTCCGCAAATGGGGAATCCTTTTTTCGTTTGAGGATATTGAGTTTCGCGGCGGCTTCGTCGTACTTGCCTTTGACCGCGTACCAGCCGCTGCAGAGATTCTGCGCTTCATCTTCGTAGAGACCCGCTCCTTCAGAGAGCAGCTTCTCAAAGCTGTCGATGGCTTTGTCGTGCTGACCGATGGACGCGTAGAGTTTTCCTAACGAGTAAAACGCGTCCTGTCGTCCGCGGTATTTTTTGTCGGACTGAGTGACGGCCTGATATTCCTTAATCGCGTCATCGACCGAACCGAGATTTTCGAGCGCTTTGCCGAGGCGATAGTGGGCGTCAGGCGCTTGGGTGTGCTCAGGGAACTTTTTGATGAAATCGGAAAACGCTTGGGCCGCCTTCGCCGAGTCATTGGCCTTCTCGAAGGCAAGCGCCTCCTTTAACAAATCCTCAGGCGTGTCGGCGCACCGGATGAAGGGGGCGGACAGCGCCAGCAGAATAATCGCGATACAGCGGTGCTTCACGTTTCTCGACCCTCGAATTACTTCACAAGATCCTGCGTTTTCGGAGCGGTTGCGCGTTCGCTTGATTTGTAAATTTCAGTTTGTTTGACCGACTCGACGTATGGCGAAAGCGGGTAGCGCTGGATGATCTGCTTGTAGCGTTCGAGTGCCTTGTCGGGCTTGTCGAGTTTGTCGAAGCACTGGCCAAGCATGAATGTACTCTTTACGGCGGCTTCGTTGGATTTCGTTGAGAACAGAACGTATTCGAATGATTCCTTGGCTTTGTCGAAATTCTTGAGCGTGACATAAAGCTGCCCGGCGCGGAAGCCGGCTTCCCCGGCGAGCGCTTCGTCGGGGGAATTCGCGGCGGCGTTGAAAGAGGCCAAGGCAATGTCTGGCGCGCCATTTTTTTCGTTCATGAGACCTTGCACGAAATAAATCCACGTCACGAGCGCGAGATCCTTTTTTGAGAGGTTCTTGCGCGCGGCATCGTCGAGTTTCTCGTAGTCGAAAATGAAGCGCTTGTAAGCGTCGGGAAATTCTCGGGCTTCGGATTTTCCGAGTGCGAAGTTTAAATAGAAGACCATGAGCTTGCTGACTTGCTTGCCGATCTGGCTGGTTTCGTCCTTGCTCAATTCGACATACTGAGCGAGCGCTTCGTCGAGTTTTCCGCCGCGCATCAAGGCGCGAGCGAGTTGTTCCTGAACATCAGCGCGCTCGGCGGAATCTTTCACGGAGCCGATGGCATTTTTGAACGCGGCGGACGCTTTAGCGTAGTCGCACATGTCGAAATAGATTGCGGCCATTTCGAGTTCGAACTTGTAGGGATCGACGTCTTTGCCGGAGATCTTTTTGAGTTCGTCCAGCGTGGCCAACACCTGCGCATAATCCTTGAGCCCCTTGTAGATTCCGAGCTTCACGGCGCAGGCGTCCTTCTTATATTTGGTTTCCGGATATCGCGCGAGGAGGGCGTTGATGTTGTCGAGCGCCTGCTCCATTAAATTGTCTTTTTCATAGACGGCGGCGAGGCGGAAGTAGGCCTTTTCGGCGGCTTCCTTGTTGACGTTCTCTCCACGCACGCCGACATTGTTAGGGCCGAGCAGTTCGAGCATCAACTCGAACGCGTTCACTTTTTTGAACGCGGGTTTGTTGATCACGAAGTCTAGCGTTTGGGCGCTTGAGTCGATGCGGACATCGACGTGCGTGTTGAGTGTGATGAAGTTTCCGAAGTCGGCGAGGCGGCGGTCCTTGAGTTCGCCGTTGAGTGGTTCGCTGAGCGGGAAAACGGCGTCGAACGAAATCTGCTTGCGGATGGTGTCTTTGTCGAATGGTTCGTTCTCGGCTCGCTTGTAGAAGACGAGTCGTTCTTCAGCCGCGCGGGCGTAATAGCCGCAGGCTTCTCGGTAGTTCTTTTCGCGCTCGAAGAGCCAGCCGAGGTAGTAGCACGCGGGGTGGTAGTATTCGTTGTTGGAATTGTCGAAGACCTTCAGGTATTCGCGCAGAATGATCTTCATTTTCCCGTAGTCTTGCTGGTTGAAATAGTTCAACGCGAGGGCGAAGAGCGAGCGTTCACCGTAGTGGCTTTTGGGATCGATCTTGCGAATTTTATTGAAGCTGTCTTTGGCTTTTTCATAGAGTTCGGCGGACATGTCGCGCCGGACGATGCGGTAGGATAGATCCTTTGCCGCGAGCGCGGCGGCGAGCACGCGGGCGCAGACATCGCTTCCTCCGTTTGCTGGCGAATCGCGAAATTCGGTAGCGAGCTTGGTTTCTTTTTCGATTCCTTCGGCCCAGGAAATCTTCGTCTGCGAGATTTCTTCGATGCGCGAAAGAACCGAGTGGAGCATCACGCCGGCGTTGCTCTTTTTTGAGCGCTCATGAACCTGATGCCACGCGCCGTAACTTCGCGCCAGCGGCGGAAAGCGCAGGTGCGCGAATTTGTCGTCGTTGATTTCGATGACTTTCGCTGGGCGCTCGTTCGGGTCGTCTTGCTGTGATTTTAACTGAAGCGTTGGGACACTCCCGGTGAAGCCCAAATCGAAGTCGAGGCGGTGGTGGTCGAGTTCCAGAATTTTGGCCAGGAATTCGGCGGGAGTTCCTTCGCCGTCCTTGAGCGTGATGTGCTTGTTCTCCATGTAATGGCCGAGTTCTTTGCCGTTCTCGCGCGACCAAACGAACGGCACGCCGCTCGCTTTTGAGAGCGCCACGAGCGCTTCGCGCGGCGTCATATTCGGGTGCGGCCAGACGATCTTGACAGGCCTCTGCAACGGCTCGTGGGTTCTAAGGACGCCGCCGCCGAGGTTCAATGTTTCTTTGGGAAAGATGTAAATTCCGTACGCGGCTTCGCCCTGCGTTTTCTGCGCTTCGAACGCGGCTTTGCTGTAGAGGTTGCCCGACTGGTACAGCGCTTTCATGATGTCTTCGCTGCTGAGGTCGTGGCCGCGTTCGGCGATCGCGGCATATTGTTTCGCGGCTTCGGCATAGCGGTTGTTGGCGCGGTACCATTCGGCGAGTTCGAGCGCGAGCTTTTGGAAACGCGAATCGTTGCCGAGATCCGCTTCGAGTTCGCCGAAGCGCTTTTCGGCGAACTCCTTATCCTCGCGTCGTGATGATTTGAATTTAGCTTCGACGAGCGCGAGTTCGATGGAGCGCAAGGGCTCGGGTTTCTTGGGATCGGCGAGCGCTTTCGCGGATTCGAAGAATGCCGCGGCTTTTTCGACGCTTGCCTTTTCGAGATAGACCGGAGCAGCCCCCGCCGACTTTTCGGGCGGCGACGCGCTGGCCAGTTCGCAGATTCCGCGCGTGTAGAGCGCTTCGGATCGGAGCGACTTCCAGGCGTCTTCGCTGAGGCCTTTTCCGGAATAGGTCGCAGCGTCGAGCAGCGCGTCGCAGGCGGCGGTGCTCTCCTTATAGTTGGGGGCGAGGACGACCTTTTTTGTTTTGTCGTCGAAGACGTCCCGCATGAAGTGTCGGGCGAGGCTCATGAGCGCCTGCGCACCTTCGGCTGCGCCTTTTTGGTTCTCGGCGGTTTTGCGCCAGACGACGGTTGCGTCGCCGTTGTCGGCGGCGGTGACGGCGATTCCTTTCTTTCCGAGTTCGTCGATTTTTTCTTTGGCCTTTTTCACTTCGGGTGAAAGCGGATATTTGGCGAGCAATTGTCCGAAACTGGCGGAGGCCAGCTTGAGGCTTGGAGCGCCGACCTCGGGAGATGCGGCGCGGGCGGATTCGTCCATGTAGATGAGGCCGAGGTTGTAAAGCGCTGCGGCTGCGTATTCGGAGATTTCCATCACGCGCGTGTAAGCCTTGACCGCCTCGGCGGTGACGCCCTTTTCCCTGTAAACGTCTCCAAGCGCGAGTTGGGCTTGGGGATAGCCTTTGGTGCCGGATGCGACTTTTTTAAGGAACTCTTCAACGCGCGCGGCATTCGCTCCCGGTTTGTTTTTTTCGCAGATTCCCAGCAACAGATACATGTCGGATTTCAGCGCGCTTTCGGGCACGGTGTCGAGGAACGCCGGATCGGAAAGATACGTCTGGGCTTTATTAAACTCCTGTTTTTCATAGCAGATTTTGGCGAGCAGGAGCTTTGCTTTCATTTTGGATTCTGCGTCGTAGCGGACGTTTTCAAGCCAGGTCATCGCAGCGGCGTAGTCTTTGCGTTCTGTGCAGAGCAGACCGAGTTGGAGCGCGGAATTGTCGTGATACTTTTCCATGCCGGCGGGAATCGGCTGCTTGTCGCGCTGGTATTCGGCAATCACGTTGCGGAAATTGTGGACTGTTTGCGACAGCAGCGCCTGGGCTTTGTCGGGCAGTCCGTTGGCGCGATAGAAATCGGTTAGCAGGCCGTCGGCCTCCATGCCGACCGCATAGCCATTCTTTTTGAGGTCGTCGTGAATGGATCGATGAAGCGACTCAATGTCCTCCTGCGCGGTCTTGCCTTTGGGGCTGAGAATCGCCATCTTGTAGACTTTTAGTTTGCCGATGCGAGCATCGGCGGGGAATTGCGTGCTGAACGCAGTGATGCGTGCGGAGGCGTCCTGAAAATCTTTGCGGTAGTAGGCGGTGCAGGCGAGGCGGAATTCGGCGGTGGCTTTGTCCTTATCGGAAGTGCAATTGCGTGCTGCTTTTGTAAAACACGGCAAGGCATCGTTGTATTTGCCGATAAGGTAATAGCATTCGCCGAGCATGAGGTTGTCGCGCGCGCCTTCAGACTCGGATTTCTCCTTCACGGTATCGACGAGGATTTTGATGGCGTCGTTGTACTGGCGGTTGCGCATGAGTTCGCCGGCGCGGGCGGAGTCGGCGGCGTGTAGGGCCGAGGAAACCAGGAGACCGCATACCAAGGCGAGCGCCAAATGCCGTACGAATAAACGCGTCGATGACCGATTCGAAACCTTGTTCATTATGCGACCGATTCCGGTGTATTTTGAATCGACTACGCGAATTGTCCGCCATGTTTGGATGAATACACCGGTTAAGACTAAAAAGCCGCAAGAGGTTCCAAATGACCCAATCTATGCACTGTTGTGTTCTCGTCCTATTTGTTTGCGTCTTTGCCGGTTTTGCCGGTGAACCAGTCGCACCCAACAAGGACGCCGCGCCGGGCGAATTTCCTCCGGGCTGGGTGCCTGTCAATCGACTCGACGACAAGCCCGCGTGGGCGGATTTTCGGAAGATTGAAGACAGGGTTCATCTCTATTTGCCCGAGAATGTTCCGGTCGTGCGCGGCGTGTTTGTCTGCTACGTTTTTCACAGCTCCGATCCGCGAGAATTGGCACGGTTGTGGAAGTTCGCGTTGGTCACTGTTCCAAGCCCCTTCGAATACGATTTGGGCTTCCACGACAAGCGCAATGGCCGAGCTAAACTCCGTCATCCGCTCGGCAACATGGGCTTTCTGTTGAAGTATTTGGACACGGCGGCGAAGGACACAAATCATCCGGAACTGGCCGTCGCGCCGATTGTCGGCTGGCTGGGACAAAACGGAGCAACGATGTGTTCCGATCTGTTCAAGCGCGCTCCCGAACGAACGCTGGCTTGGGCGGATGCGTGGTATCCGAATTGGCCGAAATATCCGGACCTGATCGCCAAAGTTCCCGTTGCGTCGGCGTGGGAGTTCGATAAGAAGGCGGAGACCGAGCGGCGCGCCGAACGCGACAAGATACTGCCCCAGGTCAAGGACAAACCGACGCCGCCAGGTGATCTGCGCTGTTACGCCAGCACGTATGGCTTTGGCCATGGTATTTATTCGAAGTACAGTTTCTTTGTTGCCTATATGGATCGCTGCATCAAGCTGCGCCTCCCGACCGAAATTCCGCCTGCAGGGCAACCGTTGAAACTGCGCGATGTCGAACGCGAGAAGGGTTGGGTGGGTGATTTCAACGAAATTGGCGAGTACTGCGCCATTGCGCCTTACTCCGAAGCAAAAGGCATGGGGGCTCCAATGTGGATGCCCGATGCCTATGCGGCATGGATGTGGCGTTCGTATCATTCCGCCAAACCCACCGTGCGGCTCACGGCGCCTATCATCGAATACAGCAAGAACAATGGTAAGTGGGGTGGCCCCGAATGTGGCCTCGGCTACAACGGCGCGTTGAAGGCGGGCTCACCGTTGCGCTTCGCGGCGGATGCGCCGCTTGAAATCGCGAGCATCGAGTTTCACGACGGCGACTCGATTGTCGGAACCGCAAGCGCAGCACCGTGGGAGGTAAAAAGCGTGAAGCTCGCCCCTGGTCTGCACGCGCTCTTCGCAGTGAGCGTCTCCGCCGATGGAACTCGTCAGACGAGTCATCCGGCGTTTGTGATCGTCGAATAGTCTATTTGCCAATACGGCGCAAATAGATTCCAAGATCACGAGTGTAACGATGATTCGTTTTTCAACGTGTATATGGTCATATCAAAGTCGGAAAACAAAATGCTTTCCGTTGCATTACTATTGGCTTCCATTTGTTTAATAGTCGCGCAGTTTTGCTTGCGATAATCTCAGGCTGAACGTACTGAAAGTGCCATGCTTATCACACCATCGAACCAATCCTCAAAACTTGCATTCATCGGCGCAACCGTGTTGAATCGGTGCGGTAGGGACGGCCCTACCGCGACCTTTTTTCGCTACTATTATTCGTTTTGCCGTGGCAGATTTCCCGTTTTGGTCCTATGAAAACATTGAGACGTAAAAGACATCTATCTCCGAATACAATCTAAAAGCCATGCAACGAGAGTCAAGGGGTTACACCGCTTATGTAGTGCTGTTGTGCAACCCGTCTTGCGGCGTTAACTCATGGTCACACCATCAAACTTCCGCCGATGCGTGTAGATGTCCCATGACCTTCTATAAAGAAGTTGAGAGATGCCCCGCTGCCACAAAAGGTGCCAGAGCTTCAAACACGCCAGCGTCCACGCGCATACAGCCAACTCGGATTTGACAATATCCAACTCTTTGAAGATACCCTGACAGGGTTAGTGCTTGCGGTCAAAGCCCATTCATGTTCTATTCTGTCGAAAACTTGGTTTCGACTATTTTTTCGGAAAATTGATTATCAATTCCGCCCCGACTGGCTGAGTTTTTGATAGGGTTCCGTCCGGCCAGCGGACATCGACGCTCTTGACGTTGTGCTTTTCGCCCAGCCCGAAAAATAGCGCGCTGGTCGACTGCGACAAATATCCCGATCCCGCATACACCTCCGCCGTTCGCTTCGAGTCGTCGTCCAATGTCAGCGTCACGCGCGCACCGATGGCCGTCGGATTTCCCGCCGGACCACGCAGCCGCACGGTAAACCGCTTCGCAGTCTTCGAACCGGCGTTGTGGTACATCTCGATACGTTCGTCGTTTTTCCCAATGATGAAATCAGGCCATCCATCGTGGTTGAGATCGAGTGTCACCAAACTCTTTGCGTCGCCCGGCACGACAAGTCCGCTTTCCTTCGGCCAGACTTCTCGGAACGTGCCGTCGCCGTTACCCATCATCAGCAACGACAATCCGCCGTCCATGCGCCCGGTCTCGACTTGCGGGCCGAAAAAATTCCCGACGATGTACACGTCCGGCTTTCCGTCGCCGTCCACGTCCGTGATCACGCAGCCATATGCCGGGAACATCTGCGCCAGGCGCGGCAGCGACTTGAACGTGAATTTGCCGTGCCCGTCGTTGAGCAACACGCCGGACTCCAGCGTCGTCGCTTTCAGATGCAGCGACGAATCAAGTTTCGGTTGATCGTAAATCGTGTTGAGCGGCGCTGCGGCCCAGTCGCGATACGTCTTGAATTTTTCTTTGAGCGCCGGCATCGCGCGGCTGGAACAACTCCGCCCACGCACCGGGAAAAGCGTCTCGTCTTCAAACTCAGCCTCAACGATCTGCTTCTTTCCGGAGCCGTCGAAGTCGCCGTAGAAAAGCTGCGTGGGCTTCTCCATCGACGCATGATACTTGTGGTTCAATCCAAAATTCGTGACGACAAAATCGATGTGCCCGTCGCCGTTCAAATCACCGGCAGCGATGCCGTTCCACCAACCGGTCAAATCCGCCAGCCCGGCTTCTTTCGTCCGTTCCACCAGCTTCCCGTTTTCGTTATGGAAATATTTCGGCGAGCCCCACTCCAACGTCAGCATCAAATCGGGCAACCCGTCACCATCCACATCGGACCACACCGCACCGGTCACCATACCGATATTTTTGAGTCCCGGCGCAACCGCGTCTGTCACGTCTATAAATTTTCCACCGGTGTTTTTCAGCACATGACTTCCCGGCGTTTCGGGCCATGCGCCTGGCACTACGCGCCCGCCGACAAACAGATCTACTTTCCCGTCGCGGTCAAAATCCGCCGCCGCCGCCACGCCGCTGCTGTCGCGGTTGTCCGGCAGCGCGTCGTCTGGAGCTTTCGTAAAATGGCCTTTCCCATCATTGAAATACAACCGCCCACGCAACACCGCGTCGCCTGCATTGCATTGCACACCGCCAGCGGCCACGTATAAATCCAGCGCTCCCGTTCCGCGCGCGTCGAAGAAAATCGCGCCCATTCCTGCGGCGGCTTTCTCAGCTTCGAACGCGGGTTGTTCCGTCTTCTCAAACGTTCCGTCGCCTTTGTTTCGGTACAGCATTGAAGCCTGTCCCGCCGCGCCCGAAATGAACAAACTCTCGTGACCACTGCCGTCAACATCACCCACCGCGAGCCCCGGCCCGAGTTGCGCCAGGCTGTTGGGCAAAAGCGGTTGGCGCTTGAATTCATTCCACGGCGACGCGTCGGCTTCTTTGATTCCTGTCGCCGAAGCCCGGCTCACCGGCAATTCGCGATGCGGTTCAAACGCAGTGGTGTCAATTTTTTCAAACATCGCCGGTGGCATCGCAGCCGGTTTCGCGCGCGGAGGAGCGGCACCGTCGGTCTCCGTAATCGTATACAAATTATCCGCGTCCAGATTCTCATATTTCTGAACATGCCCGGACGGCCATTCGATACTCAGCGCCGCGATCTTTTCGTTCTTTCCCAAACCAAAATGCACCAGCGGTTCGTTCTGCGAGAGGAATCCTGAATTCAACATAAGCTGCCGCGTTTGTTTTTCGCTCGCAGTTTCGATCCGCACCGTTGCACCGATGCCGAATTTATTGCTTGTGACGCCTTCCAATTTGATCAATACCCGATGCCCGCCGATCGAACGGTTGCGATAAACGGCGACCGGTTCGTCCAAGCGCGAAACGATCAGATCGAGGTTGCCGTCGCGGTTCAAATCAGCGTATGCCGCGCCGTAACTCATGCCCAGATGATCGAGGCCCCACTTCTTTCCAACGTCTTCGAAATCAAGAGTCGCGCGGTTACGGAAGGCCATGCAGTGCTCTTTGCGTGGCTCGCTTTTTTCATACAATTCCCATTCGTTTTTACCGATCAACATTTCCTTGCGGAAGGGAATATCCGAATCGTTGAAGTTGCGCGCCATACCGTTGCAGACGAATAAATCAACGCGCCCATCATTGTCGAGATCGCCGAATTTTACCGACCACGTCCAATCCGAATTCGCGATCCCGGCGAGGAATCCCGCCTCCATAAAACGGCCTGTTCCTGTGTTCAGGTACAACGAATTGCGCATGTACTGGCGCGGTTCGGCGTGTTCCAGAAAATACGCGTTGCTGCCCATCGCGCCCATTGTCGTCTTCTGTTTGTAATGCGTTGTCGCTGACATGTCGCCGACGAGAAAATCAAACCGGCCACAGTTGCGGATGTCGGCGAAATCCGAACCCATAGAAAACCAACTCGTGTGCGGCAGCACGTCTTTGATCACGTCGGTGAACGTGCCGTCGCCGTTGTTACGATAGAGGTGATCGGACGCGGTGAAATCATTCGCGACGTAAAGGTCCGGCAATCCGTCGCCATTGAAATCCCACCACGTTGCCGAAAGCCCCTGGCCCCAACCGTCCGAACCCGTCTTGATTCCGGCAGCGGCGGTCACTTCGGTGAACGTGCCGTTACCATTGTTGTGATACAGATGATCTTCCGTGCCGATTTCATCAATGTCCCAATGCGGTGCTCCGTTCGCGTCGATACCGTTTCGAGTCAGGCCGTAGTGTTTTTGGAACTCCGGTAAAATGACTGGACGCCCGTCCACCAATTTGATCCGACCGCGCTCGTCCAGTTCGACGGGCGGACGTTGCGGTCGACCACCGGGCCGGTGCAGACGGTTCGTCAATAAATACAAATCCATGTTGCCATCGTTGTCGTAATCGCAGAACGCCGGCATCAGACTGGCATCGACGATGTTGAGGCCGTAACGTGCGGCGCATTCAGTGAACGTGCCGTCGCCGTTGTTGACATAAAGCTGGTTCGCTGCATTGTAATTGCAGATGTAAATATCCATCAAGCCGTCGTTGTTGATGTCCACCATCGAGGCGCCGACGCCCCATTTACCGTCGCCGCGCAAACCTGACTTTCCGGTGATGTCTTCGAATTTGAAATTACCCCGATTTTTATAGAGCTTGCGTTCTCCCGGGCCGTTAAGCAGCAGCACGTCCGGCAAGCCGTCGTTGTCGATATCGCCGACACACACACCGCCGCAACCAAAACCTGAATGATACAGAAACTTGAGCGGGTGGGTCGTGTCGATCCGATTGACCAGATCGATACCGGTCTGCGTCGGCGGCAATTCTTCGAACATCGTTACCGTGCCGCCTTCCTGAGCTGCCAACGGACGGGATTGAATTGAGCCGGGAGGATGGTGCGGGATTTCAATGCGCTGTGTGGTTGAAACGGGAGCGGCAGGAGAACCGGACGACGCGCTCTGCTGTGCCGGGTGCCTAAAGACAAAAAACAAAGCAACCGCAATCACGGCTGCGCAGACAGGCAGAATAATTGATTTTTTCATAGGCAAACAAGCATCGTAATGAAGGTTCAGCGAAATGCGACAGCCAAAAATCGAAGCATCAACCCGGCCCACTATTACCGCGCGGGGAAGGACGACGGCGGGCGTTGGCCCCCAATGCCCGGGCGCTCATCAACGGAGTCGAATAGTTGCCACCAAAACATGCAATCGTTGAAACCGGCGTGCCCATGGAGGACGCGGCTTCCACCAGACCCGATTGTGCCAGACCCTGAAAAAACTCGGACAATTCGCGTTCAATCGTGGCGAGTTCCGCGCCGCCGCGCAGTGCAAATACGCGCGCCAAGTCACGAATTCCAACGGCCCCTTCGCAGTGCTTCCAGATGTGCGCCGCGACCGGATTCAGAATCCACGACATGCGGCTGCGCGGGTTGACGACCAGTGCCTCGGTCCCCAATTCCTCCCAAACCAGCCCATCCGCTTTGATCCATCCCTTGCTCATGACACCCATCCTCAATCTAAATTCAACTCGAATTCACGCCGGAACGAAATCGCACGACGCGCATTGCGACAATGTGAATGACAGTTAGAACGTCCCGAGCTTTACACCACTGTTTTGAACGGAACCGGACGACGAGGCCGCGCCCTTGCTATACAACGGCATGGCAGGATCGCCCAACAAACATTCCGTCTGACTGAGGTCCAGGTACCAACTCCCGGAGACCGCGCTATGATTGTGCGCCCACTGTTGCGAACGCAATACCACATCGCCCCATCGCGCTCGCGAACCCGCTCCTTGCGTTTGCTTAAGCAACTGATTCACGAACTCAGCGCCGGTAGCGGAATTCAAGTAGGTCGTCGAGCCAATCGATGCGGCAATTCCACCCTGCGGTTGCGACAACGCCTGAATCGGAATGCTATGGTAATTCTGTGTCAACTTCGCCGACCAGTTAAACGTGCATGTCGCCGTCATCAACACCACGTCACCCGTCCACGTCTGCACCGACGCTACATCTGCAATCGTTTCGGACTTACCCCACCGCGAGGCATTGCCGTGGCCGGAGTAGATGATGAAGTCCGCGTCTCCGGACGCTGCTTTTCGCAACGCGTCCATGGTCTCCGCCTTGGTTGCATACGTCATGCCCAAATAATTTCGGTCCCACGTGATCGACGGGTTGGCGGCGATAATGGCATCTCCCTCAGCCGCAAAATCACCCACTAACGGATCAGTCGTATCCGCAATAAACTGACTGCGCCAGCCCGTAACAGGCATACCCGCGTATGCGAGAATATGCTTGACCACCCCCGACGCTTCGTTGGGCGTGTTCACCGGCAAGCGACCGATGCTGACTTCTGGATAGCCTAAGCCCAAATTACCGAACGTCGAATCCGACGTGGTCTGCGACCAGAACGATGTCGATACCAGAAACGACGGACAGAGTGGGTCGATGTTCAAGCCTGAGTAATTCTTATAATCGTACGTCGTTCGTCCCACTAATAGCAGGTACTTGGGGCGCACGGAGCGCACCGCGTTTTGGATTCCCGCCGGACCGTAGCGACCGTTATTGTAGTAATCAAAGAGCTGTTCCTGATCCACAAATTGCCCACGCAAGCCTTCCTTGGCGCGTTGAACCAGCAAAGGCTTCACACTCGCGCTGAACTGCTTGGGTCCCACAGCCAGATACGTACCCGCAACCTTCAGCGGTTTGACCATCCTTTTCGTCACAGACTCGGGTCCATTCTCCAACCCCGCCGCCACAACGTGGAACTCGCCTGTGCCGCCAGAAGCGCCAACGAAACGCAATTTGAACGTTCCGTTTCCTTGATCAACCGCTTCGTAAGGAACTAATGCTGCGCGATCTGGGAAGCGTGCATCGACAACCCACGCGTTCGAACTCGGCATGTTGCTCAATTCGTACAGATAGCTGGATGCGCTAGAATTGTAAACGCTCACAGGTCGCGAGCCATCCAGTGTGCGTGTGTATGAACACGTCAGCGAATGCAGGAAAGACGTTTGGCTGTCCACGCCCGAAAGAGGTGGCGTCACCAAGTCAATTTTATTGTCGCCAGCTGCAAGGGTGCCGGGTTGAAGTTGGAAGCTCAACTGCACCATACTATTGTTGGTATTCCAGACTGCTTGCCCCACTGCTACACCATTCACGACAACCTGCAAGGCGTGTGAGGGAGTGGCTGAGCCAGTTGATGGAAGACTCCAGACATTCACATTCAAGGCCGCCGCGCTTGATGAAGCGAACGGCGTTGACACTGTGAAACTCTGTGTCGTTCCGGTCGTTGCATCCGCCGTAAGGTACTTATCAGAGAACCACGGAGCGAAGGTATACGGTCGAAACATTAAATCGTAATCATAATAAACGTCGTGGAACGCTGTCGTGACGTACGCAGGTGAATTGACGTTCGCGGTCTGGCCGCTCGAGAACAATCCCGAGGCATGCGTCACGTGCCCACTGGAGGTCGGCGCAGCGATTGGGCGCAGGAAGAGTGCGTCGCGGTTCGTGTAATCATCTTCATAGCTCTGGCCATAGACCAGCAAACCGTCGGCGGTTTGAGCCAGTATCGGAACAGTGCGCCGCTCCCGCTGGACGATCACATGGCCTGAATCAAATCCGGCGGGCAACGCAGCGTTGGGAATCAACAGCACACCGCGTTTTTGATAAACCACTTTGACCCCGTTGAAAGTCGACGAGCCAAGATTCGCCTGAACACCAAAACCACGGGCCGCTGCGAACGGATTGCTGGCTTGCGACATAACTGGACTCGTCGTGACAGCGAGAGGCTGTGCTTCGTTTGCAGCGTTGTGCATATCAACGATCGTGACCGCCGCAGGTTTCAGCAACGAACCATCCCGTGCACGAGCCACGCCAAACGCCTTTCGTGTACTTTGACTCGTCGCATTAGCACGAAGCGAATTCGTCGCCGCATCGTCCTTCGTATTATTATTTGAAATGTCCATCGGCACATTAAACAAAGCACTCAACACGGACGTTCGTCCTGCATTGAGCAGCGCTTCGACTCCTTCAGCCGCCGCGACGATGCTTGCGTCGGAAACACCACCGGTAATTGTTGTGATCGAATCCATCGTGACCGGCCCGGCGAGTGCACTGTACGGCTCGGCGATCTGAAGCGTACTGACGCTTTCCAGCTTGTATTCGTAAGCGCCTGAAGGAGCCCAATCGTAAAGTTGATAGGCCTTCTGATCGGCGGTTGTGACACGTCCTGCAATCAACGCCGGATTGACTTTAGTCCACTCCGTCAACCCAACATTTCTGCGGTAAACATTGAAGCCTGCGTTTTGGAATTCAGACACACAATTCCAATCCAGCTGCACACCCGCGCCTGACACTGTCGCGTTGAACGAATCCACCGTGACAGGCGTGACGTTGCCCGTGAGCCGGACATAGATGCGATCAAACGGAACGGTAATTGCCGGCGGGGTCGCGTCGCCGTTGGTATATACGCCAACAACGCCAAGGCTGCTGTTTGAGTTAGGCACAAACGTATTGCTGTTCACATACAACACCTGAAGGTTGGTGCCGATGTTGCCTGCCTGACCACCGATCATCTTACTGGTAACCACGACGCTCTGAAATGGTGTCAAGTTGAGCACATTATTCAATTTATTAGCGTCAACAATCAACGTGTCCGACGGCGTGGCATTCGTGCCAGAGGCCTGCACATGAATTTTCAGCGTCGTGCTGTTGGTCAGATTGATCATTCCGGAGAGCACGGTCAATTTGTCTGAGGAAATCGTGCCCGGTGTCGGCGAATTCACGCGCACCAAGAGTGATCCGCCCGAACTGAAATCCGCGTCCCCGACCGTCAAATTGCCGAGCGTTCCATTCGTCAGCGTATTGGTTGTATCCGTAGGCGTACTCACATTGCCAAGCGTTAAATCACCCGGGAAAACCGTACTGTTCTGACCGACGATCAATCGACCACTGAGAGCACCGGCACCACGCAACGTGGCTGGAGTCCCGAACATGCCTACCAAAGCGTCAACAGTCGCGCTGGCCTGGCCCATGGTGGAATTGAGGCCCAACGTTCCCCCGTCCACTCTAATAAATCCGAATCCGGCATTGAATCCGCCGCCGCTGTACGCCGACGCATTGCCATTGATCGCATACGTGCTCGCTCCGCTTTTGTAGATCGATTTGATGTCCCCGCCGCTGGCATAGTTCGTCTGCGTTCCGCTGAGCTTCACCACGCCGGTTCCGTCGCCGGTCAAGAGGATGGTATCGCGGTTGAAGAGCGGTGCCGAGACATCCACCGTACCAGTGCTCTTCTGGATAAACGTCGGAAGAGTCATTGAATTGTATTGCACATACCGGTTGGAACCCAAGGTCTTCAGCGTATTGCCGGAGATCACATTTCCATTGATGTTGCTATTAAATTCAAGCACATAAATGGGTGTATTGTTAATGGAATCGTTCACTGCCGTGAACGGTGCGACTCCGTTGCCGTTAAAGCGGAAGACCGAGTCCACCGCACCGTCGTCCACATTGGTGTTTTGAACCGGTCCGAACGAACCCAGGCCGACATTGGTTGAATTTTCCCAACTCGATCCCGTGCTCCAATTCGACGTACCCGCAGCTTGGAACGTCGGCGGAATGTAATAATACGCAGATGATGGGATGCGTGTTGTCGGGGCACCGCCGTGGGCCGAACCTGGAGTATCGTTGTTTTGCCCGTCATACACGGCCTGCGGATCAACCGGAATCGCAGGCACTGCATCCGAGCTACCCCAGCCGACATAATTGCCGTAGCCGCCATTGCCCTCGGCGAATTGAACCGTGTAGTCATGCAAACCCGCTTTGAGCGCGATCGGCGGCCCCGAGCGGGTAGTGATGCCCTGCCCTCGATTGTTGCCCACGACGACTTGCATGCCACCGATGTACATCGTTGAACCGTCATCTGATGCCGTGTAGAACGAGTACGTTCCGTCGCTTGGAATCAAGATATAGCCAGTGTATTGGAGGCTGAACCCGTCGCCCTGCGTCGCGGGGTACGTCACGGTATTTTCCGAATCATATTCCGCTGTGGGAACGACTCCAACGCGCGACGGCGCAAACGCGGCGAAATTCGGCAATGTCGGACCGCCCGGCGCTGTGCCGTTGATACCGCTTGAATAATAGCGAAAATAAGAACCCGGCACACACGGCGAGGCTGCAGGGGAAGCAAAGGCTGGCGGACGCGCTGTATTGTCATAGGTGAATGCACCGAGCAACGTAGCCGGCATGCCATTGGGATTGACGACGACCACGTTGGCGAATATCCCCACTGTGCCGGGCGGTGTGCGGAATGTCAGCGACAGACCATCGGACGCAACCGTTACAGCGGTGGCTTGGATGCCATCAACATAGACCTTTGCGCCCACAGCAAAATTAGTTCCCGTTGCGGTCACAGTCGTATTGCCCAGAAAACTACCGATGGCCGGAGTAAGCGGACTGACTATCGCAAACGCGGGCGGAGCGGAATCGGCGAACAACACGGAGTCGGGCACAAAGCCCAAGACGTTGCCGTTGTCCGGCCCGGAATAGTGCAACGCAAATCCCCGGTTCCCAATGTTCTGCCCATAGTGGATTGTGTATTGGTGCAACCCGGCTCCAAGATTGATGCTGTTCGACACCGGTGTAATGCTGAACCCCGCGTTTCCCGTCGGGTAGATGTTGGCGATGACTTCTTTGTTGCCAAAGAACATCCGCGTTTCATCGTCGGAATACGTCGTGAATGTGTACAGACCCGGCGTGGTGATCTGGATGTATCCGGTCGCCTTCATATAGAAGTTGTTATCGGAGTCGCGGAAACCGAGCAACGTTCCGTTCGGATCCGGATCGGCCAGCGGTCCGGTCATCAGGTTCGGGGCCGATGTCGGATTGAGTGAGTAACCGCGAATCGGATTTAACGCATCCATTGCCGTCACGCCACCAGTAGGCAACACCGCACCAATTCCGGCTATCGTGGACCGAGCGCCGCTGGAACGGAAGAATTTCGCATTGACACCCGGAACGGTGCTGACCGGATTTTCAGGCGTTCTGTAGTTCGTGCCGTTTGACGTATACGAGAATCCGCCCGTGCCGGGTTGCAGCACGGCGGTCAAACCATTCAACGTGGTCAACACAATCGGTGCTCCGCCAGCAAAGTTCCCCAGCGGAGTGGAAAGTGTCAGCGTGTTATTCGCATTGATGGCGAACTGCCCTGCCGTCGGCGCCGTCACGACCAGCGTCAACGGAATAGTCTGCACGGAAACAGCCGTCAACGTGCTCGCGCCGATAGGGTTGTTGCCTGGATAGGTCAACGGCGTCGCCGTTGGATTGGGCGTGGTGAAATTCGAACCCGTGTTCACTGTGTTGATCGTCGTACCACCCGCCAAAGCGCCGCTGACTACATCCAGCGAGGCCAATGTCGGCGTAGTGTCGCAGTATAAACCGGCTCCGGTAAAGTCCGCCGTTCCAACGGGAATATCCACTTGGGTGACACCCGGCCCGGCCCATGAAACTTGCAAGCCGTAACCGCCGCCACCTTCGCAGAATTGCAGTCGGAAGCGGTGGAACCCGGCCTTCAAGCCGATGCTGCCCGTAGGTGCGGGTCCTGGTTGTCCATGTCCGCCGTTGTTATTGATCACCAGCGTCGTACCGATGTAGAGCAGTGAACCGTCGTCGGAACTGGAGGTAAAGTTCCAGACACCGTCGGTCGGAATGTTCAACATACCGGTGTAATCGACCGCGAAATTGTCCGTGACACCGGCTTCAAACGGATTCGGATTCACCGTGAAGTTGTTGGTAATTCCAATTTTATTGAACGCATCAATGGCCAAGGGGAACTGGTTGAGCGGAAGATTATTGTTGATAGTGGTATTATTGTAATAGCGATAAATCATGCCGGGCTGAAGGCCGGTGTCGTTTTCAGGATCGCGCAGAATGTACGTGAATACATCACCGACGTTGATGGCACTGGAGCCGCCGCCTGGATTGGTGACCACCACATCCTGTTTGCGGCTGCTCATCGCATTGGTCATCTTCTGGATGGTGCCCGTCAGTTGCGTTGCGCTGACGTAAGCGAGAGACAGCAAGGTCTGTCCGCCGCACGTGATCGTGCCCGGCGACGCGGTGTTGGTGACGAAGTTCGGTGAGAAGCCCGTGCCGTTGATTGCGACGGGCGTGGACACATTGTACGGTCCCGTTGCCGGCGTGATCGACGTCACCGTCGGAGCCGGGGCCGTGTAGAGGAAGCCGGATTCCAAAAAGCTCGTGGCGTTCTGGTTGCTCGGATCAATCACAGAGACGCGGCATGGCCCGGCCGCCAATGCCGGAACCGACGCTGGCGTCGTGCATGTAATGGTCGTGGAGTTGACGACCACAACATTGGTCGCCGCAGTCAAGGTAAATCCGTTGCTTCCTCCAAGTTGGACCAAGTCGCCCGCCACGAAGTTTGTACCCGTAATTTTGATAGCCGTGCCACCGCCTGTAGGCCCGACGGCAGTTCCGGTAGGGTCCAATGTCACGCTGATGATGTTCGGTGGCGCAGTATTGGAGTAAGTAAAGCCGTTAGTCAAGGTTGCAGTGTGTCTTGAATCTGTGTAAACAACGTTAACCACACCCACGGCGTGCGCGGGGGCCGTCACGGTATAGCTGTTTGGGCTGTTACTTGCGATAATGGCGGTTGCGGCGACTCCGCCAAACGTGAACGCGGAAGCCGTTAAGCCACTTGCCAAATCCGTTCCGACGATGACGACGTTCGTGCCGCCTGCAATAGCTCCGATGTTTGGAGTGACCGAAATAAGCGTCGGAAGACTCTCGACGATCTGGAATGCGTTTAATGGAGAGCGCTGAGTGCCTCGGTCGCCATCATTATCGTGGGGGTAAAGCGATAATGCCGTGCTGTTAAAATGTCCCATATAGATGACATTGCCATAACCTCCCGCACCATCGCCCAACGTCGGCGTATACACATGCGTTTGCGTACCAAATTTACGAGTCGTGCTACCGTATGCGGGGCTACCTGGATCGTTGCCTGCGACGGCAAAGTAATCGCCATGGCGGTGTCCGTCGCCATCGTCGCTATGGTGGTACAGGTACACGTCGTACCCAGCAAATGGAATGGCGGTAATAATCGCTTTGCTATAACGATTGGGGCCATCAGCATCGTCAAGGTATCCATGGAACAATTTTTCATTGGGCGAGTTATCGTTTCCATCGCTCCAGGTATTGCTGGAAGCCCATGTAACCGTAGCTCCGGACGCGGCGGTCGTACCTTGGCTCAGGCCGGTAATTCCACTGGTTGAAAAATTCAGGGCTTGTGTGCCGGCTTGAGAAAAGGCGTTACTCCAATCCGTCACCGGAATCAAACCGGCTGTCTCAGTCCCGAGAATTGCGCCAGTTACTCCGGGGTCGTTGGCCTGAAAATTAACACTGAGCACGCCCGCAGCGGGCGATGGCGCGGTGGCCGTCGCTGCGGTTCCCAGAACCACAAATTCACGATAGCCCACAAAGCCATTTTCCTGATTGGCGAAACTGATTTGGATCGCTTTTACATTCAACGGCTTGGTGGCGGTTGTGTCGGTAATGCGCGTGTGAGTCGCATTGTTGCCGCCGTGATTGCCCACAGTCGTGTAAAAAATAAACGTAGTTGGATTGGCGACGGTCGAATACGAAACAATAAAGTCCATGTCTTCTCGGCCCGAGTCCGGCCAAGCGCAGTAGAAATCAAATGACGTCAAATTGTAACCGAATGTGTTCACACTTGTGTCAAGGGTAAACGTGACCGAGTCGCCATTGTTTGGCGTAACAGAGGCTGTTTTGTCGCCGTTGGTAGATAAAAGTCCGTCGGTCAGGGTAGCCCAATTTGACGAGGAGCCTTCATGGGTATTCGCCGTCGCAGGCGATACTGCAGCCCCGGTCAAAAGATTCGTTCCCGACGGGAGAGTGTAGGTCGACACGTCAGCGTTAGTGTCATGGACAATCGCGGCTGCAGCCAGCACCTGCGGCGCGAACGACGCGACACATAGCACGGTCGAAATTACCGCAGTCAAAAACGCATTGGGCACACGATTTGCTATCAACTTTTTAGTCCTTTTCTTCGTCATTCCGTCGAAAAGCACCGATTTCGTTTAACACCACGCGTCACGACTGGCAAACGTCAGGCACTTACGCAAACACAACTTTAATTAATGCGAATTGCACGGCAGAACACAGAGTCCGCTTTAGTCTCTCATGAGCAAGATGTGTCTTTGTGCTACACTGGGTTACCTGAAAATATGACCAAATTCCAAGCATTTCAAAAACAATGTGACGAATTCCTGCCTTAAATTCGACTGCACCACCAAATATAAGACACGAAATATGACCACTCCTCTATCAAGTTTACACCTCGTCTGAATTTAAAAAATGTAAAATATTATAAAATGAACAGAATGTGCATTTATGTGAAGCGTCTAATGACCAACGTCTACGGTGCCTTCAAAATATGCCCTAATTTTGCCCCAATCCCATTCAGCCACTTTCCGCCCCAGCTTCAAGCCTTCCACATTGTCAGCGCGGATATGATAGCCGCCTAAAATCCGCGACAAACCTGCCATCTCCGCAGTGGCTGTAAATGTCGGCATCTTCAATGTGATCGTTGTGCTCTTTATTATGCTTGGTTCGGTTAAAATGCAACAGGGGCGAATTTCAAGCTGTCCAAACGTGTCATTGGCCGTGACGTATTCCAACATTTTCGCGCACGCCGCACTGACGGTGCTGTGCCCGGACACGTAACCCGGAAAAGGGGGCGTGATGAATGTTGAGGGTGAATACGGTCGCCACTCTTCGCCCTTTTTCGCCACTGTTCCCAAACCCGGTCCGCCCCAATTTTGAATGTCCTTCCCGGCCAAATAATGATGGATCAAAGTCCACGGGCGAGACGAATCGTAGTAACGCTTTGTCTCCCAACACGCGATAAACGCGTCAAACGCCGTATTGCCGACCGCGAAGAAAAGCTTCACATCCTGATCGAGATCGAGTTTATCGCGGATCGAAACGGCTTGGGCGAACTTCAGCCAGTGTCCGGACTGCCCGGTCGAGCGTGGGCCGTCGCGCATGAATTCGACCAGCGCTTTGTCGTCCTCCGTAAGTTTCGCATTCAGTTCAACGCACTCCAGCGCCTCGATACGGGCCTGCTCGGATGACGCAAGCGGCGGTGGCCCGGGACGGAACTGGTCGGACCGCTTCAGCGCGAACGGTTTGACGCGGTACCAATGCGGCGTCAAAAATCCCGACGTCACCTTCCCGCCTTTACCATCGTCAAACGTAATCGGCTGCCAACGGTCCGGATCGATGATTTTGTCCGCCGTGTTGACTGGCTTGTAAAACGTGTAGTCCGAATACGGTTTACCAGTGCAACCGATTTCGTCGCCCAATTGGTTCGCGCCATCGTGGTGCCGGAATGCAATCAATGCAGCGGCAGCCTGATTGCCGATGCCCTGCGGTGTGGCCGAATCCAGCGACGTGTCTCCGGGATCGTAACCCAGCGCTTTCATCTGAGCCGTAATGAAATCGGCGTCGGGACTATAAAGGTCGAGCAGTACGCGGTACATCGCATAGCTGATCGCCTTCTTTTTGTTTTCAAGTGTTCGTTCAGCAGCCGGACGGCGGACCGACGCGCCGAGACACGTGCCGATCGCCTTGTCGTCGTAACACGCCCACGCATCGAACATGGCCGTCACCACGATGGCCATTTCCCGCGACAGCACCGTCGGTCTGGCCCCCACGCGCCCGACCTCACGCCCGCTGACCTCCTGCATGATGTCCAGCCATTGATACGCCAAAGATTTGTTGCCCGTCGGAGGTTCTGCGGACGAGAGGGGTGGCATCAAAAGCAGCACGGCCAAGGCGAGCCCAATGCCGTTCAAAAATATGAATTTCTGAAACATAATGGCCCTCAAAACGCCGCCACCGTTTGGATGTCTTTAGAACTTCCCAGAGCTTTCAGACTTCGTCTGTTTCGCTCCGATCTTCCCGTAAATGGGCAGCGCCGGGTCTCCCAGCAAACATTCCGTCTGCGCCAAATCTTGGAACCATTGCGCGTTCGGCACCGGTGCGCTTCGCCCCTGTTCATACGAATAGTGCAACGCCTGAAGCAGCACGTCGCCCCAGCGCATGGTCTGCTTTCCACGCTGTTGCTTCGATGTGTTTTGCAGCAGATTATTGAGGACATCTACAGCGGGCGTCGCCGTGCAATACGTCGTGTTGCCGATCGACAGCGCGATGCCGCCCTGCGGTTGCGTCAGCGCCTTGATGGCGATGCTCTGATAATCCACAACATCTTTTGCGATCCAATTCGCCGTGCACGTTCCCTGCAACAAGACCACATTGCCAGTCCATTGCTGCACCGAATCCGTGTCCAAAATATAAGGTAGCTGATTTCCCAAATGCAACGCACTGCCGTGGCCGACGTACACTATCACATCCGTACCGCCATTCGCCGCTGCAGTCAACGCAGCACTCACAGCCGGCTGATCGTGTTGAATCGGAACGCCAAAATAATTCTTACTCCAAGTGACCTGCGAATTCGCCGCAGCCACGTCGTCCGCCAGAACCGAAAAATCCCCGGCATCGGGATCATTCGCGTCCGCCACCAAATGCCCGCGCCAGCCCGAATGGGTGACGCCGTTGTAATTCAGTGTGCGATTGACGGCCACGGTGAGATCGCCGGGCGTGTAGACCGGCATACGCCCCACACTGATTTCCGCATAGCCTTTACCCAAATCGCCGAACCTCGCATCGCTGGTCGTCTGGCTCCAGAAACTCGTTGAGATCAGAAACGACGGGCATAGAGGATCCACATTGCCCCCCGAATAATTCAAATAATCAAACGTCGTCCGCCCGACCAGTAGTACATATTTCGGACGCGTGGCGCGGACCGCTTTTTGAATCGCGGCCGGACCGTAGCGGCCATATCCGTAATAATCGAAGATACTTTCCTGATCAACAAACACACTGCGCAACCCTTCCTTCGTATGCGCGACGATAAGCGGCTGAATTGCAGACGCAAATTGCCCTGGCCCTACAGCGAGATATTTCGTGGTCTTTGCCAACGGTTTTACCGCGCGCAACGTCACCGACAGCGGATTGATTTCGCTGCCCGCTGGAACAATCTGGAAGCGCCCGGATCGCCCGGCTGTCGCGGTGAAACGGGCCGTATACGTGCCGTCATTTTGCACTTGAGTTTGATACGGAACCAACGCTTCCTGATTCGGCGTCCGCGCATCGACAACCCAAAGATTCGACACCGGCAGCCCGGCGACTTCGTACACCTGCGCAGTCAGGACGGGATGCATGATGTCCACAGCCCCGCTGGATCGCAGCGCTTTTGTATAGGTGACGGACAACGAATGCAGCAACGAAAGTTGTCCCGGCGCACCGGCAATCGGGGGTGTGTCCAATTCGATGGTATTATCCCCGGCCAACAAGGTCCCCGCCGGAATAGTAAAGGTGAGCGCCATCGCCGTCCCGCCGCCGTCCCACTCCGCGATTCCCACGGGCGCACCGTTTACAAAAGCCTGCAAGCGGTGTCCGGGCGACGTTCCATAGCTCGAAGAAATGCTCCAAACATTGACCGTCAACACAGCCGCACTCGTCGTCGCGTTTGGAACACGGACCACAAAACTGTTCGTGCTGTTGTCCGTCAAATAGTGACGTGAGAACCACGGCGGATAACTATAGGGGCGCAAGTCCCAATCGAAATAGACATCGTGGTATTCAAAAATCGCATGATCCAAAACAGTCGTCGAAACGGAGATCGACGTATCAAACAAGCCCTGTGCGGGTGCGGGCGTTGGGATCGGTTTTTTCGCTCCAGATCGAGCCAGGAAAATCGCGTCTTTATCCGTGTACTCATCGGTGTATCCCGCACCAAATAAAATCAACGCATCGCCGGTCGTAGCCAATGCAGGCAGCACACGGTCTTCACGCTGAATTTTCAAAGCGCCGACGCTCAATCCAAGCGGCATCGACGATTGCGGAATCTTGATAACTCCGCTGCCCTTGTAGACAACTTTCGCACCGGTTGCGCTCGATTTTCCAAACGGCAATCCGCGCGATCCAAACGTCGGCGGCAAGATCTCCGGCGGGACCGGTAAATCGTTTATTGCCCCGCGATCAGCAACCGAAGCAAATCCCAACGCATTCAAAATCGACGCATCGGTATTCCGATCCACGCGCGTAATGCGGGCCGAAAGCGTGCCAGCCGTCTCACTCTTCTGCGCCAACCGCTGACGCAATTGCTCTCCACGCCGCTTCGAAACTTCGCCTTGAACACTCGCCAGCGCCGCATCCAATCCATCGCTGCCGACCGGTGTCGGCGCATCCAGCGGTGTCGGCGCATCCACCGCTGCATATCCACTCACAGCTGCGAGTTTCGAATAGTAGTCTCCAACGCCTTGAATATTGACGCACTCCAGTCGATACTCGCGCGGCCCGCCGCCGGACCAGTCGTAAAGCCGATAAGTCTTGCTATCCGGATGGGTGATTCGCCCCGGGATCAGCGTCGCATTAATTTTAGTCCACACATCTGAAACGCCCCCCGCGTCGCGTCGCCAAATTGTAAATCCAGCGTTCTGATATTCGGACGCAACAGCCCATTCAATCAGCGTCCCAGCCCCTTCCGCGCGCGCGACGAACGAATCGATTCGAGCGAGCGTCACGCTGTTGTTGAAGCGCACAAAAATACGATTGAAACTCGCAGCCCCAATCGCGGGAGCGGGAGCCTGACCGGGCAACTGCGTCGAAACAATATTTACCGTGTCGCCCGCGTTCGGCGTGAAGTTTTTATTGACGTACAGAACTCGCATGTTCGTCACGCTGCCGCCGTACGAAACTGTCAGATTACCGAATCCGGCTGAATACAAATTGTTGTTGATGTCACCGCCGTGGACAATCTCAACATCGAGATTGTTCGCCACCGTGGCTCCCGCCGGAACCTGAATGCGCAGATCCAGCGTGGACGTTCCATCCAATTTCAAGGCAGTACTCGCCGTCGTCGCCAGCGTCAGATTGTCCGCTTCAACGTGAGTCGAGTCGGTCAACCACACGCGCGAACGCAGCGTCCCAGCATTCACTGAGAAATCTGCGCTATTCACTGTCAGTGTGCCTTTCGGCGCGTTGGTCAGCGTGCTGGAAACATCGCCCGGGAACACGACGCCTTTCACCGTCACCGCGCCGCGAATCGCACCCGTGCCGCGCAATGTCGTCCCAGAAGCAACCACCGCCGTCGCCGCATTGACCGGACTGTTGACACCCAACGTCCCGGCGTTCAGCGCAATCGATCCCAGTGTAAATCCAGAACCATCGCCCGCGAGAACGTACGTGCTCGAACCATTCTTGATCAGATTCTTGATATCCGAACCGCCGCCAGTGTAGTTCGTCAACGTGCCGCTCAACGTGACAACCCCGCTGCCGTTTCCGCCCAACACCGTCGTCTCGCGCACATACACAGGCGCCGAGACTGTGACCGCGCCCGAACCCAATTGTAGGATCGAGGCTTGCGTCGAACCGTTGTATGGAAATCCGACCGTCCCAACGAATTGCAGTTGCGCTCCGGAAATAACGTTGCCGCTGATCGCGCTCGACAGTTCCAGAACATTCAGCGACGTCGCGTTGGGCGAATCGTTGTTCGCAAAATACGACGCCGCTCCACTGGCCGGGAAGCGCAACACCATCGACGAATGCGCCTCCGCCGACGTGTCGGTTGAATTCGGCGAGAACGCTCCTAGCCCCGTGTCGGTATTCCAATTCGCAACGGTGCTCCAATTCGACGTGCCCGTTCCGATCCACGTTGGAGGCACGTAATAATACGCACTTGTCGGAATCTGAGTCGTCGGCGCCCCGCCGTGCGGAGTGCCGTTATCCATCGGAATCGTCGGCACCGCGTCCGCACTGCCCCAGCCTATGTAGTTACCGTAGCCGCCGTCCCCCTCAGCAAATTGGACCGTATATTTGTGCAACCCGGCTTTTAATTTGATCGAAATCCCAGTGCGCGCGGTGATGCCCTGCGCGAAATTATTATCAACGACCATCGCCCCACCGATGTACATCCGCGAACCATCGTCCGACGCCGTATAAAAATTGTAAGTCCCGTCGGACGGAATTTGGAGATAGCCCGTATATTGCAAACTAAACCCGTCCGTTCCAAACGCCGGATACGTGACCGTGTTCTCTGGCAGATAAGCCGCCGTCGCTAACGTCCCCGCGCGGTACGGCATGAACGCGGCGAAATTCGGCAGCGTCGGCCCGCCCGGTTCCGTCCCGGAGTTTCCACTGCTGTAAAACCGGAAGAAAGTCCCTTGCACCGCATTCGCCGGATTGTCGGCGGGCCGTGCAATAGAACTGTCGTATGTAAACGGCGTCGAGTCCGCGACGCCATTCGGATTGCTCACCACGCTATTGACGCTCCCCGCCGGGCCCCCGGGCGTCCGGAACGACATTGACGTCGCGCTCGCTACCGTGACGCTCGATGCGGCGATGCCATTCATTGTGACCGTCGCGCCCGCCGCGAAACCGGTCCCCGTCAAGGTCACCAATGTATTCCCGCCGACACCGCCCGTCGTCGGCGTCGCACTTGATATGGCTGGCGGTGAATCCACAAACACAACACTGTCCGGAATAATGACTTTCGCATTGCCCGAGTCGGGCCCGCTCATACTCGCCGAAAATCCATACTCTCCCCCACCCTGTCCATAAAGGATCGTGAATTGATGCAGTCCCGTAGCGAGGTACATCTGCCCGCCCACTTCCGTGACGCCTTGAGCGAAATTGTTGTTCACGATCTGCGACGTCGTGGTGGACGTGTTGCCGAGATACATCAACGTGCCGTCGTCGGACGCCGTGTACAACGTATAGACGCCCGGCGTCGTGATTTTCAAATAGCCGAAAATCTTCGTATAGAAATTGGTCGCGTTGGCCGGAATTAAATTCAAAATCGTGCCCGGAAACGCCGACGAATTCGGCCCGGCCATCGCATTGGTCTTCACGACCTTTCCTTGATACGGCAGCAACGAGTCGAACGTGCCCGGACCTGTCGAATTGATCGTGCTATCGCCGTTAGTAAAAAACGTTGCGCAGACCCCTGGCGATTTGCCCGTCGCATCCGCGAATTCAGGTGCCCGGGCACTATACGTGTATCCGCCCGGCGTCAGCACAGTGCTGGGAACCGCCAGCCCGTCGCTGACGATCACATCCACCGCGCCAATCGCCGCGTTGACGCTCGCCGGGACGACGCAGGTCAGCGTCGTCGCATTCGAGACCACCACGTTCGTCGCCGACACACCGCCGAATGTCACAGTCGTCGTTCCCACAAAACCGGTGCCCGTAATCGTGACCGTGTTCCCTCCGGTCGTCACTCCTTGATTGGGCGTGATGTTGACACCCACAGGCAAAGTGCCAATCCAACTCGCAATAGCAGACTGCGAGCTCGTGTCGATGACGTTGTGCGCCAGCGGCGGCATTTTGTTCGCGCTCAGTGTGTTCGGACGCTGATACAATAACGACAGCGCAACATTCTGCGGCACGACCACCTTCGCGCCCGTGATCCCGAGATTATTCAACACCGCGCCATAGACAATTTTCTGACTCGAAAGCGGCGTGTCGTAGCGCGCATCAAACGCCGCGTTCGTTCCGCCCGGCCGGTGACACAGCGCGCAATTTGCGTCGATATACGACCGCGCGCGCGCGTCCAGCGTCGCGGTCGTGTCGTTCACATTGACCAATTTCGTATACGTCGCAATCGCCGATTCCTGAATCACCGGATTCAACAGCCCGACATGATTGAACGTCCGCAATTGGTTATCCGTGATGCCCGTCGTCGGATAGGTCAAATTGCAATTCTGTTGCCGCGTCTTGAGCCCCAACACTCCGCCCGAGTTTACCGTGTGGCACGTCAAACATTCTATGCGGCTCGGATAACGCCACGTCACCGAGCGCGTGCCCGTCGCGGTCGTGATCGTCTGCGCTTCGTCCAGCCCGTTGGCCGTCAACAAATCTGCATCCGAATTGTCCGCGCGCCATTTGTACGTCACCCCATAAACATTCCCGTCGGAGCTGCGAACCAGAATACGTGTCTCCAAACGTTTGGTCACGCTGGGATTCGTGTCGTCAACCGGCAGATCAAAATGCTTGATGAAAACCGAACCGTTCGGAAACGTCCACTCCCCCGTCGGAGCAAATCCAATCTGTTGGTCGGGCGTGTACGGACTGCCGTTGTTGGGAACCGCCAACCAGCGCTGCTTCAATGCATTGTCCGACCACAGCGGCGAGTTCACTGTATACGGAATCACTC
The DNA here is from genome assembly GCA_037129555.1 of Planctomycetota bacterium. Taxonomy (GTDB): domain Bacteria; phylum Planctomycetota; class SZUA-567; order H5-PLA8; family H5-PLA8; genus JANXLS01. Next base: position 34,661 of record JBAXUS010000009.1, read on the forward strand.
CTGACGACGGCGTCAGCGTCGTCACCGCCGAAAACGCGCCCGTCGCGGACAACGTTGCGGGCAGCGTTCCAGAAACAAGTGTTGGGAGAAGATTATTCAAATACGGTCCAATAGCCGGGCGCGTAGTGAGTCCATATGTTCCGTTCCCCGCTCCGACCGTAATACTCACGGGTGCGGACGTCGTGCTAAAATTATTGTTGTCCGTGGCTTTGGCCGTGAGGCTGTACGTACCTGCTGCAATGTTCGTTAACGTGACCATATAAGGAGCGGTGAGCACCGTTCCAGTCGCTGCACCGTTGATGAAAAATTCGACTTTCGACAACGTCGCCGCAGTGCCCGCCGACGCGCTCGCCGAGATCGAAAACACAGCCGGAGCAGTAAATGTCGTTCCCACCGTCGGCGACGTAATCGACACCGTCGGCGGGATCACCTGATACGTAAATTGAGCCTGCGTGTTCGAAAGAATCGTGTTCGGCGTCGTCGCCTGATCCTTCACGTTGTTAACCGTCAACGTGTAGGTCACATTCGTGCTCAGCGGCGACGTCGTGAGCGTCACGGTCATCTGATCGGCAGCGAGTGTGACGTTCGAAATCGTCACGCTGTGATCGATCGCGTAATTGGCGATGTTAGTCGCCGTGGCCGCATTCACGAACTCCGAAAAAACAACGACGACTTTCGTGTTCGTGTTGACCGAATTGACGGACGTGATCGTCGGCGGAGTGGTGTCGACGAACAGCCCATAGACTTGAAGTTGGCTGATCGAATCCGATGCCCCGTTGCCCGACGTCGGCACATACACGCGTCCATTTGCGACCGTCGCCGTATTGTATTTCGCGAATCCGCCGAGCGTGTCGCGCCCGTTCGCCGCCTGTCCACTGTTGTAAATTTCGACCAGTGTCTCCGCGTTGAAAGCGCGCAACGTTGCGGGGTAAGGCGTGGTCTGATGAATCAAATCACCACCGGTCCCGCTCCACGTCCAAATGATTCCGGTGCTCGACGTGCTGCCCTTGCTGGACAAGGCCATTTGATGCGACTGAAATCCGAAGGAGGACTGACTGTCTTGTGTAAGCTGGATGTACCCCAACCCCGCGTTGACTCCGATGGCAAATGAGAGCAGACTGCCACCGTCTTCGTTCTGGGCAAAAACATGCGGCCCCGTCGGGCTCTGCCAATAAACCGGCGCACCCTTGTTCGAGCCGATCCCAATTTTCTGCATAATGCGGGCGTCATTGTCCGCCAAATAATGCGTCATATTGTCGCGGTCAATGACATACAGTTGCCCGTTCTTCCCGGCGCAAACCATGACGTGCGGTTTGGTCCCGGCTTGATCCGGAAGCAGCACGTGTCCGCCTCCGCCAAAATCAGCGTCCGCTCCATCAATGTTGTCCACATCCGACGGCGTAAAATAATCCGTGACGGCCAATCCCGTCGGCCCGAGTTTCAGTGCTGTTTCGGAATAATTTCCCGTCAATACGCCAGTGTGCCCGCCGCCTTGATTGCTGTTGCCGGTGATCAAATAAATATTCCCCGACGCATCCGCAGCAGCACCGCAGCCGCTTTGCCAAATCCCGGACCCCAGTCCATTCGCATTCGCCGGATTGACGTTGAGCACATTCTGCTGCGCGAGCGTCGCGGCGTTGTAGCGCATGATCCAACCCCAGTATGGTGAGAGGTCGCCGAACGATGCGAAGCTGAAGTAGACCGAACCGTTGGCGAGCAACAACGCCGGGCGCTGTCCCTGTCGATAGGAACTGAAGAACGCGCTGGAACCGTTGATCGGTGCCGTCGTAATCAATACGGGCCCGCCGAATTTCTCGTTACCCGTCCCGATGTCCAACGCGTGAAGCCGGTGTGCGTAGGAGTTCGCGCCCTCCTTTGTCATCGCGACGACATACATCGTGTTGGTTGATTTGTCGATCACCGGCGTCGAACACACGCCGATTTCCGGATACATGTTCGGATCACCGTTCGTGTAAACGTCCCCATACGGAACCGCCAAGCCCATGCTCTTCTGCCAGTACGCCGCCTGATTTTTATTGTCCGCATCGAAGGCATAAATCGTGTTATGCATCGTCGCAACGAAGATCACATTATGCGTCCCGCCGCCAATCGAAATCGCCGACGCATACAGCGGCTGCGCGTACATGACCCCATCAACAGTCCGCGTGTACAGTTTGCCAAACAGCGCCGGTGTAACATTGGACTGCGTGAGAATCGTTTCGTTCGTGTTGGCCCCCGTCCGCAACGTATCGTTGTGAAAGGTCAGCATATCAAACGCGGAAACCGTCACTGTCATCAACGCCAAAACGGACAGCCAAATTCGGAGCAAACGAATAGTATGTAAAATGATCGTATCCCTTCCTATTCCAACTAGGACGGGCATAAAGCCCGTCATTACAGCAAGGCTGCTACAAACAGGACGGAACTGGTAAAACACATCCAGAATCGTATCGTAACCAACCGATTAGTAGACTGCGTTAATAAACAGTTTACGACAAAAAAATTGCCTTTAAAAGCCCAAACAGTGTGGATTTGAACATGATGCCAGTCAAGACCATCGCCTTGGCCCTGCTGCTTATCGCATGCGCCGGTTGCAATCATGACGATTCAGTTTGCCCCTGCGAACGAGAAAAATCGCCCGTCGCCGCCCCGAACGTTGCAGGTGCTGCACTCCCAGCAAAGACTCCGGAGTCGCTCAGCGCACTAACCATCATCGGCGATGTGGCGAATCTAAAGCTCCTTCTAAATAGCGGAATGCCCGTCGATACCCGTCTCCCCGGCGGAGCCACCGCGCTGATGCTTGCAGCTTCGCGCGGATGGAGTGAAACGCTTTTGTTACTCCTCAAAAGCGGCGCGGACGTAAACGCCAAATCCGCCGACAACACCACCGCGCTCTTCAACGCCGCCGAAGCCGGGCATTACCTTAATTTTGTGACACTCACCGCCTATGGCGCGGACTTTCTGACCCGGCGCAAAGACGGCCGCACCGCGCTCATGGCCGCCGCGCTCGAAGGCCACGACGATATCGTCGCGTATCTGATCCAACTCGGGGCCAATCCCAACCAAGCCGACGCGCTCGGACTCACGCCGCTCATGTTCGCCGCCGCCAATATTCGCGATGAAGAAACGAGCGACAAAACCATCAACGCCGCGAAAGCGTTGGTCATCGCCGGAGCCAATGTGAACGCCAAAGCTACCGACGGCACCACCGCCTTGATGCGCGCCGCCAAAAAAGGCGAAGCCCCCATCGTCGCGCTTCTGCTCGACCACCGCGCCGACATTAACGCCCGCGACAACGAAGGCAAAACCGCACTGATCCACGCCGCCAGCCTGAAAGCCCCGCCCCCCGCCGTCAAATTGCTGCTCAACCGCGGCGCGAAAGTGTCGGACCAGGACAACAACGGAGCGACGGCAATCATGTACGCTGCACGAAAATTGATGCCCGGCGGTTTGAAGGCCATCCTCGAACAAGACAAATCAGCGATCAATGCCCAAGACAAAGAAGGCCGCACCGCGCTGCATTATGCCGTTCAAAAATCCCGCCCCAAAAACGTCGCCGCGCTGCTGACGATGGGCGCGCTTCGGGACGTTAAAGATGCTCAAGGAAAAACGCCTTTAGACCTGGCGAAGCTACTTCAGGACGCTGCCGTGATCGACGCCTTGAACGCAAACCGGGACGCGAATTAGTTCACGGATTTTCGCGATACATCAGTGCGCCAGAATCCCAACCGTCACGCGCTCCCAACACGCGCTCGTCCAAAGCGGATCGATACGGCGACAATGCACATGCCGGATCTGTCGCGTTCGGATCGCCGGTCAACAACGCGGCCTGACAACGGCAGCCCCCGAAATCTTTTTCGCGGAACTCGCAACCCTGACACGGCTCCGGCATCCATGCCGTCCCGCGAAATCGGTTGAACGCGTCCGAGCGCTCCCAAATCCAACGCAGCGAGTGCTCGCTTACCTTGTCAAAAACCAATCCGGGAATCGCGCCCGCCGTCGGGCAAGGCAACACCTCCCCAACCGGATTGACCGTGATATGCCGCCGCCCCCAGCCATTCATGCACGGTTTCGGCCGGTCGCCAAAATAATCCGGCGCGACGTATACGACTTCCATTCGGCCTTGAAGTCGCTGTTGCGCGGCGGCAGCGATCCGCCCAGCCGATTCGATCTGTTCGCGCGAAGGCAGCAGATTCGACAGATTCTTAAACGCCCAACCGTAGTACTGAGTGTGCGCCAATTCCAAGCGCTCGGCCTTCAACATTTCCGCAAACGAAATCAGTTTTTCAAGCCGATCGATATTGCCTCGATGCAACACGATATTCAAACTCAACGGCAGTTCCGTTCGGTGAATAAATTCGATGGCCTTCAACTTCAGCGCATGAGCAGCAGTCCCGGCAACAGTATCCGCGAGCAACGCCTCGTCCGCCTGAAAACTGACTTGAATATTGTCCAACCCCGCCGTCTTCAATTCCCGCGCCCGTTCCAGCGTCAGACCCACGCCGCTGGTGATAAGATTGCTGTACATCCCAGCCGCGCGCGCCGCCGAAATCAGGCCGGCCAAATCCGCTCGTAACAATGGTTCTCCGCCCGAAAAACCCACATGTAAAACCCCCAGATCGGACGCTTCGACAAGAACGCGTTGCCAGATTTCAGTCGATAATTCAGCGCCATTGGGATAGCGCACCGGATTCGAACAATACGGACAATGCAACGGACAACGATACGTCAATTCCGCCAGAAGCCCGTAGGGGCGATGATCGCTTCCAGTCATGTGCTTTATTCCCGCCAATTCACGAGATTCAAGTGGGCCAATTTCGCCAGGTACGCGCTTGTGTTGGAGGAAATTGTTTCGAGTGGGGCGTGGTAGTCCGCGGCCAACTCGGCGGCGATTTGGCCGACGGTGCGCTGGCCGTCGCACAGGGCGAGAATGTCCGCAGCTGTGGCGTTGAGTTTCACGACGCTTTCCTGCGACACCAACACCGGTTTACCGGTGACTTTGTCGGACTGGATGCGTGCGCGCGGCGAAATCTTTGGGACAGAATCGAGACCGGGCAGTGGCGTTGAAACGGGCAAGGTCGAGTCGCTCATTGTGATTGTTCCGGATGCAAATCGAAGTGGGTTTGCATGGCGTCCAACAGGCTCCACAGCACGTCGCATTTGAAGCGCAACGCGGCGAGCGCGGCGTGTTGAAGCTCGTGCGTCGCACAGTATTTCAACGTCAATTCAAGGCCCTCTTCGGAGTCGGATTTCGCGCGAGTCACCCGGGATTTAAAATAGTCGAAGCCCCATTCGGGAACCCAGGTGTAATAGCGTTGAAACGCGGCGAGGCGCTCGGACATCAGATCGGGCGCGAAGAGTTCGGTCAACGATGACGCGACCGCGACCGGCCACGGCTGTTGCCGCGCGAAATTGACGTAGGCGTCCACGGCAAAACGCACACCCGGCAAGACATGACGTTCGTCGAGAATTTCGTCGCGCGTCAAACCGCAGGCCTCCGCCAGGCGCAACCACGCTTCGATCCCGCCCTCGGTTCCCGTGATGCCGTCGTGGTCGGTGATGCGGTGCAGCCAGATGCGGCGCACGTCGCGGATCGGGCAATTTGAAATGATCGCCGCGTCTTTCACCGGGATGCTGCGCTGATAACAATACCGGTTGGCGACCCATGTTCGGATTTGATAGGGCGTCATATCGCCGGCGTTCATGCGTTTGTGGACCGGATGCAGATGATGATAGCGGTCCACGCCCACCGCACGCAATTGGGCGGCAAACACGTCGGGCGTTAACATCTCTGTCATAGTTCAAACTCCATTCCGTCCTCGCCAACTTCGATTCCACGATCCGCCACCTGCTGTCGCTCGGGCGAATCTTCCAACAGGATGGGATTGGTGTTGTTGATATGCATGTAAACACGGTGAGGGGTGGGAAGCGCGGCGAGAATGTCGAGGCTGCCGCCCGGCCCGGAAATCGGCTGGTGTCCCATGTCTGCAGCGAGCGCAGTGCCCGCGCCCGATTCTGACATGTCGTGCTCGGACCAGAACGTCCCGTCGTAGAGCACGACATCGGCGCGTTTGAGCGCGTCGACGAGTTCGGGTGTGGGTATCGACACATCCGGCGCAAAGACCAGAATCCCGCCGCTGCGCGTGTCGGTGATGATGTACGCCACGCTGTCGCCGAAAGCGCAGCGTGTCGGTGTCGCGTGGTATTTTGGAGCGCTTCCGGGGATGTCGATCGCTTTGACAAGAAGGCCGCTTGGCGTTCCGTTGCGGTGATGTAATTCAAATGGATTGAGTATGCAGTCATGCCACGTCAAGCCGCAATAGCGTTTCAACAGCGGCAACAGGGCGAGGCCTTCGGTCAACGCCTCGCGGACGCGGCTTGTGGAGTACACTGCCAGCGCTTCGCCCTCCCGCAAAAGGGCCAGGCCCAGCGTGTGATCGAGATCACCGTTGGTGAGCAGGACGCCTTGAATGGGCGAATTGCGGATGGTGTCGAGATGTGCGGCGAGCGGCGGAAAGGAATGAATTTGGGCGAGCAAATCGGGCGAGGCATTCAACAAAAACCAATGCGAAGCGTCCGCGCTGATGGCTACGCCGGATTGAGTCCGCGGACGCGCACGAGCTGGATTGCTGCGCGCGACGCAGCACACGCGGCAGTTGCAATTCCATTGCGGAAAGCCCCCGCCCGCAGCGGTGCCCAAGAGACGGATTTTAATGGGCTTGCCCTCCGATCAGAAACCCTTGCGGATTTAAACGGCAGCGGCGTAGGCGGTGCATTCAAAGCAGACAGTGATGATTTCGAACTCAGGCGCGATCCACGTTTTCATGTTTTAAGGCTCCTTATTGTTGAACGTGCTTTATAGGCTTGCGATTAAGGCGTGTCAAGAATAATGTGAAACGGACGCGTGAGGCGAACCAGCCACGTGCTGTCGCAAGCGGCTCTTGGAATGTGCGCAATGATGAAAGGCATCGGGATTAGTCAAATCGTGCGCAGCGTCTATTTCGCCGGGGCCGTGTTGGCGCTTGTTGCAGTGGCTTTGTCGGGACGCCTGGCTGAAAAAATGCCGGCGTCGTATGGCCTTGCCGCGCGCATCCCGGCGAAGGCTTATTTGAATCTGCCCGACCACGCAAACGGTGTTTTTCCGCGATTGCTTTCTCAGACCGGCGTCTTCAAAAACACGCCCGAATGTATTCCCAACGAAGCGTTGATTCCATACGATTTAATTGTTCCATTTTGGTCGGACGGCGCGGTGAAAACGCGCTGGGTTGCGGTGCCGGATGCGACGATTAAATTCTCGCCGGGGGGCGAATGGGCGTTTCCGCGCGGGACTGTTTTTGTCAAGATGTTTGACCTGCCGGTGGACGAAACGAATCCGAGCGTGACGCGGCGGTTGGAAACGCGGCTGCTCGTTTGCGACGAGGCGGGAGGCGTTTACGGTCTCGTTTATAAATGGCGCGCGGACAACAGCGACGCTGATTTGTTGGACGCGGGTTTGACCGAGGCCGTCAGCGTTAAAACGGCGGGCGGCTCGCGGACGCAGATGTGGGTATATCCGTCGCGCCAGGATTGTTTGGTCTGCCACACAGCAAACGCGGGTTTGGTGCTGGGCGTGAAGACGCGGCAGTTGAACCGCACGTTTACGTATCCATCCGGCGTCAGCGACAACGAATTGCGCGCATGGAATCACATTGGATTGTTTGACTCGAAATTAAATGAATCGAATCTGATCGCGTATCCAACGCTCGCCCGCGCGGACGATGCGTCACGCAGTTTAGAGGACCGCGCGCGTTCGTATTTGGATGTGAATTGCGCGGGCTGCCATCGACCGGGCGGGACGGTCGCCTATTTTGATGCGCGGTACGACACTCCGTTGATCCGGCAGAATTTGATCGACGGCCCGGTGCTGATTGACCAGCGCATTGACAATCCGCGCATCGTTGCGCCGAACGACATCTGGCGCTCGATTTTGTTCATGCGGGCCAACACGACCGAGGCGTTCAAGATGCCACAGCTGGCGCACAACGAACTTGATCGTGCGTCGATGGACTTGCTGCGAAAGTGGATTGAGAGTCTTCCCGGCCAGCCGGTTTTGCCGCCGCCGGTCATCTCACCGCGCGGAGGAACTTTCAGCCGGGAGGTCGAAGTGACGTTGACGAGCGAGCCAGGCGCGACCATTCGCTACACGCTCAATGGCACCGTGCCGACGAAATCGGATTTGTTGTATGAGAAGCCAGTGCTCATTAAGGGCCCGACCTTTCTGCGCGCGAAAGCATTCAAGCCGGGCTTCAAAAAAAGCATCACCGTGCAGGAGATCTATATAGTGGGTGAATGAAGCTTCATTTCACTTTCGGCACGGCGACAATGCCCCAAGGACTTCCCGGCGACGGGATGCGCGCGATTTCTTTTTCGGTCGCGACGTCTATCACGGTGATGTCGTTGGTGGGGCCGTTGGCTGAGAAAAGCAGTTTGCCGTCCGGCGAAAAGCAGATGCCCCACGGTCGCCCGCCGACTTTGATCGTATTCAAGACTTCATATGAAATCGCATCGACAACACACACCGTCCCGGCGCGTCCGGTGCTGACGAACACTTTCTTTCCATCCGGCGACACTTTGACCGTCATCGGACGAGAGCCTTTCGGCAGGGCGATGGTTTTGAGTAGCGTTTGGTTCACGGAATCGATCACGTTCAACTCGCCGACGGATTCCGACGGGACGAATGCGCGCGAGCCGTCGGGCAGAAAATCGATGCTGCGCGGGCGCGGGTGGACCTGGATTTTGCCGGTGACTTTTCCGTTTGTCGCATCGATGGCAAAAACGTCGCCAGCGGTCTCGCATGTGACGTAGAAAATCTTGCCATCTGGACGCACACCCACGCCTTCCGGCTCGCGGCTGACGGGCGTGATCATCTCGACTTTTCCGGTCGTTGCGTCGAGTGTCGTCGCGGCGCTGACGTCTTCGTTTGAAATATAAATGTGCCGACCATCACTGCTGAACGCGAACTGTTCCGGGTCGGAGCCGACTGAAATCTTGCGCAGAAATTTGAGTTGTGCTACATCGACAATGCCGAGACCGTCGGCTGACTTGTCCGCCTTGGCGTCGTCATCATCGTCGTCCTTGCGGGGCTTCTCGAAAATCGGATTGCCGTTGGCGTCGAGTTTCGGCGGCGGTTCGATGGGTGTGCCGCTTAAGGCAACATAGATCAGCGCACCGTCGGGCGTGGCGTGGATTCCCCGCGGGCGTTTACCGACAGGAACACGTGCGACGACTTTGAAATCGCCGCCATTGATGACCGTCAGGTCGCCGGATTTTTCGTTTGAAACGAAAATCTGATAATCACCAACTGTCGCGCATCGAGCCGAAGCAATCCATAGCGTGGCGCAAAAAATCAACGCGCCTGAAAGCAATTTCCACATTGAGATTTTCATGGTAGTTTTAATCCTTATTCGTCATGAGTGTCCGGTTGTTAGTCGAACAGAGATAATACTTGAGGAGCATAGTCTTTGTCTTTTTGGTGGTCTGTTTCTGCAAGTAGATGCGCCAGTGGGACTTTCTCGAAAACGTTGATGCTCAAAATCTGGAGAATTTGTTACAATCCCAAGCACAGTTTAAGCCGTTGCTTGACGATTGCCTCCAAAACATACGTGCTCACGGCAATCCAGAGTGGCGTCATCACCGCGTTCTCTGACGTGCCGTAGAATACCTTGATTCGCAGATGCTGTTTGATCCATTTGAAAAACAGTTCGATCTGCCAGCGCGATTTATACAATAGCGCAACCGTGCTGGCAGGCCAGTCGAAGTTTTTAGTCCGGAAGAGCCAAAAAAGAGGAGAAACAAGAATAGGGTGATGACCGTAGCTGCGGGGGGACACTACATCGAGTTGGAGATTCGCAGTTGCTTGCCACCACATTTAGGTGGTGATACGAAAGAGGTGATAAACTTCTAGCCGGCTTCAGCCGGCTTGCCCGGGCTTTAGCCATTCGCTCCTCGCACAAAAATGGCTAAAGCCGATTCAAGCAGGCTGAAGCCTGCTGATTGCGGCGTATAATCACCACACCACCACCTGAAGGTGGTGGCAAGCAACTGCACTGAGGAAATCGGGGGCAGTTTCCGGCAAAGTGAACGGTGAAACTCCTGCTCGGTTATTGCCGGGTACTGTCCCCGATTTTCCCCCAGCGCAAGCGCGGGCCGATGTATATAGTGCTGGTGCAGAAGGATGGTGCGCCGTGAGTCGGTCGCCCGGGTGGACCACTTACATAATTGAAAGTACTACATTAAAAATGAAAACAAAAGGCATGTTAGAATCCGAGATCAGTCAAGCCATCATCAAATTTGAGAAAGATTACATGGGGCGTGGGCCGTTGGAGACTCGCACGTTCCTTGTCGAAGACATGATTCTCGTCCGGCTGAAAAAAGTGCTCACTCCCGCAGAATTGAAACTGGCGGGCGACGAAATGGCTTCGCGCCGCGCGTTGGTGAAGCAGGTGCGTCATGAATTGCTCGAACACGGCCGGTCGCTGTTAGAGGCCGCGATTACCGGTATTCTCGACGTGAATGTCATCAGTCTGCACACCGACCTCAGCACCAAAACCGGTGAGCGGATCATCGTGTTCACGCTCGACAAAGTGCCGCAATTTCAAGAAAATTAATAGTTCGCTCTTGACTTCAACGTTCCAGTCGTGTAAATTGTGTGGGCTTAAGGAAGCCGATACGCCGCAAGGTTGGTTGGGTTTCAGGAGCAACTAAATATCGCCATCAAGCTCAGCGGGATGAATGCCTGCGAAGAATGAAGGGCGGACGCCAACAGCGTTCCGCCCTTTTTTTATTTTTCGCGCGTGTTCTGCCCGCTTGGATAGAAGGCCAGGATTGTCCACGGACGATTCTGGCCTTTTTTTGTTTTCAAGAAAGGCAGTCATGCTTCATCCGCCCGTCGAAACCAGTGTGGACCGGCACCTCGACAAACTCGAAGCCGAAAGCGTCTACGTGCTACGCGAGGCGTTCTCGCACTTCAAGAAAATCGGAATGCTCTGGTCCATCGGCAAGGACTCGACCGTCATGCTGTGGCTGGCCCGAAAGGCGTTCTTCGGCCACGTGCCGTTTCCGCTCGTCCACATCGACACGTCCTTCGAGATTCCGGAAGTCATTGAATACCGCGACCGGCTTGCGCGAGAGTGGAATTTGCGGCTGATCGTCGGAATGAACCACGGAGAGATCAACACCGGCAATACGTATCCGGCCGGGAAACAGACGCGCGTTGGCTGCTGCACGCTGCTCAAGCGCGACGGACTCAAGCAGGTCATGGACGCCGAAGGGTACGACGGCGTGATTGTCGGCGTCCGGCGCGACGAGGAACCCACGCGTGCAAAAGAGCGCTACTTCAGCCCGCGCAATCAAAACATGGATTGGAACGTCGAGGACCAGCCGCCGGAACTGTGGGGTCAGTTCGCGACCGAATGCGAACCCGGTTCACATGTCCGTATTCACCCTCTGCTGCATTGGACCGAACTGAACATTTGGGAGTACATCGCGCGCGAAAAGATTCCGGTCGTGCCGTTGTACTTCGCTCGAGAAGGAAAACGCTACCGCAGTCTGGGCTGCGTGCCGTGCACGTTCCCGATCGAATCCAATGCAATGACCGTTGATGACATCATCGCGGAACTCAAAGCCATCCGCACCGCCGAGCGTTCAGGTCGAGCCCAAGATCATGAGAGCGAAGACGCTTTCGAAAAGCTGCGGCGCGACGGGTACATGTAAGACTTTTCTTTTTCATTGACTCGGCGGAAAAACTCCGCCCCAAACAACACAGGAGAATCACATGTCAAACGTACAAAAGAAGCACGTCGTCACGGTCATTCCGGGCGATGGCATCGGGCCGGAGTGCATCGCTTCGGCGCAGCGCATCATTGAGGCTGCGGGAGCCCCCATCGAATGGGACGAGCAACACGCTGGCGAGCGCGTGTTCAAACGCGGCATCGCGTCCGGCGTTCCGCAGGAGACGATGGACTCAATCAGCAAGAACCGCGTCGTGTTGAAAGGGCCGCTTGGCACGCCTGTCGGATACGGCGAAAAGAGCGCCAACGTGACGCTGCGAAAACTCTTCGAAACTTACGCCAACATCCGCCCTGTGCGCGAACTCCCCGGCGTCAAGACGCGTTACAGCGGAGAGAACATCGACCTCGTGGTGGTTCGCGAGAACGTCGAAGACCTTTATGCCGGCATCGAACACATGCAGACGCCCGGGGTCGCGCAGTGCTTGAAGCTCATCAGCCGCAAAGGCTGCGAAAAGATCGTGCGGCTGGCATTCGAGTTCGCGCGATCGGAAGGGCGGCGCAAGCTCACCTGCGCGACCAAAGCCAACATCATGAAGATGACCGAGGGCCTGCTGAAACGAACCTTCGAGGAGATCGCGCCGGAATATCCGGACATTGAGCCCGGGCACATCATCATCGATAACTGCGCGCATCAGTTGGTCCGCAACCCGGCGCAGTTCGACGTGATCGTCACCACGAACATGAACGGCGACATCATCAGCGACTTGACCAGCGGTCTGATCGGCGGGCTGGGCTTCGCCGGATCGGCGAACATCGGCAGCCAAGTGGCGATCTTCGAAGCCGTTCACGGCAGTGCGCCGAAGTATGCCGGCACCAACACGATCAATCCGACGGCGGTGATCTTGTCCGGAGTCATGATGCTGCGGCATCTGAAACTCTTCGCCGAGGCCGACGCGATTGAGCACGCCGTGCTCGTGACGCTCGAACAGGGCAAGTTGACAGGCGACGTCGTCGGGTACGGAAAGGGCGTGAAGACCACCGAATTCACCGACGCCATCATCGCGAATCTCGGGCAAAAATCGGCGACCTGGAAAGTGCGCACACACCGCCCGCTGCGACTGCCGGAAATTTCCGCTGCGCCGGATTTCGTCCGCCCGCATTCCGAACGGACCGTCGGCGTGGATATTTTCGCGCAGTCCGCGCTGAGCAGTGAGGAGTTGGGGCACAGCCTTGAGGCACTGGCCGAAGCCAGTCCGCTGCGGTTGAAGATGATCTCCAATCGCGGGACGAAAGTTTATCCGGCGGTCGGCGCGATCACGGATTGCGTCGATCACTGGCGCTGCCGCTTCGTGCTGCGCAATCCCGACGCCGATCTTTCCGACGCGCATCTGTTCAATTTGCTTGCGAAGTTGGCCAGCGAGCATAAGTGGATGCACGTCGAAAAGCTGAAAAAGATCAATGGTGCCGACGCGTACACCAAGGCCCAAGGCGAGGACTGATACCTTGTCGACATCGTCTAACCATTCCGGGAGCGATCAAGATCATGACCGAACGTGACGATTCATTCCAGAACTGGATGGCGCGAACCCGCAACGAAGCCCCCTTGGTTTGGAGATGCGTTGATCGCCGGTCGCAGGCACCGGCGATCAAATATCTGTGGATCGGCTGTTCGGATCCGCGACCGCCAGCCCACGAAATCGTTGGGTTGGATTGCGGCGAATTGATTGAACATCGCAATTTGGCGAATGTCGTCGATCCTACGGACTCGAACTGTGAAGCCACGATTCAATACGCGGTTGATGAGCTGAAGGTCGAACACATCATCGTCTGCGGACACTACGGATGCAGCGGAATCCGAACCGCGTTGGGCGGGACTCAGCTGGGTGCACTCAATCCGTGGCTGCGAAACATCGGTGACGTGTACGAAGCGAACAGCGGCCTTTTGAATTCGATTGAAAACGCAGCGCTTCGATTGGACACGTTTTGTGAACTGAACGTCATCCGTCAGGCCGAAAGCGTGTGTCGTACTTCGGTGGTCAAGAACGCCTGGCAGCGCGAACAGACATTGGATGTTCATGCTTGGATTTATCAGCCTGCGGATGGGTTGCTTTGCAACCTTGACGACCGCATTCGGCGGTCTTGAGTGAGGGTCTCTGTGATGTCCATTTATCGGAATCGGCGGGTCAGTCTTGCGACCCGGCACGCCAAGGAACTGGCCATAGCGCGCCCGTTGCGCGTGTTGGGTTTGGAGACGATCGTTCCTGCCGATCTCGACACGGATGCGCTCGGAACGTTCTCTGGTGAGATTCCGCGCGACGGTGCTCCGCGTGACGTGTGTTTGCGAAAAGCCCGCTTGGGAATGGCCGTCACGGGACTTCGACTTGGGATCGCCAGCGAAGGAAGTTTCGGACCACACCCCTTCGTTCCGTTTGTTCCCGCAGGCCACGAGATCATGACTTTTGTTGACGATGAACGCGGCTTGATCGTTACGGAAAGTATGTGGGCGAAATGGACCAACTACAATCATGTTGAAGTCTCCGGTTTTGATGAGCTTGTGGAATGGTTGCCGAAGGTCCGCTTCCCGTCCCATGCTCTCATGGTTTGGCCGAAATCAAATCGGGCCGCCGTGGAAAAGGGAATCGAAACGCATAACGCATTGAAAACCGCCGTAGAACGCGCGGCGCTGGCTTCTAGCGACGGGATTGCCTGGGTGGCGACCGACATGCGCGCACACGTTAATCCGTCGAGAATGTCAACCATTCGCAGGCTCGCCTTTCGCTTGGCGCGACGGTTGGCCACGCCGTGCCCGCGATGCGGCACGCCAGGGTGGGGCCGGACGGATTTCGTCACCGGCTTGCCGTGTGAAATGTGCGGAACATCCACGGAGCAGATCAAGGCAGAGGTGTTTACGTGCGTCGCATGCGATTGCCGTGACGAGCGTCCACGCTCGGATGGTCTTGTCCGAACGCCCGCGCAGAATTGTCCGTATTGCAATCCCTGAAGTGTATCGATTTGAGTTCAACGGAGCTTCAACAAGCTCATAATGAAAGGTGTTTCTGTGTCCATGACCTTGACCACGATCTTGCAAACCAATCTTCTCTCCCCTATCACGCTTTCGTTTGCGCTGGGTGTTTTCGCTCGGCGCGTGAAAAGCGAATTCGCGCTGCCCAAAGACATTTACATGGGCATCGCGGTTTATCTGCTGTTCGCGCTGGGATTGAAAGGCGGGGCGGAGTTGGCGCACGCGCCTCTGGCAACTATCGCGTGGCCTGCGGTAGTGACGATTCTGCTTGGCTGCATCACGCCGCTGACGGCTTACGCAATCTTGCGAAAGTTCGGCAAGTTCTCCATCGCCGATTCGGCCGGCATCGCCGCGCACTACGGCTCCGTTTCAGCGGTGACCTACATCGCCGCGCAAACATTTGTGGCTTCCATGGGGCAGACGGTGGAGGGCTACATGCCGACGCTTCTCGCGCTGCTCGAAAGCCCTGGCATTCACATCGCACTGGCGTTGGGCGCGATAAAATCCGCTGAAAAGAGCCGGCCGATCTCCCATGTTCTGCATGAGGTCCTGACCGCCCGAACCATGGTGTTGCTCGTCGGCGGGCTGGTCATCGGATACCTGATCGGCGAAAAGAATTGGGGCGATATCGAACCTTTCTACGACACCAAAGGCATGATCTTCAAAGGCGCGCTCTGCATCTTTTTGCTTGAGATGGGCATCGTGGCTGGAGACCGCCTTGGCGATCTAAAAAAGGTGGGGCCGTTTCTGCTGGGCTTCGGCATACTACTGCCGATTGTTCACGGGACACTGGGCGTTCTGCTGGGCCATTTCGCGGGGCTTTCGATCGGCGGTTGTACGGTTCTCGGCGCGATGGCGGCGAGCGCTTCCTACATCGCCGCACCGCCGGCCGTCCGCGTGACCTTGCCGCAAGCCAACCCAACGTACTCGCTGACCTGTGCTCTGGCGATCACGTTTCCCTTCAATATTCTGGCGGGAATTCCAATGTATTTTCAACTAGCCCTCTTACTGAGCGGACGCTAATCAAGGAGTTTCAAGACCATGCAAACCGTGTCACTCAAAATAGTCACCATCATCGCGGAAACGGTTCTTGCCGATAAAATCGCTGGGGATCTCATGCGGCTGGGCGCCAAAGGTTACACCGTCACCGAAGCGCGCGGCGAGGGCTCCCGGCATTTGCGCGCCGGAGAAATTCCCGGCCAAAACATCAAGATCGAAAGCGTGGTGAGCGAACTTGTCGCCGCGCGCATTGTGGACCACGTCGCCCAGGAATACTTCAGCCACTACGCGGTAATCGTGTACGTGAGCGACGTAGCAGTCGTACGAGGGGAGAAGTACATTTGACCAGAGCACCGGTTGTTTGGACAGATTGAAGCCCACTTGAGCGCCTTGTTGAGGAGAGATGATGAAAGACACTTTGAGGAATGATGTGCGGTTCTTGACGACGCGGCTTGGGGAGATTGTGCGCGAACAGGCCGGTGCGCGGGTGTTTGGCTGCGTGGAGCAACTTCGTCAATTCTCCAAGGAAATTCGCCTGAAACCATCCCGAACAACCATCGCTGCCAAACGCCGCCTTGTGGCGCGGCTCGACGTGAATGACGCGTACCAGGTCGCCCACGCGTTTAGCTTGTTCTTTCAGCTTGTCAACCTGTGCGAGGAACGCGAGCGAGTTCGAAGCCTTGTGGCAAACCCGGAGCCGCCGCAATCGCTGCGCCGGTTGTTTCGAGAGCTGAAAGCGGCGGGGGTAAGCGCGGAGAAAGTGCGGCAGTGTCTCGACGCGCTGGAAATCCAACCGGTGCTGACCGCGCATCCGACCGAGGCGAAACGACGGAGCGTCCTCAACCATCTGTTGCGGCTCGCCGCGCAATTTGACTGCCCGGATGAAGTGCTGGAGACGCTCTGGCAGACGGCCGAAGTGCGCGAACGCCGGGTGAGTCCGCTCGACGAAATCGACAACGTGTTGTTCTTCTTCGACCGCACGATCCTCGAAGCGGTGGCGCGCTTTTACGAGGTCTTCGACGCCGAGCTTCAAGCCGTATATCCGGGTGTGAAACGGTCGCGGCCGTTCCTGTCGTTTGCAAGCTGGGTGGGCGGAGACCGCGACGGGCATCCATTCGTCACCCCCGAGATCAGCCTGGCGGCGGCGCAACGCCATGCGGACCGGATTCGCGAGCATTATCAGGCAGAATGTGCGGTTCTGATCGACGAACTCACACAGTCCGTTCCAAGCGACATGCACAGCGGCAACCCGCCGCAAGAGACCGACGTATTCCAACCGGGGGAAGAGTACCGTCAGCGGCTTTCAGTCATGATGCGCAAACTCAAGGATGGCTATCGCGACTCCGACGAGTTCGTGCGCGAGCTCGAGCACATTCAAAAAGCCCTTCGCCGCCAGAAAGCCCACCGTGCCGCGAACGGGCGCCTCGCCCGGCTGATCGATCAGGTTCGCGCGTTTGGATTTCATCTCGCCGAACTCGATTTCCGCGACCACAGCGGAAAACTCCAAAACGCGCCCGCCGAAATTCGCGACGAGCTCCGCGCTGTAAGCAAAATTCAACGCACTCACGGTGAAGCCGCCGCGAACCATTTCGTCGTGAGCATGACACGCAGCGCCGATGACCTCAAGGCCGTGTTGGGTCACGCACGCGCCGCGCGGGCCCGCGTCGATGTCGTACCCTTGTTCGAAACGATCGGCGACTTGGAACGCAGCACCCAGATCATGGACGAGTTATGGTCCGACGCGAAGTATCGCAAACATCTTGCGAGCCGCGGAAACGTGCAGGAGATCATGCTCGGTTATTCCGACTCGAACAAAGACGGCGGTTTTCTCGCCGCGAATTGGTTTCTTTACAACGCCCAGAAGAATCTCGCCGCGTTGGCCGATTCCCAGGGCGTTAAGCTTCGGATGTTTCATGGAAAGGGTGGTTCCATCGACCGCGGCGGCGGTAGCAGTTACCGAAGTCTGCGCGCCCAACCTAACGCCGCGCACGGCGGTCGAGTACGCATCACCGAGCAGGGCGAAGTGATTTCTCTGAAATACTCCAACCCTGTCATCGCCCAGCGTAATCTGGAGCAGCTCACCAGCGCCGTCATTGCCGTCAACTGCCTGCCGACGGAAATTTCGCTCGACCCAAAGTGGGAGCCGTGGATGGACCAGCTTGCACGGTGGTCGTTCGAGTATTACCAGGACCTCGTGTACGGGACGCCGGAGTTCACGACCTATTTCTGGCAGGCCACGCCGATCGATCTCATTGAACACCTCCGCATCGGCTCGCGTCCAAGCCGCCGTGCTGCAGACGGCGACTTGCGCCAGCTTCGCGCGATTCCCTGGGTATTCGCGTGGACCCAATCGCGCCACCAACTCAGTTCCTGGTATGGCCTCGGCTATGCGCTGGAACGATTCGCCGCCACCGAACCCGACGGTCTGGCGAAGATGCGTGCGATGTATCAGCAGTGGCCGTTCTTCGCCACGTTGCTGGAGAATGCTGAACTCTCGCTTGCCAAGACCGACCTCTACATCGCCAGCAGGTATGCCTCGCTCGTACAGGATAAAGGCGTCCGTAAAAAGATTTTCGGCCGCATCGAGACTGCACATGACCAATCGGTCGCGATGGTGCTGGGGGTTACGGAGCGCAAAGAGCTGCTTGCAAATCAACCGGTGTTGGCCGAGTCCATCCGATTGCGCAACCCGTACATCGACCCCCTAAACTATCTTCAGATCGAATTCCTGCGCCGTTGGCGCCGACCCGGCGCACGGCGGACGGAACCCCTGCGCCGCCTGTTGGCGCTGACCGTGAATGGCATCGCTTTTGGCATGAAGAGTACAGGATAACCAAGCATCAATCCGGCCCCACTTTCCGCAGCCTCGCTTTGCTACGACATCGGCGCTCGGCGCCGATGTCCGCAGCACTCCCGGTGCAAAACAGGCCTATGAGGTTCCGATTCAAATCAGGAAAAAGGCGGGTAAAGAGGCAGTAGAGTAAATGCAGCAACGCTACTCTCCCCGATATACTCGCTCCAAACTCTCGACGTGATTTTCCAAGCTGAATACTTCTGCCGCTCGTTTGCTTGCGGCGACTCCCATTTTATGAGCATGCTCAGGTGAACGGATGATGTCGGCGATGGCGTGGGCCATGGCGTCGAGGTCGCCGTGTTTGACGATGCGGCCGGTTTCGTTGTTGATGACGATTTCGGCGACGCCGCTATCGGTGAAGCCGACGACGGGGACGCCCGCGCCTTGGGCTTCGAGGGCGACGAGGCCGAAGGGTTCGATGCGTGAGGGGACGACGACGCAGGTCATCTCGGCCATGCGCGCGAGGGGTGTGTTGACGTAGCCTTTAAAGTCGACGCTGCCACGCAGATTCAAGGTGTCGCGCTGGGATTCAAGTTCTGATCGCAAGGGGCCGTCGCCGTAGAATTCGACGCGAGCATCGGGGACGATAGCGCTGAGTTTTTGAGCGACGGTCACCATCCAATCCATTCCTTTTTGCTGGACCAAGCGCCCGAAGACGCCGATGCGCGGAGGTTCGTTGGGCAGCGGGGGTGTGCGTGGGCCGGTCCAGCGTTCGATCAGCGGATTGGGGAAGACGTGGCACGCGGGTTCGAGGGTTGGGAAGCGTTTTAGAAAATCGCGTTTGACGAATTCAGAGTTCAATAAAATCGCGTTCCATTTCGGGCCGCTGTAACGCCACATGGCTTGGGTGAACCCACTGCGTTCGGTGCGCATGATGGTGTCGCCGTGCTCGGTGTAGACGAGGCGACGGTTTTTGAAATTAGCGATGCGCAATCCGAAGGCGGGGGTGTCGCAATGGCAGTGGATGGTGTGCGGATTGAATGTGTTGACGATGGCGTCGAGGCGCCGGGCTTTGAGAATGTCCCAGCCTCGGGTGAGACCTAAGGCGTGGCAGGGGACGTTGGGGATCATGCCGTCGGCGAGGACTGCGCCGGGTTGAGCGAAGAAGCAGATGGAGTGCTGGACGTTGCGCCACTGAGGTGCGCCGAGGACTTTGAGGACGTAGCGTTGGACGCCGCCGAGATTGCCGTCCCAGAGCAGGTGGAGAACGCGCAGGGGTTTGGGGGCATCGGGCATGGGGTTCCTTTGAAATTCGCCACGGGCGAAAAGCCCGTGCTACATTGAGGCAGCATACATCGCCGGGCGTTCAGCGGAATTGAAATCGGCAATTTTGAATTTTTGGGACACCTATTTTGGAGAAATTGACACGTATGTAGACGCGTGGATCAATTTTAAGATATGGTATTTAGGTCTTCGTGGCGGTGGCGGTTTGTGATAGAAGGGTGAGAGTACAGGGTTTAACTTGAATCCAGGAGTGGGGGCGTATGCCGAGCACACGCATTGTGGTGGCGGATGACGCGACGCATCAGGCGTTGTACTTGCAGCACATGCTCAAGAAAGTGGGCTATGACGTTCGCGTTGTGGCGCGGTCGGGATTGATTCAGGCGGCGCTGAATGACTTCAAGCCAGCGGCGCTGCTGCTCAATGTTGAGTTGAATGAGCATACCGGCAAGCAGGTGTGTCTTGCGTTGCGTTCGGAGCCGCGCAACGCCGGGTTGATCATCGTCTTTATCACCGGACAATTTTTAGAGAATGCGACGGACCTTGCGAATGCCGGGGCGAATGGTTTTTTGCTGAAGCCGGTCAGTCCCGGCGCGCTCGTCGGGAAGCTTGCTGAATTGGGACTGCGTCCGGACACGACGCATGCGGGATTGCGTGAGACGGGTTCGGGGATGCTGGTTCAATTCGCGGATGCCAGCGACTTGAGCGCGCTCGAACGCTTCAAGATTGAATTGACATTGGGATTGGCTCCGCTGGCCAACGCGTTGCGCGTGGGCGCTTATTTTATAGACGCGACGAATCGGGGTTGGATCGTTCGGCCGGATGGCTGCCAGTGGCCGTCGCCGGAGGACGCGGTGGTGTCGGCGAACGCGCTGGATGTGAAGATTGAAGATGTGTCCATCGACAGTTCACACGTGTGCCGGATCATGTTGTGTTCGGACAAACGGACGGGCGCGGCGGCGAATGCGGCGCTGCTTGCGGGAAGCGCGTTGCTGCGGCAGATTCTGCGGGTCGTCGAATTCGGACGGCAGCGCGAGGACCTTTTTGAAGAACTCGGGCTGGATCACGAGTGTTTGAATTCGATGTACGACATCAGTTCTGAAGGGCAGATGTTGCGCAAGCCGGAGCAGGCGTTTGACAAGATCGCGAAACGGACTGCGCGCGCGATGTCGGTCAGTGGTCCGGTGAAGCTGATTTTGTGGATCAAATCGGAGACTACGGGTCTGCTTGAAGCGGTGCGTTGCCACGGAATTGAAGCGCACCCACTGCCGCGCAGTGTGACCAAGGGATTGATCGGAAAATGTTTTCAAGAAGGGAAGAGCCAGGTCGTTGTGTTGGACCGATCGATGGGCGACGCGCCGGAGCCTGAGTTTCACAAGGCGACTCACATCGCGGTCGCGCCGGTGAAATCGCCGCACGGTTCGTTGGGCGCGATCGCGGTGTGGCACGAGAGCGATTGGGCGATTGATTCGCGGCACGTGCGGTTGCTCGAAGCCATGGCGGCTCAGACGGCGACAGCGATCAGCAACGATCAATTGGTTCGCAAGACGATTGATAGTGAAATACTTGAGCGCGAGCTGGCCATCGGCGGGAAGATTCAAGAGAGTCTGTTGTTTGGAACGCCACCGCTGGAGAGTCCGGATTTTGAGTTCGGATTGTTCGCGGCTCCTTCGTTGCAAGTGGGTGGTGACTTCTTTGAATTCTTTCATTATGGATCGAGCTGCGACGTGGTCATTGGTGACGTGATGGGGAAAGGCGTTCCGGCGGCGCTTGTGGGTGCGGCGGTGAAAGGGCAGTTCCTGCGTTATGCTCGCGAGCGGCGTGGCGACGCGAGCAGCGAGGCGAAGAATATTGTTGCGTCAGTGCATCGCGACGTGAGCCGACGCCTGATAAATTTGGAATGTTTTATCACGGTGTGTTACGCGCGGTTTGACGCGGTTGAGCATCGGATGACGTATGTGGATTGCGGCCACCCTCGGCCGTTGCATTTCCGCGCGGACACGGGGCAGGCGGTGGGTTTGGAATTTGATTGGCCGCGTCTGGTCAACATTCCGCTCGGCACACATCCGCAGGCGCAGTATGAACAGGCATCGGTCGAGATTCATCCGGGCGATATTTTTCTGTTTTATTCGGACGGATTTACAGAAGCAGTTGGCGAAGATAATCGTCTATTTGGCGAGGAAGCGCTGTTGAATCTGTTGGTGAAACACAGCAGCCGACACGCGGATGAGATTGCGGCGCGGATTCAAAGTTCGTTGCAGAGCTTCGTGAAAGCGGGCGGCATTCGTGACGATTTAACGTGCATTGTGGTGAAAGTGCTGGACAGTGCGGTGTGCCGCGCGGAGTCCGGCGACGTGTTGGAAGTGGATGCGCGCGCGGATCAGTTGTCGCGGTTGCGGGCGTTTGTGCAGATCAAATGCGAGGGGATTCCGTTCTTCAAACAGGAAGAGCAGCAGTTGTCGAATTTGCAATTGGCGGTCACGGAGGCGGCGACGAACATCGTCAAGTACGCTTACAAGGACATGCCGGTCGGGAAAGTGAAGATGCAGCTGGTGGCGGATCATCGGAAAGTGGAGATCAAATTGTTCGACACGGGGTGTGCGTTTGATCCGAGTTCGGTGCCTGAACCGGTGATGGAAGGGTTGCAGGAATCGGGCCGTGGGGTGTATTTGATCAAAGCCATGATGGATGAGGTATCGTATTTGCGGGATGCTAATGGCGTGAATTGTCTGCGCATGGTGAAGAACATTGAGCGTCGTCGAAAGAGAACATTGGAATGATAGGTTTTACGTCGTCAACCCCTTGCTCCGGTACTGATGCCTCGCATCGGCTGGAGCTGATCGAAGAGCTGTACCAGCGCTACGGGAACACGCGTGGTGTGGTGCAGCAGTTTCGATATTGGCGAAAAAAGTACAGCTGGATCATGGTCGTGGGCTTGAGCCGAGGGTTGAAGCGCGCGGTGGATATTGTTGTATCATTGGCTGCGTTAATCATTCTATTGCCTGTGTTTATGACGGTAGCTGCGGTGATTAAATTGACGGATTGGGGCCCGGTTTTGTTCTGGCAAGTCCGTGTCGGCCAATGGGGTAAGGAGTTTCCGTTTCCGAAATTTCGTTCGATGGTGTGTAACGCCGAGAAGCTCAAGGATCAGCTGTTGGCTCAAAATGATCACGGGAATAGTGTGACGTTCAAGATGAAGAACGACCCGCGCATTACCATTATAGGGCGGATCATCCGAAAGTTGAGCATTGACGAACTGCCACAACTGTGGTGCGTTTTGTCGGGAGATATGTCGCTCGTCGGCCCTCGCCCACCTGTGCAGCGGGAAGTTGAAAAGTACACGCTGGCGGATCGACGCAGGCTTGACGTAAAGCCTGGATTGACTTGCATTTGGCAAGTCAGTGGACGAGGCGACATTGCGTTCAATCAACAGGTTGAATTGGATGTGCGGTACATTGAGAGTCAGAGTTTGTGGCTGGATTTTGTGCTGTTGATTAAGACGGTACCGGCGGTGCTTTCGGGCAAAGGGGCGTATTGAAGCATTGACAGATTGACGATTGGCCATTGACCTAGACCGCTTTCATCCCTCCGGGATGTGGTTTGTTTGGAATTAGCTTCCGGTGGTATCGCGCTCTGCGCTTAACCACCGGCTAATGGCTTGGACCCCTCAACGGGGTAAAAATGCATCATACGCTGAAGAAATGAGCGATGTTAATTTAAATGATATATTGATATGCATGATGTGATTGTGTGGCAACGGGAAGGTGGTTTTGAAGACAGAGTGACTCTGGAAATCTGCACTGGCAGGGGTACCTCCCAGTGGCACACGGGTGCATGCTGATTTGGACATTCTCTTAAGTTCTCTCAACTCAAGCCCGATTCCGGTCGAAACGATATATAGGAGATAAGGTCTGGCATTGACGTAAATGGTCATGAGTGACGAAAAACGGTTATGGAAAGCGCCAACTTGATCAATCGACTTGCGGAGGAAATCCTGGTCGATCACGCCCGAAAAAAAAATCAGGTTTACCTTATCACGAGTGCACTCGATGGTGAAGGTGTCACGTTTGTGAGTACCCAATTGGCCGAATCGCTGCGCCGCTTGTCGCCTGGGAAAGTTCATTTGATCAGCGTTCCGAAGCAGGAACTGGGGCAGCCGGAGTTCGGCATGCCGGCTGAGATGCATCGAAAAGAGTTCTTCAACGAGTTGAAATCGAGTTTCGACATCATTTTGATCGACGCGGGCGGGTTGTTGAACCGCGGTCGGGCGGTGCCGTTTTTGACTGAATGCAACGCGTGTATTCTTGTCACGCGCGCTGCGAAGACGCGCCGGGGGCAAGTCAGCGAGACGACCGACATGCTTAAGCGCTACAGCATTCCGATCGTCGGCGCGGTGCTCAACGGGGTTGAGCGCGTGATTCCGCAGAGCATTTACAATCGGCTTTAATGTCGCACGAGGTCTCGTATGTCGCTCCGCTATCTGCTCCATGTTCTCTTCAAGCGCCAGTGGCTGATCATCGTCGCGCTGCTGGCTGCGCCGCTGATTGCGGGCGTCGTGTTGGTGTTCACCGAACCGGTGTACGTGTCGCGCGTGAAACTCGAAGTGCTTGATCGCAGCAATGCCAATGATCCGACGGCTTCGGCGAAATCGACGATCAAAGATGACGTCTTTATTCAGCGGCAAATCGAACTGATTTTTACGGATCGCTTGTTGAGCAAAGTGATCGACCGCGCGGGGTTGCTGCCATCGCCACCGAGCCAGAGCATGTACTCGCGCTATATGAATGCGAAACCGGCGGTGTCGAAATATACGCCGGAACGCGAACGGATCGAACTGATTCGAGCTTTGCGAAATCCCGCGCATGTTCGCGCCGATGCATTGAACTCGGTCGTGCTGAACATCACGGCGCAAATGAACACGCCGGAACTCGCGCAGAAGGTCAGCGGGGCATTGCTTGAGGCTTATAAGGAAGAATTTTCACGCCTGCAAAATGTGGACTCGCAATTCGACGAGTTCTACACGAAGCGCAAAGCGGCACTTGAATCGGCGATTTCCGATCAACAAAAAGAGATGGAGGAATTCAATAAACTTCATCCGCGCGATTTGGCTGTGGGCAAGGACCCGTTGCTGCTGCCGTCCCCGGATCAAGTGAAACCCGGCGTGCTTAAATCGCCCAATCCAGGCGGTGAGATTCCGATCAATCCGGACACGTCGCAATTTAGCACGACGCCCACCGAATTGGGGCCGCTTCAGTTGCTCATGAATGAAATTGCTGCGCGCGAAATTGAGTTGATCAACGTTGAGGCCCACAACAGCAAAGACAGCTACGCGTACAAATCCGTGGCGGAAAAAATAGAGCGTGCGAAACAGAAGCTCGAATCGTACAAGCAGAAAATGTCCGAGCAACAGGTGCTCGCTGTAAAGTGGTCGGGCATGACGTGGAAGATGGAATCGCTGCGCCAGCAACATCAGAAAATCACGGATGATTTGTTGAAGGTTAAAACCAAAACCATCACCGAAGGCCCGATTGGTGCGATCAAAGTTCAGGACGATCCGACGTATGATCCGCAGCCGATCTATCCGAAAAAAGTGCTGTATCTGGTCGCGTCTGTTTTCATCGGATTGATCCTGGGGCTGGCGCTCGCCTATATCGCTCACGTGCTCGATTCGACGTACCATCTGCCTGAAGATTTTTATGCGGATACCGGCATTCCGGTTTTGGCGACGATTCCGTTTGATAAAAGTTTGGCGGCGTAGTGCCCCTGGTACTGTGGGCAATGCAGTACGAAAGAGGAGTTTCGAATCGATGCGCGTTTTGATGGCCAACAAATATCTGTACCCGCGCGCCGGGGCCGAGACTTATATGTTGACCGTCGCGGAGGAGCTTGTCGCTCGAGGGCATACTGTCGGATTTTTTGGGATGGAGCATTCTGAGAACACGACCATCGGCCCGGTCCGAACGATCCCGGCGATTGAATTTGGCGCCAAGCACGGAGCGCTCAACGCGCTGAAAAACATCGGCCGCGCGGCGTGGGCGTCGGTGACGCATTCGACGCAGAAAACGCTCGACGCATTCATCACCGACTTCAAACCCGACATCGTCCATGCGCACAATATTTACAACCAACTCAGCCCGAGTCTGTTCGTCAAACACACAGCCCGAATACCGGTCGTGATGACGGTCCACGATTACAAACCGGTGTGCCCGAACTACAGCCTGTTCACGGAAGGAGCGACGTGCACGCGCTGTCTCACCGGCGGATTTACGAAGTGTGTGAAACATAAATGTGTGCAAGGCAGCCTGTTGAAAAGCGCGCTCGCGGCTGCATCGTCCCAACATCATAAGGCCAACCAGACGTATACACGCGGATACAGCTGGCTGATTTCGCCGAGTGAATTTTTGAAGCGGCAGCTTGTTGCCGGAGGCATTCCGGAAGGGCATGTTGGAGTGTTGAACAACTTCGCCGCTCCGGCGAAAACGTTCTCGCCGCCGGGCAACGGCATACTGTATTTCGGGCGTTTGTGCCGGGAGAAAGGCATCGACACGTTGCTGGCTGCGTACGCTGCGATGCCTGAACCGCGACCGCGTTTGAGCATCGCGGGTGAAGGTCCGCTCTCGGACGAGTTGAAGAAACTCGCTGCGGAAAAAGGACTGACGGGCATTCGCTGGCTCGGACGCATTCCGCCAGCTGAAGTCGCGAACGAACTGGATCGTTGCGCGGTGTCGGTGGTGCCGTCGGTCTGGTTTGAAAATTGTTCGATGGCGATTCTGGAGAGTCTCGCGCGCGGACGCGCTGTCATTGCTGCCAACAGTGGGGGTAATGCCGAGCTGATTCGCCCTGGGATTGACGGCAATGTTTTTAAAGCAGGCGACGTCGCTGACCTTCGCGCGATGTTGCTGGATGTGACTCGCTCGCCTGAAAAAGCTGCGCGGATGGGCGAGGCGGCGCGCGAATCCGCGCTCAATCGATTCAGCCCTGCGACACATATTGACGGCTTGTTGAAGCAATTTGAAATGGCGCGAAATAAGAACCCGAGCTCGTAAGCAAGCGACGTAATTCAGAAAGCACTCATTGCCGTGACTTTACCTGAGACTGATTCCGACGCGCCGTCCGACCGCCGCTTTGCGCCCGCGCGCAGCACGGCGGTGACGCTTGCGCTGGGATTGCTTGCAGCGCTGATCGCCGGGGCTGCGGCTGCGACTCAAGCGCCCGAAATGGGGCTCGCCGTAGCTGGATTGGTCGCGTGTGCCTGCGGCATGTTTTTGCTGCGCCATCGTTCGATACTACTGCTGCTGCTGGTCTTCACCGCGCCGTTCAGCGACAAACTTGGCGTCAACGTGGGCGGGCTGAACGTCCGGCCCTATGTGGGCCTGACAGCTCTCGGAGTGCTCTGGATTGTCTGGCTGGCATTCACGAGGGGACCTTCTCGCACGCGGGAGATTGTGTGGCATTACAAGGGCCTGATGACGCTCGTGATTTTGCTGATGGCGTCAAAAATCGCGACTGTTTCGACTCTGTCGGTTTTGCCGCCGCACATGGCGTCGATTTTTTGCATCAAGATCATCCTCTTCATCGGGCTTCAATTCGCAGCCAGTTTTGTCGTCGCTGGTTTGATTGAAACGCCCGCACGATTGCATCAGATCATTCGCGGCTGGATTCACATCACGAACATCGTCTGCTTCGTTGCGTTTCTGCAATTGGTCGCGGCGAATGCGCTGGGGATGGAGCGCTATGTTTGGCACCGCGACATCATCGCGATTGGCCGACCGTATTCAGTCTTCCGCGAGCCGGATGTGCTGGGCTGTTTTTACGCGTCGTCCATCGTCATGCTTGTGCCACTGGTTGTCATAAAAGTTGATTTCGTGTCGCGCCCGTATTTGATTTTATCGTTGCTGGCACAGACGTTTTTTCTGATGTTAAGCGTCGTTCGCGCGGGCTGGGTGGCGAGCGTGTGTTGCATGGCGGTGTACGTAATTGCGATGATGGCGAAACGGCGCTTTAACAACCTCATGCCGTATTTGAACGGCGTGCTGGCGGCGGGTGTGCTGGGACTTGTCGGGCTGTGCATGGCCGCGCCGTCGGTCGCTGAAAAAGTCATCGACCGCTTTGCGAGCGTCTCCAATCCCAAAGCCGAATCAGGCGCCGCGTATCGGTTGATGGAAATGAAGCATCAATTTGACATGGTCATCCATCCGCGATTATTAACAGGCGGACCGATGACGGTATTCATGGGCTACGGCGATTTTTCATGGAGCTATTGGGCGCGGTACATTATTCCGGAAGAGGATTACGATCAAAGTGCCAAGAGTCTCAAGCGTGGCGAGGTCCTGGTCCAGCCCGGATTCTGCATGCCGCTGTCGATCCAATTCGACAACGGGCTGATCGGCTTCGCGCTGTACAGCGCGTTCGCGCTGGTGTTGACGGCGAATTTTTTGAAGACGTTGAGTCGCACGAATGATCCCGGACGCCAGGCGTTGTTGCTCTCGACATTTCTACCGGTGGTCGCGGTACTCGTCTGCTATGTGTTCAGCTACGACCCACTTTTTTTAGTGCTGTGGATTCTGATCGGGATCCATCTTGCGGCAGCGTACCACGTGCATCGGATTGAATCTGGGGTGGATGAAATCGGAATTCCGGAACCGGCGTAAGAGCTACCGGACAAAACCCCCTCGCCAATCTGCTTGCGGCGGACTGCGCGATACTTCGAAAGACTCGCTAAGCGTAGTCTCCAAATACGCCGCGCTCGTCTTTCTCGTCCCGCTTGCCCGGCGCGGCGCATCTTGGCACGGGGGGTTTGTCCGATAGCTCTAAGGCATCCAGACTACACAACCCATCATTTTATGACTTGACTTTTGCACATCAT
>JBAXUS010000090.1:0-24223 GCA_037129555.1 Planctomycetota bacterium
GGGGTTGGGGCGGTGGAGTAGGAACGGGAACTGTAAACGATCCCGGCGCAGGACGCGGCAGCTTCGGCAACCGCTCGGGTGGCAGTAAAAAGCTCATTCAAAAGGAAAAGCTCGACGACAGCAAGCGCGCAACCGCAGACCCTAAATCGCCTGCCGAACCGACGAAGCCCGACACATCTGCGCGAGGATTTGGACTGTTCGCAATTGGCGGGGGTCCCGGTGTTCAACTCCCTTCTCAAGGTATTATCGCATCCGAGGAGCAAACGCTCGGCGAGGCGGACAAGAAATTGGAGTCATTTTACGGTCGAGGTAGCCCCACCGATCCGTCACGGAATTTGAAGTTGCTTGACGATGACGCTCTCGTGAGTCCTGTTCAACAAGCTCAAAAAGCATTTGAAGAGCCGGATTCTCGAGATGTCGATCCGATACAAATCCTGAAAAAAGATCGCGCGAGAAAAGCGGATAGCAAGAGCAACATGACCGGCCCCGTCGCCGCGTTGCCCCCTGTCGAAACGCGCCGTCGCACATTAGGCGAAGCAGATTTGAGCGATGGAGGTATTGACTCTGAAGTACCGCAGACCAAAAAGCTTGAATCGATGCATAAGCTCTCACAAGATTCGATCCGTTTGGATGCTCGCGAAAAACGGCTTGAACTTTCTGCTAAATCAACTCCCGCTAACAATGCGCGGGACTTGGCCGATACCGAACGAGAAGAAGATCAGCGAGAAGGACGAGGTCTTGTGACGAAGGATCGTGAGAGATCCAAGGCCATCGAATTCGATTCGCGTAAAGACGCTCTCGCCACAGATGATGTGTTCTATAGGAAGATCGAGGACCGGCACGACAACGGCCTCGGCGTTAAATTACAAGCAGGTGCCACCACTCACGATTTCAGCCGAGCCAAATCGGATGACAAGGCGGCCACCGCTTACTTCTTCGACACCAAAGGCGGAAATGCGAGCGAGAAACTCCAGCAACACGTCGAAGGATTGGGATGGCAGTGGGGGGAAGGCAAGGACGGGAAGATTTCTGCGAATCA
The DNA here is from genome assembly GCA_037129555.1 of Planctomycetota bacterium. Classification (GTDB taxonomy): domain Bacteria; phylum Planctomycetota; class SZUA-567; order H5-PLA8; family H5-PLA8; genus JANXLS01. The sequence continues at coordinate 1,040 of JBAXUS010000090.1, forward strand.
GGTATTGCCCCAAGGATATGACGGGCAGTTGACGCTCGGCACGAACGCAGTGGCTTTTGATTACGCCGATAAAAAGGCAGCGGCCTCCAAAGGCGTGAAACAAGACGTAGCCATCGCCGCCAAAGACGACACGATACGCCGCCAAGACAGCAACTTGGACTTCGCTGAAAGAGCGACTGCGGATGAGGCGGTACTTAATGCCAATATCAATTCACTCAATAATCGTGGTATCAAATTCAATTCGAATTCGGAAGGCGTAAAGACGCCACCTGTTGAAAACGCAGCCATTGGAAACGGTGTAAACAACAATCTGAATTTTCAATCTACTAACTTCGGCCCTCCTAACGTTGACGGAACGAACGCCGCCAACAATGCCGCGAATCAGCCGGTATTTATGCTCAATAATTTAAATGGCGGAACGATTTCAAACGCAACCAATGGCGTTTTAAATCTAGCGCGTCAGTCCGACGGAGCGTTAAAGTCGTTTAATGGCGATCTCGATGGTGACCCGGTTATCAGCAACGGTCGTGGAATCACATTAAACGGTGTTGGGACGTTGACGCTTTCCGGCACGAGTTCATATACGGGTGGCACAAGCGTCAGCGCGGGGACGCTGGCCATAAGTGGTGAGAATGATAATCGTGGGACGAATCATTTCTACATCGATCAGCAAACCAATTCGGCACAGGACGCGTCGAATTTAAATCGCGAAGGCGTTGACTACATTGTTGAGCCTGCAGTCTATGAAACGCGCACTCGAAAGATTTGCGTAACACCGGAAACGTGTGTGAAACACCCTGTGCCCTCCGTCTACGAAACACGTACTCGCCAAGTATGTGTCAAGCCGGCTACGCCGACTGAACCGGCAATTTATCGCACCGAAGAATACAAAGTCTGTGTTAATCCGGCGTCCTGCACGACCGAAACGATACCGTCCGTTTTCAAAGACGAAGAATACAGAGTCTGCATCAAGCCGGAGACTCGGGTCCCAGTCTCAAATAAAAATAAAGTCATTGTTCGTCAGTTCGAACGCGATCCAGAACTCGATCAGATCCAAAGCGAACTCTCGCTCCGAGGCTACCGCGCCTTGCGCGAGGAAAATCCCAAGCTCACGTATCCTCAATTCCTCCTCCGCCCCGAGGTCGTGCATCCCGTCGTGCTGACCGATGAGGGTTTGGACGAAGACGAGTACGTCAACAAATTCGGCACGCGTCCGTTCGTCGATTGCGCGCGCGATCATCTGTCGACGTTCGGGATGGACGTCGACACCGCCGCGTACACGCTCGCCCGTTCAATGCTGCGCAGCGACAAACTGCCCACACCGGATTCCGTCAAAGTCGAAGAGTTCGTCAATTATTTCAAGCAGGCGTATCAGGTCCTCGGCGACGACGCGTTCGGAGTCTTCGCTGAATCCGCGCAATCGCCGTTCGTCGATACCAACGTCCGTTCGCGAGACGCCGCACTGCTGGGAAGTGACAACGTCCACACGCGTGAGCTGCTCAAGATCGGCATCAAATCCCGCGCCGCTCGCCCGGGCGAACGCAAGCCCGCGATGCTCACGTTTGTGGTCGATACGTCCGGTTCGATGAGTAAAGCGGGCATCAAAGACACCTCATTAAGCCGCCTCGCGATTGTGAAACAAGCGCTGACAGCGCTCGTCGAATCGCTCACGCCTGACGACGCGATCGGCATCGTCGGTTACGGCGATCAGGCCGAATTGATTCTTCCGCGCACTCAAGCCCGGCACAAGCAGCGCATCCTCGACGCCATCGATTCGATGACGCCCGGCGGATCGACGAACATCGACGCCGGCGTGAACCTCGGCTACCGCATGGCCGACGAAGCCTACGCGACGAACGCCGTCAACCGCATGATCCTCTTCAGCGACGGCGTGGCCAACGTCGGCGAAAAAGGTCCGGGCGATTTGGTGAAACTCGTCACGCTCTTCGCGGGACGAGGCATCGATTTATCCACTGTCGGCATCGGTCAAAGCGGCGCGAAAGACCCGATGATGCGCACGCTCGCCGACGCCGGAAACGGCAGCTACCACGCCGCCGACACGATGGCCGAACTCCAGAAAATCCTGCTCGAAAAACTCCCGCCGCATCTCAACGTCTTGGCGCGAGACGCGAAAGTGCAAGTCGATTTCAACGTGGACACCGTCAAGAGCTACCGCTTGCTGGGCTACGAAAAACGGAAGATCGCGGACAAGGATTTCCGCAACGACAAGATCGATTCCGGCGACGTGGGCCACGACACATTGGTGACAGTCTTCTATGAAATCGTGCGCCAAACCGGCGTGCGCGGCTCGCTCGGCAAAGTCTACTTGCGTTGGAAGGACGCCGGCAGCCCGCGCCTCGACGTGGTCGAACGCAACTACCCGCTTGAGGAAAGCACCTACGCCGGGGCCGCGCAAAACGCCTCGCCGGACTTCCGCTTCCTCGCCTGCGTCGCGCGCTTCGCCGAACTGCTGCGCGAAAGCAAATGGACGCGCCACGGGTCGTACGCCGAAGTGATCGCCGAACTCAATCGCTTGCCCCAGGACTTCCGCGCAAAACCGGAATGGAGCGAAGTCAAAGACCTGATCGAACGCGCTCAACGACTTAGCATTGCGAAATGGAAAACCGAACTTGAAAAGTAGGGCGGGCTTTTAGCCCGTCCATTTAAATCACAAGCACAACACACGGGCTAAAAGCCCGTGCCACGATTTGCTCGACATCTACAAAAAGGGGCCACCATGCGTTTTGCTCAACTCTTCTCTGTCCTGACCGTCGCGTCCGTCCTGTTCCTCCATGCAGCTGAAGACCCGCCAGAAGCGCCGCCGTCGAAGGTTCTTCTTCGCGAACGCACCGTCTATGTGCCATATGAAAAGCTGAAGGAAACGTTCGAGAAAGAGGGCCGCGGCGTCTTCCTGCCATACGAAGAATTCTTGAAATTGTGGAACGCGGGCCAGCCCAAAGAGAAGCCGCCCGAAGAGGTCAAGCCGCCTTCTGATGCCGTCATTGCCGGTGGTAATTACACCGGCGTTGCGAGCGAAAACGCGGTGCGGTTTGAAGTTACGTACAAGATCCGCGCGCTGGGAAAAAACTGGAGCGAGATCGCGTTGCCGCTCAAGAATGTGGCGATTGAATCGGTGACGCTCAGCGACCCGCTCGCCGTCTTCGCGCCCAAAGGCGACGGCTACACGTTGGTCATGCCCAAACCCGGCGAGTACACATTGACGCTGGCATTTCTGGTGCGCGTCGATCAGAAACCCGGCCAGCGCCGCATCGAATTCGGCATCCCTCCGACAGCCGTTTCACGTCTCGATTTGACGATCCCGGAGAAAGATTTGCGTGTCGAAGTCACGCCCAAAATGGCCGCGACGGTTGCGACGCCGGACGGCACCTCAACGAAAATCCTCGCGTTCGTCGGCAACGCAAACCAAGTCGCGGTGACGTGGATGCCGCCGTCTGGAAAAACCGAGAAAGGCAAAGCCATCGTCGTCGCGTCCCAGGGCGTCAATGTGAAATTGGGCGAACGAATTTTGCATATCGACACGGTCATCAATTACCGCATCGAGAGCAACGAAGAAGACACGTTCAAAATCAAAATGCCCACCGACATGCGCGCGCTCTCCGTGACCGGCAACAAAGACATCCGCGATTGGAGCGAGAAAGATGGAATTCTCACGGTTCAATTGCACGCGCCTGTGAAAGACTTGTTCTCGCTGGTTCTGCGCTTCGAACGCATTTTGGAGAAGACGCCCGAGCGCCTCGACATCGCGTTTCCATCTGCAGTCGATGCGCTGCGTGAAGATGGTTTCGTGACCGTGAGCCACGATGCGGGCTTGCGCGTGCGCGTTGAGAATTCGACGGGGTTGAGCCAGATTGACGCGCGCGAATTGCCGGAGGGATTGCGCGCGAACAACCTGCTTGCAGGCTTCCGCTACGTCGCGCACCCGTTGACGCTATCGCTCAAAATCGAAACGATTCTACCGCAGATTCAATCGAGCGTCAAAGCCGTGGCGATTGTTGGGATCGAAGAAGATGTGTTGACCGGGTGGGTCGATTACACGATTACGAAAGTAGGCATCTTTACGACGAAATTGAAATTCGCCGGGCGCTGGGAAGTGGCATCAGTCGGCGATCCGCAGAGCATCGAAGATTTCCAAACCGTGGCCGATGGTCCGGAAAAAATCCTGACCGTCAATCTCAAAAACAAAGCCATCGGCGCGTTCCGTCTTCCGTTTAAATTGACCGGTCCGGGCAGCGCCACGCCGGGAACGTTGACGCTCGAAACCGTGCAAGTTGTCGGCACTCAACAGGACGCCGGACTATTCGGCGTGAGCGCTCCAAAGGCGTTCAAATTGACGACCGGCGAACGCAACAAAATGACATCGGCGAACGTTCAAACGCTCGTTGCAACGGGACTGCTCGCTCAATTGCCCCAGGATTTTGATTTGCCGCTAGCCTACGCGTACACGGCTCAACCCGCGTCCGTCAAAGTCGCGATTGATCGCCGCCAAACGGAGATTCGCGTCTCGGGTTCGCACACGATTATCGTCACCGAATCAGGCCTCGAAATGCGTCATAAACTCGGCTACTTCATTGTCTATGCCGGGACCGACAAACTCGCCTTCAGCATCCCCAGCACGCTGGACGAAAAGCTCGTCGATGTGAAGTGCCAGGGCATGAAAGAAAAGAGAAAAGTCAGTGAAGCCAACGGGCGGAGCAAATGGGAGATTCAGCTCCAGGAAAAGACGCTCGATCTCGTCGTCGTCGATCTCCTTTATAAGGAGAGCCTGAAAGGCCTCGAACCGGAAAAGCCGCAGGACATCGCAATTCCTGATTTTCGTGCAGAGGACGTGAGCAGCCAGACGGGTTACATCGCGGTGCGCAAAGAAAGCGCGCTCGAAATCAAACCCGAAGCCACGAATCTTACGCGCCTCGATGCTGTGAATCTACCGCCTGAAATGCGCCCGTCCACCGGGACAGGGAACGTCTATCTCGCGTATAGCTACAACCAAGCCGAGCGTGCGCTGACGTTGAAATTGACGCGCCACGTCGCGGTCGAAGTATCCAGCACGATCATCGATTTGATGCGCGCGACGTTCGTCGTCTCGGACGAAAAACGACTGACTGCGAATCTTGAATTGTACGTCGAAAACGCGCGCGGAGAACAGTATCTCGCGCTGGCCTTGCCGAAGAATGCGACGGTGCGCGGAGCTGCCGTAAATGGGGCGGGGGTTAGCCCGCTGAAGCGTGAAGAAGATGGCGCGACGTTGTTCAAACTGGCGTCCGGGAGTGCACCGTTTTGGGTGCGAATCGTCTACGCGGCACCGCTCGATTCCGTTCCGGTAAAGATGGGTGCGTTCGGTGGGCTGGCGGTGAACACGCCTGACGTTCTCGGAGGTGCACCGGGATTGTCAGCGCCGCCGGTCAACAAGATCGAAGCGGACCTGTATATTCCCGACGATTACGCGTACTTCAGTTTCGGTGGGACGCTGCACCGGCGCGATGCGAACGATGTCACGTCTAATACGTTCGCGTGGATCGAGCAAGCCTTGTCCGGACCGGATCGGCCGCCCGTCGCGAACGGTGACTTCAAGAGCCTGCCGCCGGTGAGTGGTATCAACGATTCATTCTCTGCGATTGGAAAACAATTCCGGTTTCAAACACTCGCCGCGCGCGGCACGATTACGCTGAGCTACTGTGATCGAAAACTTTTCACATTGATCGACGTCTTGTTGTTCCTTGCGGCACTCGTGCTGGGATGGATTCTGATCCGTCGCTTGCGCTGTTCCGCGTTGTGGGTGTGCGCCGGTTTTGTGTTTGTGCCGATGTGTTGGAACTGGCTCTGCACGAGCGATTTCGGCGAGATCCCGCGAAGCTTGTTTGCAGCGGGCGTTGTCTTGGCCATCGTTCTCGTTCTTTCAAAATGTCGAACGATGTACACGCAGTGGCGCGAGGACTGTATCGCGCGCGCCCCCGATCCGTTCCTGGAAGACGCGAACGTTACGCACTCCGTTCCTCCTGTATCAACAGAACCAGAAACGGCTGTCGCTGAGTCGGATGCCGCTGTTGCTCCGAACAAAGTTGATGATGCGGCGGACACAAAGAATGGAGGCGCTTAATGAAAACGTTCAGCGCGCGAGTGCTCGCTGCCGCTTTGTGTTTCGCCTGCGTTTTGCTCAGTACCCGCCATGCCTTATGTGGCGAGGATGAGTTGAAGAACACGCGGGAAATCAGAACGGTCGAGACGTATGTTCCGTACGATGAATTTTTAAAAATCACCGGCAACGATCCGAATGCAACTGTGATGACACTTGAAGAATACCGGGGACTTGTCGAACTGGCGACGGCGCAAAATGGCGTTCAAAAGGTACCTGCGTTACCGCCGATTGAGTCGTCGTTGATTGAAGCAAGTTACCGCGGTCAGGCAGGCGACTTCTCGGCGCGGTTTGATGTTCAATTTAAATTGAGTGTCGCCGGAAAAGAGTGGACGCGCTGCGATCTCGGATCGATTGTGAACCTTGGCCACGTGACACTTGACGGCCAGCCGGGCTGGGTGGTGATTGAAGGCGGTCGGGCACAATTGCTCGTGAAAGGTGCGGGCCTTCATGTCGGAACGCTTTCATTCGCGCTGCCGCTGACGATCGAAGACGATGTTCAAAAACTCTCCGCACCGTTGCTGGCCTCGGCGTCCGGCATTGTGCGCATGACGGTGCCGGGCCGCGCGATTCCGTCGATTACGACGGGGCCGCTCGATTCACTCTACGATGCAGCGACGGACAGCACGTCGTTTTCAAGCGCGGTTGTGCGGTCCGTTCCGAGTGCGCCGATGGTCCCGGCAACAGCGTCAATTTTCCTGTCGTGGAAGCGTAAATATGATTCGCGCAAGAGTGATGTGTTGCTTCAGGCCGATCATCACATGTCGTATCTGTTGAACTCGTCGAGCCCGTATTTTATTTGGCAGACGAGCGTCCAAATTGGACGCCGAAAGACGAATGAATTGACGTTCATCGAGCCGCCCGGTTGCCGCACAATCCGGCTGTCGGGAACCGGCGTTCACTCGTGGCTGCGCGATGCCGGAAGCATTCGTGTGCTGCTCGACGAACCCATGATTGGCGACGTCTATATTCTCGCGTCCGGACTGGTCAATCCGACTGCCGGTGATTTTGTGCTGGGCGCTCCTGAGTTGAAAGATGCCGTAAAAAATACGCGCTCGTTGGCGCTTTACGAACCGCCTAATGCCGCACTGGCGATGACGTCAGTGGCTGGTTTGCGCGAACTTGCTCTCGATGAAAAGCCGTCGATTCAACGCTTCCAGCTTCCGCAATGGGAAGGTCGGTTGGCGCGGCAATTCTTTATCGAAAACCCCGACGCGAAAGCGGTTGTCCGAGCGACTCCGTGGGCGACTATTTTCGACACGCGCACGGCGGCATATCTAAATCTGGATGAAAAAGCGGTGACGCTGCGATGCACGATTGCCGTGCAGCCGGAACGCGGCCGGCTCTTTGCATTGAATCTGGCTGTTCCGGCACAATGGAAATTGTCTGGTATTCAGGAGCGTGGCACGGGCCGGGGGATTGCGATTGAACAACTTCAAGATGGCAAAGAAGACAACTGGATCCTGCGATTGAAGAATTCCGCCGGGATCGCATTTGCGTTCAATGTAGATATGGTGTTCACACTTCGCGACGCAACCTGGACGGAGACCGCGTGGGAGACACACGCGTTGAATTTTACGCTTCCATCAATTACGGGCGCGCGACGGACTGAGAATGTTCTGGGTGTAGCCGCGCATACGTCGGTCGAAGTGGCATTCGGAGAGATGCCTGCGTGGCACAGCGATTTCGCCGGGACGGCGTCGCGCCTAGGTTTCGCGAACGCATCGCTTCGTGCAGGGCTTGCGAGTGAAATCACAGGTGGTGAAATTAAGTTGAACATCTCGCACAGTCCGCCGCGCGGAGAATATGAAAGCGTGCTTCATGTTCAAACCATGGAGCGCGAAGTGTGGGTGCGCGCTGACATTCGAGTGCTCGCGGTGGAACGCGCTCGGGCGGTGGATGAATTGGTTTTGGAGTTGCCGTCGGATGCCAAAGACTTGGTTTCGATCACCGGAAAAGGAGTGCGCGAAATTGTTCCGGGAACTCAGCCGAATCAACGTGTTGTTCGATTCGATCAGCCGTGGCGAGAAGTCCGGATGTTGCGCGTGGAGTATCGAGCGCCCTTGACACCCGACACGGAAATTGCGATTCCTGACATTCGCTTAGTGGGGAATTTTGACAGTCGGCGTTGGATCGTGTTGCAAAGCGCAGGTGTCGTGAGTCTGGATGTCAAACCCGGCGAGTCCCTGCAAGCCGCGTCGTTGGATGACACGCCGTCGTTTGCAAACCCGATCAAATCCGGTCGAGCACTGTTCGCGTTCACGTTTGGTCCGGGCGGAAAGTACGGATCGTTCCGAACGAAGATTTTGGCGACAGCGCCTGTGTTAGGAAATTTGGTGCGTGAATTGAATCTGATCACGGTGGTCGATGATTCGGGGATTACGCGCACACACGCCGACATGGTGCTGTCGTATTCGCAGCAATATATTGAAGTGAAACTGCCCCGGGACGCGAAACTGTTGGCGCTCTGTGTTGATGGCGAAAGTGCCAAACCGGTTGTGGGCGGAGTGGCTCAGGCCATTAAAATTCCTGTCCCGCCGCGAAGCAACGCGCGCGTGGAAATTGTGTACGAGCAGGACTTCGGCGCGTTGGGGCGCTTCGGATCGATTGAAGCCGTCTCGCCTGAGTTCGTTGATTTCCCCGTCAGCGCCACCACGTGGACGATCTGCCATCCGGCGAGGTATTCGTTCGATATTGTTGATGGAAACACGACACCTGTGAAGCCACGTGCGGCGCGGTTCTTTGCTTCAGAATTTTGGGACCGATTGATTGATGGGCGATCTTCTGAATGGACCGCATGGCGTCAGGAGCAGGAAGGCACACCGATTCAATTTTCGGCGGGCGTTTCTAGTCGAAATGCCAATCAACAAGAACAATCACAACAGGCGAACACAACGCAAGCATTGAAGGCCATTGAAACCGCCTCTGCAAAAGGTCCGCTCAAGGATCGAGCGGTCGGCGGATTGGCGATCCCAGAAGGCGCGAGCGTTAAGACCGCTAAATTGGGCGGGTCTGCGCGTGTGGTGGTGTCGTATCGCGAAGTGACGTTCGCGGGCTTTGCGTCGCGCGCTGTATTCGTGTGCGCGATGCTGGGAGGTCTTTGGTTGATGCTGCGGCGATCTTTTGCGAACTCGCTTGTTTATGCCGTGGCTGGCCTGCTCGTTGGGACGTTGCTTCCGCTGGCGTTGAATTGGGAATCGCCCATGCTCTTGATTCCATTTTGCGAAGGGCTCACGGCGTTCGCTTTGTTGCTGGGAGCCGCGTATCTCTCTCATGCGATCAAGCGCAGGATGACTCGATCATCCAGCGAAGCGGTAGCTCATGTGGCGTGTCTGTGCGTGTGTGCGCTGAGCGCTTCGATGTGCGATGTTCGCGCGGGTGAGAGCACGGGAATTTTGATTCCGTATCCGAAGGACGGAAAACTTCCGTTCGATAGCAATCCGGCGACGACGAAAGTTTACGTGCCGAAACTGGTTTATCTCGATCTGATGAAACGTGTCAAACCCGAGAAGAAAGAACCCGTTGTCGATGCGCCGATGACGAAAGACAGCAAGCCTTCTGTCATTCCATTTTCGTTGGGAAATGCAGACTATGAATTAAGCGCGGATGCGACGACGTATTTGATTAAAGGGACGCTGGATGTCACGACATACGATCCGAAGGGATGGTCAAAATTCCCGCTTGAGTTTGGGCCGAGCCGTCTGGTGTCGATGAAAATCGACGGACAACCTGCGGGCGTCTCGAATCAAGACGGAGCGCTGTTTGTGCAATTGAAAGGTGCGAAGAAGTATGCGCTGGAATTCGAATTGCGCGGGCCGCTTAATTTGGCAGCGGGTCTCGCGAGCCTCCGCGCTCAAGTCATTCCGGGCGGTGCGACGCGGGTTACGGCGGTACTTCCAGCGACTGTTGAACTGGATACGAAAGCGTTGCCTTCAGGATCATGGATCACGAAAAGCGCAGACGGAAAAACGCTGCGCTGCGAAATTGCGCTGGGGCTGGCGCGCGTGATAGCGTTGAGTTGGCGTTCGGCGGAGATTCGCGGAAAAGGCGAGGTGCGGATTTCATCGCAGAGTTACATGCAATTTGAATTGGGATTGGATGGCTATGCTGTTTCGCGAGTGGACCGCGTGGCGGCTGACGGAGCGCCGAGCGATCAGATTGAGTTTCGAGTCACGGGGAATTGGACCATTGCCACGGTGTCGGCACTTGGATTGTCGGAGTGGACGACGAGCGGAGAAGGCGCGGAAAAGCGGTTGCGATTGTGGTTTCAAAAACCGATTTCGAACGTGACGATTCAAATTGGCGGATGGGCTCCGCTCGGAACGATTGAGGCACCTGCTGCGGGACTGTCGCTTGAAAATGCGCTGAAGCAGGAAGGATTCATTGGCTTGAAACACGGCGAGGGCCGGCACTTCGCGGCGAGTGCGTTTGGGGGTTTGAAGCGCGCATCTCAAGAAGAACTCGCGGCGTCGGTGACGCTTGCGAGCAATTCGCAGCCGGACCGCATTTTGCACTACAACGGTTCACCGGGCGATGCGCGTGTTCTTGCGGAAGCGGAGCCGAGTCAAACGACACTTGAGACGCAATTCTCGGGCGTGTTGCACGAGTCCAGCATGACGATTGGTGCTCGAACGCGTTACACCGTTTTGGGACGCGGACTGCTGCGGCATGAGGTTGAGTTGCCGGCAAATTGGGACGTGCGGACGGTTCGCGCGACGTCGATGCGCGAGTGGGAAATTGTTGATGTCAATGGCAAGCGGCATTTGGTGATTCACTTCACGGGCCGGGCGAAGACGGGGGATGAAATCCGATGGTCAGCGGAAGCACCGTTGGCTGTACCGGCAACGGGAACGTTACGTGTGGAGTTGCCGCAGCCGCGCGCGGTTGCCGATGCGAAGACGCTTGAAACGGTGGACTGGCTTTTGGCGTCTGACACGTCGCTGACTGTGTCGCAGAGTGCTGAGACGACGATGCAGCCGGTGCCCGTTGAGCGTGCGCCGCGTTGGGTGAACCTTGACGCCGGGCAGGAGTGGCGGCTGGCTTTTCGCTCGGCCAAAAGCGACACGCGTTTGGGTGTGGATGTCTCGCGCCAGGACAGTTCGCTGTTTGCCACGGTGATCAGTTTTGTGAGCCCGGCAGAGGAGCATGTGCAGGTCGCGTCGCGCATTCGCTACCGGATTGAACGCGCGGGGCGGGATCGGTTTTTAATCAAACTGCCGGTCGGTGCGATTGTGACCGGCTTGGACGCTGCGAATTTGCGCGGGCGCGACATTGTTGCCGACACAACCGGCCCGCTGCTGACCGTGTTGATGCAATCGCCTGTGAGTGGCGAACAGATCGTCGATCTGGCATACCGATTGCCGCGAATGCCCGGGAAAGATGCACTCGCGCAGCCGCCGTCGATTGAGGATGCGGGTGCGCGTGGAGTGGAACATTATGCGGGGTTGTTGCCGTCGGATCGCGGCTCAGTGGTGCTGGCTTCCAGCACTCGGTTGCACCCGGTCAAGAATGCGGAAGAGCTTCCGTTTCTCCCAGCGAATATGTCACAGAAGGCGTTGTCCGATGTCTTTTCTGCGGAGCCTGGATGGACGATGACGCTGCGTGAAACGGCGTTGAAAATGGAGGCGGGTGCGGCTGCGGAAGTCGTCAAATCCGAGATCGTGACCCTCATCGCGGCGGACGGAGTCGTGCGCTCGGAAGCGAAATATCGCGTGCGCAATCACTCGCTGCAATTTTTGGAAATTGCGATGCCGCCAGACTCGAAATTGTGGGCCGTGACCATCGGCGGACTGAGCGCGTCGGTCAGCCACCACAGCGCGAATGGAGTGGATGTGTTGTCGATACCCCTTCCACGCATGACGGAGACAGACCTCCCAGCGCGAATCTCGATCATGTTTGAAAGCGGGCGGGCGCCGCTGCCGACGTTGTACACGTCACACACGCCGCTCGCTCCGCGCGTGTTGGATGTGCCCGTCGTCGAGACGCACTGGCGCCTGTACGTACCGGATGATTATGACGTCAGTCGTTCAGGTGGAAATTTAAAAGAGGTGGTTGCGAGCATCCTTGACGGCAGCCGCTTGAGTTCGAATATCAAAGAAATCGAGCGGCTCGCGAAGATAGCTGATGTGCCTGAGCAACGCCCGGCCATCCGCAGACGCGCATTGCAAAATATCGCGCTGGAACAACAGGAGTTGAATGACAACGTGACGGCGCTGGGAACCGTGGAAAATGCTACGGGGCGCGAACAAACGAAGAGCATTTCGCGCGAAGAATTGCAGTCGCAGGTGCTGTTCAATTCCAGCAATTTGATCGTGGGAAATAATCTTCAACTCCGTTTGAACGAAGACAAGCGCAAGAAAGAATTGAGCGCGGCGAACTCGGGGAATTTGGATCCGGAGCAGGTGCGAGAATATTTGGACCACTTTAATTTCCTGAACATTCGTTGGCGCACGGGAGCGTTGTCAAAGCGGGAGCCTGTGCCGGGAGCACCTTCGTCCCAGGACATGCGCGTGGAAGACTTGCGATTTCTGCTGCGATTCCCAGGCTATAAAGCAGGCGAGTTGCCCGCGTTCGGGGTTGCTCCCGCGCCTGAATTGGAGAAGGCATTGGCGTCGCAAAGCAGTTTGTTGGAGCGCGACGCGGATCGCTTGGCGATGGATTCGAGCATCGGTGGATTTCAAGCGGATGAGCGACGCGTCGGTGAGCTGCGCATGATTCAGTTGAATTTCCGAGGCGTTGAAGTTCATCCTGAATTGACGTTAACGTTTCGCTCCAAGAGCCGAACGACGAATGCGATCGCGCTTGGAGCACTTATCGTGCTCGGTATCGCGGGCGTTTTGATCCTGAAGTCAAAACGCAAAGCGGTTTAATGGTAGGGGCTTGATTGAGCCAACGCGTATTGATTAATAAGCGCCTCCCGCTCACCCGGCGAGCGAGTACGCTCGTCCGTCCTCTCCGCGAGGGGAGAGGGGAAAATCGGCGTTTCATTTCTTTGGAATTGGATTAAAACGAGAGCCTTGAATGGCTCTTTTTTAATAAAGGAAATCAACGCTGATGGAACGCCGAAGACTGGGATCGACTGGATTTGACATTACCGTTGTGGGGTTGGGGACGTGGGCGATTGGCGGATGGATGTGGGGCCCGCAGGACGATGCGGACAGTCTTGCCGCGATTGAAGCCGCTCTGGATGCCGGGATCAACTGGCTCGACACCGCGCCCATTTATGGATCAGGTTTATCCGAGCAGATGTGCGGCGATGCGTTGAAGAAAATCCCGGCTGCGAGACGTCCATTGGTGTTCACAAAATTTGGTTTGGGCGACGACAGCGACTTTCGCAATCCCTCCGCAACGCATGCGCAAGTGCTCGCGGAATGTGATGCGAGTCTGAAACGACTGGGCGTCGATTGCATTGATTTATTTCAATTGCATTGGCCGGTGCCGCAGCCGATTGCAGAGCAGGCCAGCGCGTGTGCGGAGTTATTGAAGGCTGGAAAGATTCGCGCGGTCGGAGTATGTAATTTTAACATCGAGCAATTGGAGGAGTGGAAGGCGACAGGCATGCCGTTGCATACGTTGCAGACTCCGTTGAGCATTCTCCGCCCGGCATCGTTGGCGGATTCGCTTCCGTGGAGTCTTGCGAATGGAATGGGGACACTAGCGTATTCGCCGCTCTTCAGAGGGATGTTGTTTGGAACGTGGACGAAGGACAAGACGTTCGAGCCTGGCGACACGCGCGCGAGCCACAAAGATTATTCCGGGCCGCGGTTCGTCCGACATTTGTTTGCGATTGAGGAATTGAACGCGCTCGCTGCAAAGCACGGAACGACGTGTCCGAATCTCGCGGTGGGAGCATTGCTGGCCAGTCCGGCAGTGACCGCATGTATTGTCGGCGCACGCAACGCGAAGCAAGGGCGCTTGATTTCGACGCTCGGACAGCCGATCAGCACCGAAGCGGTCACCGAAGTCTGGGCGATTATCAAACGCTTGAATGACGATTTGGCTGGGATGTAAAACAGTTATGGTTTGGCGCTGCTCGGGCCGAACCAGGCCAGAGCGGCGACCCAAAGCATGTACGTTCCGATGGCCGGGCCCGCGAAAATTTCAGGGAGATGCGGGTCTTCGAAAAAGCCGGCTGCGGTCAGGAGCAGACCGGCAGCCAGCACGGACCATCCGCACCAGAGTTGTACTTTGGAAAGCTGCGCCCGGATCGCGTGTGTCATGAGCGCGACCGAGACGGCGTATAATCCGTTCGCGACGACGATGCCTCCTGACGACGCAAAATGTGCGAGTGCAAGAAAGACCTGACGCGCTTCCGGTCCACGCGCCGCGACAGCTGGGAGCACGACGATTTGTAGCGTGTCAAAGACGATGTCGAGTGACGCTGCGACCACGCCGATGATGAGACTCAACCGCGCGGTGCCGCCGGATGCGTCCCACGTTTTTTCGACGCGGGCCAGGAACCAGACGAACGTTACCGCCGCGATCAGCCAAACACCCCAGGCCGCTTTCCAACCCCAGGGCGAAGTTGCGACGAATGCCATGCGTTGCTCGGGCGTGAAGACGGCGGTTCCGAAGCGGATTCCGAACAACGCGACGACCAATCCCAGCGCGTGAAAGAGGAACGCGAAGAAGGCGGCGGTGCGGGCTGATTTGAGTGATTCAGTAGTGGTCATAGTAGTCGCATCCTAGAAACATGCAGGCGGGGCACCTGCGGTACGGGCCGCAGTTTAGCTTAAAGAGATTGAAGATCATCTGCGTTTTGTGCGCGGAAAAACGCGAGTGCGGCGTAGTCGTCTCATGTGAATGGAGTGATCCATGGACTCACAAAAAGGAATTAGTTTATGAACTCGCGACTCGCTTTGTTCCGCTTCGTTTTTGTTATCGCACTTGCTGCGACCAGTGCAGCTCCCCAGTTATTTGCGGACGTTTCGCTTCCATCGCTATTTTCGGATCACATGGTTTTGCAACAGGATGTTCCGGTTCCGGTATGGGGCTGGGCGGTTGCGGATGAAGAAGTGAGTGTCACGATTAATGGGCAGACGAAAAGCGTCAAAGCCGGCGCGGATGGGAAGTGGTCGCTGAAACTCGACGCGCTCAAAGCCGGCGAGCCGACGACGCTTGTCGTGAAGGGTAAGAATACTCTGACGATTAACGACGTGCTGATTGGTGAAGTGTGGTTGTGTTCGGGGCAGTCGAACATGGGGTTCCATGTTTCTGGCGCGGATAATTTTGAGAAGGAAAAAGCAGCCGCGAACTATCCGAAGCTCCGGCACTTCACGGTGACATCAATGGGTGCGAACGAACCGAAAGAGAAATGCACGGGCGCGTGGGTCGTGTGCGCGCCGGATACGGTTGGAACGTTTTCTGCGACGGCGTATTTTTTCGGACGGGAAGTTCATTTGAAATCGGGGCAAGCGGTGGGGTTGATTAATTCATCGGTCGGTGGTACAGCGATTGAAGCGTGGACGAGCATGGACGCTCAGAAAGACAAGCCGGAATTGAAGCCGCTTTTTGAAGGTTGGAAGAAAAAGCAGGCGGACTATTCGCCCGAGAAAAGCAAGGCAGCATACGAAAAGCAGCTCGCTGCATGGACCGCAAACCAACCGAAATTGAAGGCGGATGGCAAGGCGATTCCGCGCAAGCCGATCCTGGCACCGGAGCCGATTAAGAACACGAGTTACCCTGCGAATTTGTTCAACGGCAAGATCAATCCGCTGGTGCCGTATGCGATTCGCGGCGCGATTTGGTATCAGGGCGAGCACAATGCCGGGAACCCGGAGATTGCTCAACACTATGGCTTGCAGATGAGCACACTGATCACGGACTGGCGCGCGCGCTGGGGTTCGGAATTTTCGTTTGGAATCGTGCAACTCCCGGATTTTCATGCGGCCCAAAAAGAACCATCCGAACACGTGGGCTGGGTGATGGTTCGTGAAGGTATGTTGAAAACGTTGAGCCTGCCAAAGACCGGCATGGCGGTGACGCTGGGATGTGGGATGCCTGAGAATATTCATCCGACGAACAAGCAGGAAGTCGGGCGGCGCTTGGGCAGTTGGGCGCTGGCGGATGTGTACGGCAAGAAGGAATTCGCGGCGTTTGGACCGTTGCCTTCGGGGCATCAGATCAACGGTGCAGAGGTCACGATTTCGTTCACACACACAGACGGCGGATTGGTCGCGAAAGACGGTGGAGAGTTGAAGGGTTTCGCCATCGCCGGTGAGGACAAGAAATTCGTTTGGGCCAAAGCGAAAATCGTGGGCGACAAAGTCGTGGTGTCGAGCCCGGACGTTCCGAAGCCAGCAGCGGTGCGCTACGCGTGGGCTGCGAATCCGCAATTCAATTTGTTCAATGGAGCGGGACTGGCAGCGACGCCGTTTCGGACGGATGAGTGGAAGTAGCAAAGTTCGCCACGAGACGAGTTCATCCATTCGTTGGGAACGCTACCGCTTTTAAGCGTTGCGATCCTCACGAGGTATCCCAAAGGACCACTCCATGATTTCTCAACATCCACCTTGGTTCATCATGTGGATGTTGGCTGTGGTTATTTTTTCAATTTGCAAAGCGATGACGGCGATGGGCATATCGATGTCCACTGTGCCGATGTGGCGCAAGTTCTCCTATTTTGTTCTTTGGCCTGGAATGGATTGTCGGGCGTTTTTGTTTGAGGAGGTTGCGTTGGGCGAGCGGCCGACTTCGTCTGAATGGCTAGCCGCGTTTTTTAAGACTGGGTTAGGCGTGACGTTGTTTTTTGGCGTTGCGCGATTCATTCCTGCTGAGCACGAGATGATTGTCGGTTGGGCTGGAATGATCGGCTTAATGTTCATGTTGCATTTCGGAACATTTCATCTGATCAGTTGCTTTTGGCGAGCGCGTGGAGTTCGTGCGCAACTGCTGATGCGGGCACCATTGGCATCAACGAGCTTGTCCGAATTTTGGGGGCGGCGCTGGAACACGGCGTTTCGCGATCTGACTCATCGCTTTATTTTCAAACCACTGACCGCACGAATCGGTTCGCGCTGGGCGTTGTTCGTGGGGTTTGCCGCAAGTGGAATTGTTCACGATGCGATTATTTCGGGACCATCGGGTGGAGGATTTGGCTGGCCGACATTATTTTTTCTGCTGCAGGCAGCGGGGATGTTTATCGAGCGTTCGCGTGGCGGACGAGCGTTGGGGTTAGGATCGGGATGGCGCGGGCATGTATTTACGCTCGTCATGCTGGTGCTGCCGCTGTATGGATTATTTCATCCGCCGTTCGTGAGAAACGTGATTGTGCCTTTCATGCGCGTTGTCGGCGCGGTGTGAGATCAACGAGCACGAATGAAATACACTTTTATCGCGTGTCCATTTTTATCCGGGAGAAACGCATGCTTTCACTTGAAACGTTGATCTACCTCGCAGGTTATGGACAACTCTGCATTTTAATCGCTTCATCGCTGGTTCCGTTTCAATTGAATTGGAAAGACGAGTTGGGATCGTTGAAGAAGCTGCACCTCCAGATGTATTGGGTCTACGGAGGCTATGTCGTGATGGCGATCATCAGTTTCGGGTTGATCAGTATTTTCAACGCGCGCGAGTTGGCTTCAGGCAGCGGATTGGGGCGCGGGTTGTGCGCGTATGTCGCAATTTTTTGGGGCGTACGGTTGGCGTTGCAGGGTGTTTTTGACGTCAAAGAACACTTGAGTACATGGTGGTTGAAAGCGGGGTATCATGTGCTGACGGTGTTGTTCGCCTGTTTCACTGTTGTCTATGGTATGGGTGCGTTGGGGATGGGTGACCGGTTGAAGTAATGCAAAGAATCCAGTAACTCCAACGAGTTGGCCGCTCGGCTCTTTCGAATTGCGCATCGCGTCTGCGATTTCGCGCGAAAGTTGTTTTAACGCATGATGGATGAGCCCGGACGCGTCTCACGCGGTGTACTGGAGTTCAACCTATTCGAGGAGAGACTGTGATCCGAACATCATCTGCAATTCAAATCAGTGCCGTGCTCGCGCTGTGTGCCGCGTGTGTGTTGGGTGGGGAAGACGCGAAGCCGAAGCCGCCGATCCGAGCTGCGCGGTCCGTGCATCTGGGCTACACGATCCCGCCGCCTGAGACGGGCAAGGCGGAAGTCAATGCGTTTTACGGCGAGGCGACAGTCGAGAAATCGACACGCGGGACGTACTTCATGTCATGCGGATTTCGCACCGGGTATTTCGGGATTCAAGAGTTGGGCAATGGCTCGAAAGTGGTGTTGTTCTCCGTCTGGGATCCGGGCCAGCAGAACGATCCGAACAGCGTGAAAGCCGAAGAACGCGTCAAAGTTCTGTACGAAGGCGAAGGCGTGAAAGTCAGCCGGTTCGGTGGCGAAGGCACTGGCGGCAAGAGCATGTTCCCGTTCGAGTGGAAGCTCGGCGAAACGCAGCGCTTTCTGGTCACGTGTAAAGCCGACGGAAAATCGAGCACGTACACCGGCTATTTTTATCTGCCAGAAAAGAAGGAGTGGAAGAAGCTCGCAACATTCGAAACCACCGCGCGGACGAACCACATGATGGGCCTGTATTCATTCGTCGAAGATTTTCGCCGGGACACGAAGAGCATTGCCGACGAACGCAAAGCGCGATTCGGAAACCACTGGGTACGGACGATGGATGGGAAATGGCGCCCGATCATCAAAGCGCGTTTCACAGGCGACGGCACACAACTCGAGAACAACGACGCAGGCGTATCACCCGAAGGCGATTTTTATCTGTCCACCGGCGGCGAGATCAAACGCACACGCGAGCTGAATTCGACGATTGAAAACAAGCCAAAGAGCACCGAACCGCCGCAAATGCCGGAAGGAATTTAAAAAAGGTAGCCTTATTTTGCCGTGCTTGTTTTGAAGCCATCTCTCGGAATCGAACCGAGGACCTACGGTTTACAAAACCGTTGCTCTACCAGCTGAGCTAAGATGGCGGGACTCATACGCTATTGATTTTAAAGACTTTAACTACTTGACTCCGAGCTAAAGTCTGTTACAACATCGCTACAACATTACGACAGGAGCCTTGTCATGGCGAAGCACAAAATCTACCCGCGATTCGTTGGAAAAAACTACCGCGCCGACTTCCGACATCCGGCGCACGGCGGTTCCATTTGTCGCGGACTGGGCCCGGATAAGACATTCGCAGACGCCACGTGCTACGTTTTAAACATTATATGCAATGACAAGGATATTTGTCAAGCCGAGATCGCGTCGGTGCCGGACGCGAAGCTCCGGGAGTTGGGATGCAGCAAGGCCGCAAAAAAGGCGCTGGAAGTATTTTTCGGCCCGCATCCCAAAATCGACGCGCTCTTTTCGAAACGCGAGGGATTGACCGATGCCGACTTTGATGAGATCCAGGCTCTCGCAGCAAAATGGAATGCGGATGAAGCGGGAAAGCCGAACTGCGAAGAGTATGATGAGGAATCCGGCGCTGTCATGAAGTCGGATCCAACTCCCGGCATTTCTCCGGAGGTCGTCGCACACATTCTAGAATCCTTCAGTCCCGCTCTGGTCCGCGAGCAACGAGAACTGATTGAAAAATTGCAAAACCAAGTTCAGGGAATGCAGGCCAGCGTTGAAGAAGCCGAGGACCTACGTGACTCGAACAAGCAAATGATGCGGCGACTCAATCTTCACGTGAAGGAAAAGGTTGGTCCAGCCGTGAAGAAGTGGTTACACGATCTCGGCAAAGATCGGAGCGCCCATCACGTCGCCAATGCAAAAACATGGATCGAGGCATTCATTAAGGTATTGCCCGCTCAGGATGAATGTCCGCTCTCCGAACTTCGCCGCCAGCACATCGCGTTGTGGCTTCGGGATATGAACAAAAAGCCACGCACGCTCCAGAACCGACGCAACTTCGTGACCGGCTTTGCGCGTTGGTGCGCGAACGAATATGACCTTGTAAATCCGTTTCAAAATCTACCGACGATCCGCGGCGTGTCCATTCAGGACAAAGTTGTCGCGATTCAGAAATACGACGATTTCAAACAGTTGCTTGCCGCGCTCGAAGCGCAACCTTATTGGAAAACGCTGGTGGCCATCTGTGTGCTCGCGGGTCCGCGCGAAGGTGAACTTCTTCGACTAAGGACCTGTGACATCAAAGCGAATTGGTTGGAAATCTACTCAACAAAAACGGATCGAAAATTCCGCGCTGTCCCAATCGAAGAAACCCTGCTAGCCAGCATCATCAAGAGCCACGTCGAGCGGCGGCGGCATGAAATCGAGACCGCGTCTTCGCCGCTCCCGCTCAAAAGCGATTTGTTGTTCCCATCACTGGCCGCTCCCGGCACAATTAAGCGAACCAAAAGCAGGCCGGAGAGTTGGTCTGGGCCGCGCGCATTTTTGACCGCGTTTGAACGTGTGATGGTGACCGCACAAAAAGCTGAGTGTAATTCACCGGCGTTCAAAAACTCGAACATTTGGGATCATACGCCGCAAATCTACCGACACACCTTCGGCAGCATCCTCGCTCGTGCTGGAAAAAGCGCCGTCCAAGTTTCTCGCATGATGGGAAACACGCCCGGCGTCGCCGCGACGCATTATATCGACCAGTGCTCCCATCTTGAACCCTGGCCAGTGACATGGCCTAAGCGGCTGCTTGAGGAGCTGTAATCTGTAATCATGAATCGGCGCGTGCAAACTTGTCACGTACCTTTTAACGGATTCACCGATCGTATTGCATGCGCAGCGCCGACCGTTATGATCGGAGCTAGGCAGAGGGGCCGTTCCAATGGATGTTTCAGATAGGATATGGAAGCATGTCTGCGATTACACGTTGCACTGCTTCTGCGAAAGATTTGATTACTTCGATTCGAAATTCACCCGTGAATCGATGGAGCACCAACTGCTTCATGACGGTGGCGAGATTGCCGACGCCGTTCAAGCCACCGCCAGCATGATAAGCCAAGACGCTTTAAAACGGTATTTGGAATTTCCGACTCGGTTTGAGCAGTCCTACTTCGCACCGATGACACGGTTACTTCAATTCTTTAATAATCCGCATTCGGATCTTTTGGATAACGGTTGGCTATGGTGGGTCAACTATCCAGCGATGTTCAGGCCGTTCCAAGAACGGATTGAATCCTTTTTGAAGTCTGTTTCCGGCGCCGCCGACCGGCGTAGAATGATGAGCCGCCGACTTCTTACGCACTTAGATTTTTGTGTCAACTGGTACGCCGAATATGACGATGCGCACCAGCCGATTCGGGATCGCTTGACTGAATTGTTAATGAATTCTCTTTGCGCGCGCTGGCTTTTCATTGATGGATTAGATGTAAAATTTTATGACCCTGCGGATCCAGAGATTCAATGTCCGGTCAAGCCCGCGCGCGCGCGCCGGTGTATTGACATTCTCATCGGTGAATACAAGATTCAGTTGGTTTCATTGGAAGTCATACAGGTCGAAACCCAGTCGTTGAAGGTGACCATAGAAGATCTGTCAATCGTCTGTGATTTTTTGAATTACGGGAAGCGATCATTCATTCGAAAGCACGATCAAACTGAGATCAGACCCGAAGCCGAATGGATGCCTTCGTATGAACGACATTCCCTCGGTGAAATTGCAAAAGTTACCAATATTTCGAAGACGGATTTGAACCGCCATCAGAGTGAATACGTCCGGACGAATTATGGCTGGTTTCCTATTATAAAGATGTGGCGAGACGACACGTTCGTCCTGAAAGACTGGCTGAACGCGAAGTTCATCCAGGTCAAAATGGACCAGCGGTCGGCACGTCCTTAACTGCCGCCAAAATCGAACCCTACTCAGGCCGTTCCAGAATCGCCCCAGTCATCGGGCGCGGAGTAACCCACCGTTCCAGAAATACCTGCCGCTCTCGGCAAGGCCAATGGTTGCCGTTCCATTATTTTTACATCGTCCCCAAACCGACTTTTTGCCCGGAACTTGCGCTCTCCCCCCTTCGATGGTCGGGGGACCAGTAGATCAATTATAAAGGCGCGTCGTGTTGCGCCGAGCCTCCTTGAGCGGTTCTCCCCCGACCTCGCTCAGGGAGGCTTCGTTTTTTTTTTTTTTGCCGCTATATGCGGGGGAGAGTCAGATGAGACTAAGGCAGTCAGACCGGGGTAAAAATTGTTCCGCCCCGAATTCAGTGAAGGATACGAAATTGAAAAGTTTCAACCGTGTTGATTTACCCATCAAGCACGATAATTTTACCGAACTTGACGATGAAACCGTCCGACAACTCGGTCTTCATGATCAATCTCGGCGCGCTGATCACTTCTGGAAAATTGCAAAGCTGAAACTCATAGAGCGTTCACATCTTCTCGTTTTAAGTGCAGGAATGATCGTGATTGACCAGCACCAATCAATCCAGATTTACATGAGTGATAAATGTAGTATTTCGCCAGGAAATATTTTAGACCTTTATCAGCATGTAGAAGCAGCGATCCGCAACAACAGGGCGTGCAAAATATTTTTCCGCAAAGGCAGAGTCGAAAAAATTGAAACGCAGCCGAATTGGTATGAGCTATTGTCAAAAATGTCAATTCAAGACATCAGAATTTTGGAGTCCGTCACGAAGGAACGCCGTCCAATCAATGTTAAACGACTACGACGAATCCTTTTACCTGATAGAAGTCTTGATTATTTCGGCATTTGTAACAGTGATGCAGACACGTATTTCGCTCAGTTTTTCATCGCATGTCCGGCACTGGAAATTAGTGGGCATACCTTTCGTTTCCGCTATCCCAAGAAGAAAAAAGACCGACTGGCCGATGGTCTTGTTGTTGTGCGCAATGCTATTATCAAACCTCGGAAGTCATCCACAGCCTCAAATTGCCTATCGCTGATCCAAGATGGTGGCGTCTCGACTACAAGTCAAGCGCACTCGGAGCCTTGAGTGGAGAAATTGCAAATGCAGGCAAGCTCATCAGAACAGATCTACCAATTGATTGGTCACGAATGTGGGAACGAGATACTCAGCTTAAAGAGCGGCGAAAAATCGAAAGGAGAGCAAAGGATTGTCGCCATCAAGGCGGATACTATGACGCCTCAAAGTATACCGCCGTT
>JBAXUS010000091.1:0-23739 GCA_037129555.1 Planctomycetota bacterium
TCCAAAACCTAAAATCCAAACGTCCCCCACAATGCCGGACTGAGTTGCGCTTCGCTGGGGACGTCGGCGGTGATGGCGGTGGCTTTGTTTGACCAGTAGACGCGGTAGTGGGTTTGGAAGCCGTTGCCGCGCAGGATGCCGGTGTCGCCTTTTAGTTTCAATCCTGGCGTCGGTTTTAATCCCAGCGTTTCGAGCGGAATGGAGCATTCGAAATCTCCATTTTGTCCCGCCAACACAACCATCACGGGTGGCCCGCCTGAGCGAGGTGGTTGAGCGACGCACTCAAGAAGCTTCTCCCAAACCGTACGGTCACTCTTAAACGGCTCATCCATCAAACCCGTGGCCGCCCTGTTTTAACACAGCGCTTGCGTCTTATTTATACGCCTGAGGCATCTGCGGCACCACGCCTAACTCTTTGTAATTAAACCCGCTTTCAAGCGGCTTATACGTCCCGACGATTTCCACGCTGCGCGTCGGCGTGATTGCGGATTCCAGGCCCATGCACCAATACGATGCGTTGATGATCAGGCGGCGCAAGCCGGCGGATTCGAGGTCGGTGGCGCTGCCCATCGTCGATTGAAACACGCGCGCGACTTTGCCTTCGCTGGTCGTCCAATTTTTGAACCACGCGACCGGTAGTGCTTCCAATTTCGGATTCGGAGCGTCGTCGTGTTTGCGGCCCATCAACGGCTGGCCCCAGACCAAAGCAGTGCAACCGGCGGGCAAACTCGTGCCCTCTTTATAAGTGCGGTAAACGTCAGAGTTGCCCCAGATGTCGCTGACGCCCGACAGGATTGGGTGATTCTTCTGTTCTTCGACGAGGGTGCCGCGCGTCGAATCCTGATGCCAGCGCCCATGATGCCCCATGAACGACCCGCCGAGAATATCGTTGCCCCAGCTGACCTGCTTGCCGTTGATCTTGTACGGCAGTGACGCGTGGAAGCCGTGATTGCCGGTGCGGATGGACATGATCGGTTTGCCGGAGTCGAGGTACTTCACGATCAATTCGCGCTCGGCCATCGGGAGTGTCAACAGACGCGGAAAGAAAATCACAAGGTCCGCCGACGCGAGCTGTTCGAGCCCCGGGATGTGATGCGGCTTGAGCTCCTTGCCTTTCTCGGGATAAACCGGCATCGTCGGATCGACTTCGCCCTTCTCATTGACCGCGAACAAGACGACACAATCGAACCCATGATGCGTGCTGAGAATCTTCGCCATCATCGGCATCGACTGCTCGCTGCGATATTCCTGATCGGCAGCGATCAGCACAATCTTCTTGCCTTTCCCGGGCCCGTCGCCGCCGGGATAAGTGAGCCATTGATCGGCATCCGCGGCGCGGCTGAACCTCGCGCAGACAACAAGCAAGACAAAGATGAATCGGATCGTGAAGTATGGCATAGTGGTTCCCTATGAAGTGGATTGTTCTGATCGTGAAATTGAAGCGCTGAAGAAATACCTGTGCCCTGAAATTGCCTGGCCGAATTTCACGCGCCGATGAGGCTTTCCAACGGAATGTGCAAGGCGCTGTGCAGCTTGCGGATCATCGGCAACGAAAGTGCCCGGCGACCGTTGATGACCTCTTTGACCCGCTCTTTTGATCCCAATATTTGTTCAAGATCTTTCCGCGTCAGGCTCAACTGCTCCATACGGAATTTGATGGCCTCAACCGGATCTGGCGGAGGAATGGCGTGATGCTTGGACTCGTAACTTTCGACCAGCGTGAGCAGGACGTCAAGCCGGTCACCACGAACGGTTCCCTCTGCCGCGCCCCAAAGAACGTCGATTTCCGCCAGAGCTGTGTCGTAATCGGCCTCTGTCTTGATGGGTCTGATTTTCATGCCACACTCTCCGCGTCCACAGCATCGTATTCTTTGTGTGTGCCGATGAATTTGATAAAACAAACTTGCCGCTTGTAATCCACCGCAACGATTAACCGATACTTGTTTCCGCCAATATTGAATACGATGCGTCCCGCTTTGAGAACACTGGCGGTTCTGAACTGGGCCTTTACCTGCTGCGGTATCGCCCATGACGCCTTTTGAGCTTCAGCGTACCAAGCTTGCAGCGGTCCCTCGGCATCGGGATGGCGTCACCAAAATTCACGCAATGTTCACTTTGATATCACCCTCATCGCTTTACCACGCCAAGTTCTCCTTACGGTAACTGAAACAGCGTGAATGTCACTGGCAAAGTCTCCAAAATATCAACGCGCCGCTACAAAACCCTTTTATTTGGCCGGGATCTCGCTCACGGTGTCATTCGCTTTGCTGTGTAACAGCTTGTCGCCGGATGCGCCATTCACAGAGTTGCCAGACGACAATGAGAATTGTGAGTGCAATAAGAATGTCGATCGCTACGCCCGAGTAAATAAAATCCCCCTTTTCGTTCACGTAAGGTGCTGCAAACATGCGTCTGACTTTCAGCGGACGACTGTGCGCGAAGCTTGGCCAGCCGCGAACGGCTTGCATAAAGTATTCGACGCCCCCATACGGATCTTCGGCAAAGTCAGGTGAAAAGTACTCTCCGTCATCATTTTTAATTGCGTGTATTTCAGCCGCAAGTTTCGGATCAAGCCACTTTCTATCCGCCGTATTCACCCACATCAATCCACCCGCGACAAACATCAACAGGACGGCCGTCGAGAGGTGGAGGCGAAAGAATTGTCGGGCGTTGGGCATGGTGATGGCCTTTAATTCTTCGGGATTTCATTCACTGTGTAATACGCTTTTGCGTGAACCAATTTGGTTCCTTCCGCAGACAACATGCCTGACAGATCAAAATCATGAATGTGGTCTTCGATGATTTTATCGACGTAGATATAGACAGACAATCCATCCGCGGCGGGCTCGGCTTTTGTGACGGTGCGCGTGGTTTCATCGACTTCGGGACTGCCGTACGCTCCGTGGTAAATGTGCGTGTACGTCTTGAGTGTGTAGGTCTCGAGTTTGGCTGCGATGGTTTTGTCGACGGGTTTTGTGAACGTCAGAAGGAAGCCGTCTTTTTTGATGTTGATCTCTTTGATTTCAAACGGCACTTTTCCATTCCAATCAATGCGTTGCAACGCAAACGGTTCAGTGCCTCGAACGGGCCATTGCGAATTCGTCGTGAAGCCACCGGCGAGCAATTGGCCTTTGGGCGAGAATTCGACGTTCATGATGCCGGTCGCCAGACCTTCGCGAAAGGGATAACACGCGCCTTGCCAGACGCCATTTATCTGCTCCGTCGTGGCGCGCATGATGATGCTGAGCGTGTAATCGCCGAGGAAGAGTTGGTTGTCAAACGGTCCGAATTTTCCGCCGGTAGTGTTGAGTCTAAATCCAGAAATCGAACGACCCATTTTAATGTACGGAAAACGAACAACCGGCGGAATGAGTTCTTTGACACGTTTCTTTTCAACAGCCATTCGCGAGTCGGTGTTTGGTTTCAGTTCCGGAGCTTTTTGCCCTGGGACGAAGGGGTACCAGTTATAGCTGGCCGGATGTCCCAGGAATGCGCCTTCCTTCACGTGTTTGAGCGAGCAGCAGCCATTCCACGGGCCTTGACTTTCGATGACGAGCATGGCGCCTTCAGCGTTTGCATTGATGCCACCGGGGCTGCGCAAACCGCTGCAGATCGGAATCATTTTCCCGTCGGGCGTGACTTTGACCGCCCAGCCTCGGAAAAGATTGTGCGATTCATACGAGCCACTGAGTCCCAGCGCGACAAAGATATTTCCGTCTTTATCGGGCTTGGATCCGAACGCAAATTCGTGGCCTTCGGCATAGCCCCAATTGTTCGTCAGCGTGTCGTAATGATCCGCGACGCCATCGCCATCGACATCCTTGATGCGCGTGACTTCACCGAAGCTGACGGAGAGCATCGCGTTATCTTTCCACGCGAGCGAAAAGATTTCGTCCTGGCCACTGGCAAACAAATGGAACACGGGAAGCGGTGGCGAATCGAATGCGCCTTTGACGAAATAAATATCGCCGCGCCGCGTGCCGACAGCGAGACGACCGTCGGGGAGACTTTCCAATCCGCCGACGCGCAGCGGCACCGTCGCCGGGATTGGGATGGTGACGATGGGATAATACTTCGCCTCTTCGAGCGCAGTGCCCCACATCGAACCGAGGTCTTCGCCGGCGCGGAGATTTACTAAAGAAGCGAGGGCGAAAGCGAGCAAGCCTGAGATGAATCGCGTGTTTACCATTGGTACTCCAGTGTCAGTGTCGAGCGTCCTTTGGGAAGCGTGAGCGGAATCAAAACGTCGGCGGGATCACCGGCGCGGACGATTCCTTTTTGATCGGAGGTGATGCGCAGTTCGAGAGCACCGATTTTGAATGTGCGGTCGGATTGCTTCGCAACTTCTTTGCCCACAGCAGCGCGGAAGTAGAACATCGTTTGATCGCCGGGCGTCGTGAACGTGAGCGTGCGTTTGAAGAACGCTTTGCCGTCCTTGCCGCGAACGTCTTCAAAGAAATCCTCGACCGCGATGTCGCCGTACAGGTAATAGAAGGTGGGGCGGCGCAGCGTGTCGAGGTGATAGCCTCGGAACTGGTAGCCGTGGTCCTGCGGGAAGGGATAATTCGTCTTCCCTTTGTAGGGCCAATTGTCGTCGAGCGTTTTCAAGCGTTCAAACGGGACGCCTTTCGGGAACATGATGGCGTCGGTTCCGCGCGGATGGAACGAGCCGAGATCGACGTTGGCGAACTCGCCTTTCCAAAGTTGGCGCAGCGCCATTTCTTCGGAATCAAATGCGAGGTTGAGGCGTTCGGGATAGCCGACGCCAATGCCGCGATAACCGACCGGCCCGCGCCCGCGACAGATTTCGGCTACGTCACCTACTCGCACTTCGTTCGATTGACGCGAAAGGCCGAGCGGCTTTTTCGCTCGGGTGCCGTCTTCCAAATACGCCCAAATCGCTTCGATTTGTTGGCCTGCGTCACCGCCCAAAATGTTGGGACGCGCAGCGACGCCGTCGGGCCAATACGTTGGCATGATGACCGTTTTGTGGAAGCGCATCGGCGCGCGCATATAAAGGTGGAACCAATTTTTCTGAAGGCGCTCGGTGGCGAAAACGATGTCGAGCGCGCCAGGGCCGGCGGCTTTCTGTCCGTTGTAATCGTGGCATCCGATGCAGCCGTAACCGGTCGTACCCATCATCTCCCAGCCCGCCGTTTTCGCTTCGGTGATGTTCGCGAGTTGCGGGATCGGCACGGTTTCGAGTTCATCAACTTTGCCAAAAAGTTCGACGAGATGACCGACATTTGCGTCGCCGAATTGCGGCATCGAGACGTCGAGATAAGTGCGCTGACGTTTGCCGCGCAGCATTACGTCGGCCATCCATTCCGGCTTCAACTTCGCGCCGACGAACGTGAGCGGCGGAGGAATTCTCCCCTGATCGCCGAGTTCGTTTTGCGTGCCGGTAAAGAGTTCGTTCCGGTCGCCCGCGACTTTGCCAAGGCCCGCGCGTTCGTGACAGGCAGTGCAGTTGAACGTCGCGATTGACTTCTCGAGGAGTTGCTTGTCCGTAAGTTTTAGTTTGTCTGCGCTGGGAAGTGCATTGGCGATCAAGCTGCGTTGCTCGGTACTCAAATCGAAACGCGGCCATGATCCAGGCGTTTCGCCGATGCAGCCTTTCGACGCTGCGAGTTTTGCAAATCCGCTCGCGGGTTTTACTGGGATTTGAAGGTCAGTGTGGCAGTTTGCGCATCCGAATTTGGCGAAGTGATCGCGTCCGCGCGCGGCGAGTTCAGGATCGATTTTGAGCGGTTCGAATGCCGGGATGGGTTCGTTGGAAATCGAGAGCATCGACGACGGAATCGGCGCGCGTTCAAACTTCGGGCCTTTCATGTCGAACGAGAATTTCGCTTCGCGCCCGGTGTGAAAATAAACGAATTGAATTTTGCGCCAGCCTGCGGCGAGATCAGCCGAGCCCTCGAATTGTTTCACGCCGCGTCGATCACTCGGTTCCTGTTTCACGACCTCTTTTCCATCAAGCGTCAGCGTTGCACCGTTGGCTTTGATGAAGAACGTGTAGCGCCCGGCGTCGGGGATGTTGATCCAACCGTCGTACTTGATCGCGGTGTGATGCTGCACGGTTCCGATGCTCTCGAGCGCGAAATCTTTGACGTGACCCGAGCGATCCGCTTTGACTTTGTCGGCGGTTAAGCCTTCATACACAGGGCCGCGATACAGCGTGAACGCGAGGTTGCCGGGGACGCGGGTGTCTTGGAGAAGGAAGTGAGCGATGCGATTGATGTCCTCGTTTTGCAGGTGCATGTCCGGCATGCGTCCGGAGGGGCGCGACGTGTGAGGCTGCTGGAGGAAATTGACGAGACTCTTTAAGCTGTACTTCTTATCCAACGCGCCCAACGGCACCGAAGTCGCCGGCATTTGTTCGACGCCTTTTTCATCGCGCGGGGAGTGACATGCGGCACATCCACGCGCGTGGAACAAGCGTTTGCCTTGCTCGGCGGCGACGGTGTCGGGCGCTTGCGGTGCGAAATTATTTTTCTTGAGCGAGAGCAAGAAATGCGTGATCGCGGTGGCGGCTTTATTTTTGTCGTCACCGAGTTGCGCGAGAACGTCCGGCATGGTCGTGCCGGGTTTAATGGTGTGCGGTGCGCGAATGAATGCCTCGATATAAGCGGGGTTGACGCGCGAACCGATGTCGGCGAGGCGCGGCGCTTTTTTCGATTGAGCAGTCAGCGAGTCGCTGCCCAAATGGCACGCCGCGCAATTCAACTCTTCGATCAGCACATGGCCTTTGAGCTCGGGATCGAGTTTGGTGTTGGCGACTCCGGGCACGAACGTTTCTGCGAACAACGCGGGCGTTGCGAGAGCGAGCAGCAACGCGCTGGCGACGATCAGTGAGAACGGTTTCGACATGGGCGTTTGGATTCCGATGTTGAGAGTATGCGTAGCGAACGAGAACGTTGACGCGAGTTATTGCTTGTCGATGACAATCGCCGGTCGCGAAAGAATATTTTTAGCGAGTGCACCGTAATGATTCGAGCGCCAATAGCGGTCGAGATCGGCGGCAGCAATGAGTTCCAATCCCGGCGAGGCGATGGCAGGATTGCGGAGAATGTAGATGTTTTCGGCGGCGATGTAGCCAGCGACGGTCAACGTGTGACCGGCTTCGCCATTCGGATATTCGGGGCCGATGAATTTGAAATCGATCACGACGGGACGCCCCGCATCGGTTTCGGACTTCAGAAAATCCGTCCCCTTCTTAAAGCCGTCGTCGTCAGGCGTGAACGTGACGAGCTTCCATATGAGGCCGATTTTCTCGGAGGCCTTCAATAGATCGCCCCAATCCGTTCCGGTGCCGGGCTGGCTTGGACAGAGCAATTTGTAATCCCAAGCGCCGAGCGTTTTTCCTTGGAATCGCGCGAGCATCGTCACGCTGGTCGCGCCGCAATTGTTGAAGCCTTGATGAACATGTTGCGCATCGACGTAAGCAAAGACACCGGGTTCAGATTTGCGCTTTCGATAGTCGATCAACTTCAACAAATCAGCGGCTTCTTGCGCGGACATGTGGTCGGACGGTTGCGTGGGCTGGCCGGTTGCTTTAACAGGTTTCATCTTCGACGCTTTGGTCCAGGTTGCTTTTGCTTGCTCCAATTCGCCCGCGTGAAATTGCATTTCGCCAAGCACGACAAGTCCCGAGACGTCATTCAAGTCAGCCGAGCGTGTCGCATACTTTCGCGCGAGTTGTGGGTCTGCGGCGATGGTGCCTTCGCCAGCGAGATAAATCATCGCCAATTTCGACGCCGCGCGAGCGCTGCCTTTATCGGATGCTTTCTTCCATACCTCGATGGCTTTTGGAATGTTCAAATCTGTTCCCTGCGCTCCAAAATAGCACTGACCCAAATTGAATGCGGCTTGGGACGAATGCGGGGCGGCAGAGAAGAAATATCCGAACGCTATGGCCGGGCTGCGCGTCACGCCTTGTCCGCGCAAATACATGTGCCCAATCATATCCATCGCGTCACCGTCACCCGCGTCGGCTGCGAGATGCGCCCAGCGCAAGGCTTGCACATTATCTTTCTCCACGCCTTTGCCGTCGCGGTATCGCATCGCGAGCATGCGTTGGGATGACACATCACCCTTCGTCGCTTTCGCGGTCAAGTCATCAATCGACGGCAACTCTTCAGCACGGACGGGGACGCAGGACAATAAGAGGGAGAGAGCGAGGAGTGTGTGTACGATTTTCATGTGAATCCTTATCCCGTGAACGAGATTGAAACCGACAATGATCTCTCGATGTCTTTTCGAGTGGTGTATACGAGGTTCATGCTTCCCTCGTACGCAATAGAAAACAAGTCACTGAGTTATAAAGGAATTTACGATGCTGCAAAGTGCCGTGACAAAATTTAGTCGAATACTTTTTCGTGTGGGCGTTGCGTTCATACTGATGCTGGCATTCGGATCGTCGTCTCTCCACGCAGCTGATGCGATGAAACCCAACATCGTTTTGATATTTATTGATGACATGGGTTACGGCGACATTGGTCCTTTCGGCTCGACGAAGAATCGCACACCGAACCTGGATCGCATGGCTGCAGGTGGTATGAAGCTCACCTCCTTTTATGCAGCGCCCGTCTGCTCCGTTTCGCGCGCACAGGTCATGACGGGGTGCTACGGTCCGCGCGTGTCGATTCCGGCCGTCTTCGGACCAGGTGGGCGAAATGGCATCAGCAAAAACGAACACACGGTCGCCGAGTTGTTAAAGGCGCAAGGCTACGCAACGATCTGCATCGGAAAATGGCACCTTGGCGATCAGCCTGAATTCCTCCCAACGCGACATGGCTTCGACCACTATTTCGGTCTACCGTATTCGAATGACATGATGAAAAAAGCGAAGGTCAACGGCAAGTTGGTCGTGCCGTTGGTTCGCGATGAGAAGGTGATTGAACTGCTCGAAGGCGACGATCAGGATCGACTCACGGAGCGTTACACGGACGAAGCGCTGAAGTTCATCAACGAGAATAAGGAGCATCCGTTCTTCCTGTATTTGCCGCACACGGCTGTGCATTCGCCGATTCATCCCGGCGCGAATTTCCGTGATAAATCAACGAACGGACGCTTCGGCGCGTGGGTTGAAGAAGTGGATTGGAGTACCGGGAAAATTCTCGACACATTGCGCGATTTAAAACTCGCTGACAACACGCTGGTGCTCTTCACGAGCGATAACGGCCCGTGGCTTTCGCATGGCAAAGATGCTGGCGAAGCAGGACCCTTGCGCGGCGGAAAAGGCAGCACGTGGGAAGGCGGAATGCGCGAGCCAACACTCGCGATGTGGCCTGGAAAAATCGCGCCGGGAAGTGTCTGTAACGCGGTCGCCGGAACGATTGATTTCCTGCCGACATTCGTCAAACTCGCAGGCGGAAGTGTGCCGACGGATAAGAAGATCGACGGCAAAGACATCGCGCCGCTGCTCTTCGGAATGTCAACAGAATCCCAGCGAGAAGCGCACTTTTATTTCCAAGGCTACAAATTGCAGGCCGTCCGCTCCGGCCCGTGGAAAATGGCTTTCGCAAACCAAAATGAAAGCATGGGACATAAAGGCGAAGCGACTGTAGCTTCGCTCGACAAACCGCGTCTTTATAATCTCGACAAAGACATCGGCGAACGCACCGATGTTGCTGCCGAAAACGCCGATGTTATCGCGCGGTTGAAACCGCTCGTCGTTAAAATGACCGCAGAGATTGGCGATGGGGCGAAGAACAGCACGGAGATTCGCCCGGCTGGCAGTGTAGAAAATCCAGTGCTGCTTTATCCCGTCGATCACGGCGAAAAAGAAGCACCGCGCAAGGCGAAAAAATAAGTCACTGTTCGTGCGACGCCAAACAAATAGCATTCGACGCTAACTTTTTGAGGTCACTCCAACATGTCAAATCGCTCGTTTCTTGCCCTTCTGTGTCTGCTTCACGTGATGACGCTTCACGCAGTTGATGCCGTAAAGCGCACGTCTCAGCCCAACATTGTTTATATCCTCGCCGACGATCTCGGCTGGATGGATCTCGCGTGTCAGGGGTCAAAATATTACGAGACGCCGAACATTGATCGGCTCGCGACGCAGGGTCTGAAACTGACGTGTTATCACAATTGCCAGAACTGCCAGCCCACGCGCGCAGCGCTGATGTCCGGACAATACGGTGCGCGCACGGGCGTGTACACAGTCGGTGGAATCGGGCGCTTCGAGTGGCAGAGCCGTCCACTGCGTCCGGCAGACAATGTCACTGAATTGCCACTCGACCGCCAGATCATCGCGCAGCAACTGAAGGCCGCTGGATACGCCACGGCGATGTTCGGAAAATGGCATCTCGGGCAGACCGGCGAACACCATCCGAGCAAACGCGGATTTGATGAAGCGATCACTACGATGGGCGTTCACTTCGATTTCAAAACGCAGCCACCGGTCGATTATCCAAAGGGAATTTACCTCGCCGACTGGCTCACCGACAAAGCTGTCGACTTCATAACACGCAAAAAGGATGTGCCGTTTTTCCTCTACTTGCCGCACTTCGGCGTCCACGCTCCGCACGAAGCCAAGAAGGAATTGATCGCCAAATTCAAACCCAAACCTGCCGCCGGCGGACACCACGATCCGGCGTATGCTGCGATGATTTACAGTGTTGATGAAAGTGTTGGGCGCGTGATGAAAACGCTCGACGAATTGGGGCTCGCCCAAAACACCGTGCTGATTTTTTCGAGCGACAACGGCGGCGTCGGAGGCTACGAACGCGAAGGTATTCAAGGCGGCAGCATCACGGATAACGCGCCGCTGCGAAATGGAAAAGGGAGTTTGTACGAAGGCGGTATTCGCGATCCGTTCATTGTCCGTTGGCCTGGCGTGACGACCGCCGGAGCGCTCTGTGATGTGCCGTCGATTCACGTGGATATCTATCCGACGCTGCTCGAAATCGCCGGAGCGCCGAAGCCCAAACACGTGCTCGACGGCGAGAGCCTCGTCAAACTCTTCCACGATCCAAAAGCCTCGCTGACACGCGACGCAATATATCAGCACTTCCCAGGCTACCTCGGCGCAGGCGGAAACACGTGGCGAACCACGCCCGTCTCGCTTATTCAATCCGGCGATTGGAAACTGATGGAATTTCTCGAAGGCCACAAACTGGAATTGTACAACCTAAAAGACGACATCGGCGAGCGCACAAATCTCGCCGAAAAGAATCCGGAGAAGACGAAAGAATTGCAGGCTAAATTAGTCGCATGGCGCGATGCGATCAAAGCGCCGATGCCTACGCCAAACACCCACATCACGCCTCCGGGCGAACAAAAAGGCGGCAAAGGCAAGAAGAAGAAATCGGACGATGAATAAATCAGGAGCGCGACGCTATCATTCCGAGTGCCTGCGTCATGCAAAAAACTCTCAATTGTTGTGAACCATTGAGTCTAATTTATTCTTCACATCCATCAAAATCACATTCCGGAAACGACCGAGTTGGAGGTAGCATTGGCGGCCTTTTTGGGAGTACGGGCCGAATTGGATGATTTGGGCGGCGAGTTCGCGTTGAGCCGGAGTGATCAATTCGATGCGTCCAACCATCGCGCGTTTGATCGGGGCTTGCGGCAGTTCGGAGCGGATGTCGAGCGGCAGGACTTTGTCCGTCCACGCTTGCGGCACCATGAAGAAGACGCGTAAGCCTGGGGACTTGAAATAGGATTCGTCCCACGTGTTCAGCAACGCTTGCGCTTCATCGTCGAACATTCCGTCCTGCATCAACGCAGTTTTCAAATCCTGTTTTAAGCCGCCTTGTGCACCTTCTCGAGTGGCTTCATCCTTGTAATCCGTAGCGGAAAAAAGCGCAGACACGGTGCCCATGACGGCGGGTTGTTCGTTCTCTTCGAGTGCGTTTTCAGGCATCTTCAACACCTGCTTGCGCCAGGCAATTTTGCCGGTTTCAGCGATGTCAACCAACCAGATCGCTTTGGGAATCTGATTGGTTTTGAGTGTCGTTTTCACCAGTTCTGCCTGGGGTGCGAAACTGAGTTGGTCGTTGTTGCGGAACACACGCAGCGGAGCGTCCAAGTGACCCACACCGCGGTAGAACAGATATTTGTCAGATTGAGAAATTGTTTGGGGTACGACCTTTTGGATCGCGTTATCGTAGACGTTCGATGTGATCGTTGCAGGTTGAGCGAGGACGGAAGCGGCTTCGACTTTGCGCGGTGCGTTCCAGATTGCCGAAGGCGTTTTCGGCGGTTCGACGTTCGTTCCGATCAGGAGATTTTTCCACGTCAACGCGCCTTGCGTTTTAGAGGTAATGATCTCGTTCAATCCTTTCGCATCAGTCGGGATTGACGTGGCGATGGGGAAGAATTGAGTCAGATAACCGCCGTTGAATTTGACCGAGACATCAACGCGTGATTCTTTGACGCCGGGCGGCATGTGAAAATAAATGACCGGTGTTTCGAGGCGCATCGAAACATCAGGCCGGCAACGGTTCATGCCTTTAGATGTCCCGAAATTTGTGCGTGATTGCTGTTGAACCAAATGTCCCAGCGTGTGAACGAATTGTGGCAATTCCTCCTCTTCGTTGTTGACCCCACCGAGAGAATTCCCAAATTCATCCTGCATCGACGTAAACGTGCCCCATTCATGAATGACCATCGCAGGCGGTTCGGAGGCGTGAAGGGGAACGATTGAACACAGACCAACAAAGGCCAGACATGCGACGAGAGTCATGCGAATCATGATGGTGCTCCAATCGTGAAACGGGTGCGTGATGCAACCGACAATTCATTGCCAGTATACATTAACAGACGCACCATCGGGATATTCTTCACTACCTGTGCAAGTTTGACAATTCTTTTACAATTACACTGAAAGGCAACACATCTTTGTGCGAAATTGCAGGTTCCGATTGGCTAGGCCGAGAACTCAGGTTCAGACGGCGCATAGGCAGATGGCAGACACGCATCTACTTTAGAGCTAGCGGGAAGTCAATGAGATTTAGGCGCAGGCTATGCAATGTTGTATGGCCTGCCTACACTAATCCGTTTGTCGTGAAGTTACTTCCTTACGCGTCCCGAGATGGTTCCAAAATCGCTGGCGGTGTTGAGGACGAAGACGACGTCGGCTCGGTCTTCGTAGGCGACGCCGCTTAAGTTGTACGAGACTTGAATGAAGCGTGAGGCGGATTGGCCGGGGACGAGATCTTTGGCGGCAGCGTTGGTGATGCCTTCGGTGTCGAAGCCTTTGTTGGACAGTGCGCCGGTTAGCACGGTAGCGCTGAAGGTGGCGGTTTCGCCTCCGACGGCAACTTGGCCTTTGCGGATGCCGGAGAATTTGATGGCGAGTTTTGGGAAGTAGGAATTGTTGACGGCGTGCTGCGTGTTGGCGACAGCGGTCATCTTGCCTTTTTCGTCGACCACGGTATCGATGATGATGTTGCCGATGCCGAACGAGAATTCATTGGATTGGCTGGGATTGAAGCCGGCCGGCAGGATGAATGTTCCGACATATTTGACGGTATCGGGACTAATGCCACCAAAGAAGAATTTACCTTCCATGCTGGTGGTGGGAATGCGGGTGCTGGATGGTTTGCCCAGCGCTCGCGGCGCACCAACTACGTTGACGACTGGCGCTTCGGTTTCGGATTGATCGATATTGATCATCTTGCGGCCGACGGCGACTTTAATGCGTGAGATTTTTTCGACCACGGTGACGGTGGCGACGAAGATGCCTTTCTGGATGAATTTGTGAACCGGCGTGAAGCCGGTGACGAGGGCGCTGCGCCCCGGAATGTCTTCGAAATCGGTGGAGGCTTCCAGTTCATTGAGGCCAGGCGTAATGTCGATTTTGAGTTGGATCACACCGCCGTTGCTGCTGATCATGGAGATGACGAGGTCGTTGATCGGATTGACGACGAAGCCGTCGTCGCCATTGACATTGGAGACATTTTCAGTGCCGTCGGTACCCGAGTTAGGCGTGGCGAGGACGTTGATGGTGAAGGCTTTTTCGACGACGTTGTTGAGGTTGTCGGTGGTGCGGATGCGGATGGAATAGGAGGATTTGGTCGCGAAGTTGAAGACTGCGGCGGTGAGCAGTTTGTCGGTGGCGAGCGAGAAGGAAGCGTTGTCGGTATCGCCGTCGCCGGTGGCGAAGGCGTAGGTGAAGGTCTTGTTGAGACCGCTGGCGTCGAAGGTGGTGAGAGAGCCGACTTGGGTGCCGACGGGGAGTTGTTCGAGAATGGTGGAAGGACTGAGAGATGTTACGGCGGGGGTGGCGGCGTTGAGGAGGACGAGGCTGTGTGACGCACCGGCCGAAACTGCAACGGTGCCGCTGATGGTGTCGACTTGTCCTGGGACGAGTCCAGCTGCGCCTGATTGTGAAAAGGTGTTGGTGGTCCTGCCCAATTGGGAGCTGCTATTGCCTCCCCATGACAGCACGCTTCCGCCGGATTTCACCGCTAGGCTGTGGCTGTAGCCTGCGGCAATTGAAACCGCGTTGTTCAGAAGCAAGACTTTGACTGGAACTCGACTATCTTTGGTCGTTAGATTTCCCAATTGCCCCCCGTTATTTGCGCCCCACGCCATGACGGTTCCATCCTGCAAGCGCACCAGGGAATGAAAGGTTCCCGCTGCGATACCGACGGCGTTCGCAAGGCTTTTGACCTGGACCGGCTTGGTGCTCAGTCGGGTGCTGCCGTTGCCAAGCTGGCCGTGAGCATTGTTTCCCAGCGCCCACACAGTTTTATCGGTTTTCAATGCGAGCAGATGCATGCCGCCTCCGGCGATGGCGGTAATGTCGGTGAGACCACTGATCTGGGTGGGAACTTGAGCGGCGACAATATTCGTAGAATTTTTCTTCACAGTTCCAGCGACAAAGCCCCATAGCCACACACTCCCGTCACCTTTCAATGCCAGGCTGTAGCTGCCGCTAAAGCCGCCTGCCGCAATGGCGGTCACTCCAGCAAGTACGCTGACACTTTTGGGCACGTTTGAGTCGGTGTTGCCGCCGTCGCCAAGCTGAGCGTTCGAATTGCTTCCCCATGCCCACACCGTCCCATCTGATTTCAAGGCCAGACTATGGTTTACGGCGCATGCAATGGCAACCACGCCCGACAGGCTTCCAACCTGGACAGGCGAAGTGCTGTCGACCAACGTGCCATTACCCAGCTGGCCATTGCTGTTCGAGCCCCAGGCCCACACGGTCCCGTCGTTTTTTAAGGCGAGATTGTGGTTGTTGCCGCTCGCGATGGCGGTGACATTTGATAGACCGGGGACTTCGACGGCAACACTCTCGATCGATGCCCTGCCATTTCCAAACTGCCCAAAGACATCATTGCCCCACGCGTAAACCGTCCCGTCGCCTTTTACCGCGAGACTAAAAAACTCGCCGGCTGCAATGCGGGTCACGCCGGTCAGCGAGACAGTAATGGGGACGTTGCTTGATGTTTTCGTTCCGTCGCCGAGTTGTGCATTTCCATTTTCGCCGAAGGCCAGAAGTGAACCGTCGGCAGCAAGCGCGAGACTGTGGTCATAGTTGGCAGAGAGTGCCGTGACGCCGGTCAGGCTGCTGTTTTGAACGGGCGTCAGGCGGTTGATAAAATCGCCGATTCCCAGTTGCCCGTTGAGATTTTTTCCCCAGACCCAGACGGTGCCGTCGTTCTTTTTCGCGAGGCCGTGGAAGCCGCCAGCGGTGATCGATGCGATATTTGCCAATGCGCTGATGGGCACGGGAAGATTGCTGTTGGTTGTGTTTCCATTCCCAAATTCTCCATCGCCATTAAATCCCCAAGCCACAACGGAGCCGTCGCCTTTCAACGCGAAACTATGCGCAAATCCGGCCGCAATCGCCGTCACACCAGTGAGGTTGGGGACAAGGGCGGGAAGCCTACCATCTGTCGTTGAGCCGATGCCCAACTGGCCGTACTGATTGTCGCCCCACGCCATCACCGTGCCGTCGCCCAGTAACGCGAGACTATGGTAAAATCCGGCAGATATCGCGGTGACGCCAGTGAGGGCGCTGATTTGGACGGGGACGGTGCTGTAATCGATCGGACCGAGGCCCAATTGTCCGTCAAATCCGGCACCCCAGGCCCAGACTGTGCCGTCGTTTTTCAAGGCGAGACTGAAGGCGAACCCGGCCGAAATCGCCGTCACATTGGTCAGCGAGATGACAGGAACGGGGACGGTGCTGGAGGTATAGGAGCCGTCTCCCAATTGGCCGGCGGAGTTGTTGCCCCACGCCCAGACGGTACCGTCATTTCTCAACGCGAGCGTGTGTTGCGCACCACCAGCAATCTTCGCGATGCCTGTGGCTATACTGGCCTGAGGGAATTTGTATTCAAAGCCGTTGCCCAACTGGCCGAACGAGTTATCACCGAAGGCCTGTACGGTGCCTTGAACGGGCTGGGCGGCGTGGAGGAGTCCTGCTGTGGCCAGAATGGCGACGAA
Organism: Planctomycetota bacterium; assembly: GCA_037129555.1. Classification (GTDB taxonomy): domain Bacteria; phylum Planctomycetota; class SZUA-567; order H5-PLA8; family H5-PLA8; genus JANXLS01. The sequence continues at coordinate 16,414 of JBAXUS010000091.1, forward strand.
ACACATCAGTCTGTGCATGTTGATACGCGATGGAATGAACACAGGGAATCTCCGACCGGTTCGAGAACGAAAGAATGCGTTGATTCGTGCGCTTTAACGAGACATGGCTTACTGGATTTTAGGTTATGAGTTTTCTGTCGGGAAGCAACCTTAAATTGGAATGGAAGGTGGCTCTCGCAGAGGCGCAAAGACATGAAGAAAGGGCAAAAAGCGAGTGAAGAAAAATCGGAGATGTGCCCGTTATTTCGTATCCTAGGCTACATTATTTCGCCCCTTTGGGGCTTGATTCTTCGATTGGGGATTGGACCCAGGGCTGAGGCCCTGGGCTATCTCATGTTGCCTCTTTGAGGCTAGTTGGGGATCATGAAATTTTGAAAAGGTTTGGAGAACTTCGAGACAGACGTAGCATAGTTCTGAACTTAAAAAGTTAACACTATCTGATCCGGATTTTTAAAAAATCGATTGAAAATGGACGAGCATTTTCGTTGTATAAGAGGGTGTTTCATTGAAATTAGCGATAGGGGTCTTATTGACATAATATAGCGTATTGGACTGATTTTGTGGGATGATGAGTGCACGATGTGATTGTGTGGGAACGGGAATTGATAAGGGGTTGGGTTTCGCAGCTACGCTGCTGGGGACGGATTCTGGGCTGCGATTCCGTGGGCTTGTTCGCTTCGCTCTCTACGCGCACGGCTACTTGAACTTTCGCCGCTGACGCGGCTGAAGGCACAATGTGATTGTTTGGGAGCGGGGGTGGGTTGAGTGCGACGAGAACTGGTTGAGGGGTTTATCTAAAGGAACCGAGTGCCCATCTTTTTTATGTCGGCCCTTCAGGCCTCTTTTATTCACGCATCTAAACCCAGGCCTTACGGCCTGGGCTACATTATGTCGCCCCTTCGGGGCTGATATGGCATGACGTGCGTGTGACTTCGGGGCTGTATAACCTGTCATGCGTGTGAAAGTTTTAAAAACTTGGCTAAAAAAGCGCCCCGGAAGGAGTGGCTCCGGGGCGCGGTGGGGCTATTGGATTAGGACTGAGACTTGGCTACTCCTTCTTCTGCTCCGCCACCGCCTTCGTGACTTCGGCGGCGTAGCGTTCGAGTTCCTCCATTCCGGTGCGGTCGTTGGTGTTGTTGTTGGCGAACTTTTCGGCCATCATCAACGTAAAGAGCAGGTTCAGGGCGCTGGGGATTTGGGTGTTGCCTCCCTCCCCTGTCTGCTGTCCATTGCCACCTCCGTTGCCGCCCATCACGATCACGCGGTCCGGAACCAAGGGTTGCGCGCTCTTCGAGAAGTTTTCGCCGATCTGCTGCATCGCGTAGATGCGCGGGTCGCCGTACGCTTTCAACTTCTGGTACAGGCCCGTCGCTTCGGCGATGCCCAGGCTGGCGACGCGCAGGGCTTCGGCTTTACCGACGAGTTCCTTGGCTCGCGCTTCGCCCTGGCCCATCAATTCCTTCGCGCGCGATTCGCCTTCTGCGTTGAGCTGTTTCGAGCGGCTGTCGGCTTCGGCCATCAAAATCTTCTTCGACTTTTCGGCTTCGGCCATCGCCACTTCGCGCTTCGCCAACTCACGCGCTTCGGCCAGTTGCGCCTCCCCGCGGTTGTGGGCGATCTCGACGTTGATCTTCGTCTGCGTCAACTCCATCTGCTTCTCCGCGCCGGCCTTTGCGTCGTTCAATTCGCGCTGGCGGACGGCGGCTTCCTGCTGCTTCGAGAACGTCGCGACCTGCTCCTCGGCCAAGCGGCGCGTTCTCAACTGGTCGAGCAGGCGTTCGATGGCGTCGTCCTGCCCGGCTTTGGCTTTCGAACTCGGTCGGCCGATCAGCACGGCGACGCAGTTGATGTCGTATTCTTCGAAGCGCTTGCCGAGTTCGGCTGTCGCGCGCTTCTGGATGTCGTCGCGCTTCATCATCAGGTCGAGCATGTGCGAACTCTGCGCGATGTCGCGGAAGTAGGACGCGAGGATCGGGTCGAGAGTCTGGCTGATCAAGCGCTTGACGTCGCCGAAGCGCTGGATGACGCTCGGCGCTTTTTCGTAATCGATGTGCACGACCAGCGAGAGCGGCAGCACCGGTTCGTAGCCGTCGGCAGTGATCAAGTCGATGCTGGTGAGTTCCCGATCGTAGCCGTGATCTTCTCCTTCTCCTGTGATCCAACGCAGGACGAAATTGACCGTTGGCACGAGTTCAATTTTCATCGCGTAGGGGTTCAACGCGTATTTTCCGGGCGTCAACGCGCTCTTCCAGACTCCGCGCTGGCCTGATTCGACTTGCTCGCCGTAGCGGAAGCCTTCGCCGGTGGTGTCCGCGCCAGTCTGACCGCAGTACGAGACCACGACGCCGACGTAGCCGATGGGGATGAGCGTCTTGCTCTTCAATTCCACTGTGGCGAACCAGCGGTTGATGAAGAATGTGCCGTCGGTCAGCACCTGCAACTGCTTACCGCGTCGACCGCCCAAATCGAGAAAGGCTTCGGGGTCTTGGAAGTACGAATGCCCGAGCTTCGAATCGGTCGCGTGAACGTCCGGCGCGATGATCTCGCCGGCTTCCAACGTCGGGCCGTCATGAACGGTGACGATGCCGATTTGATCGACGATCTGCACCGTCGTGCTGCTTTCGGCCTGATCCTTTTGATTGGTACTCGCGTCCGTTTCAACGCGGCGAGTTCCGACGACGACGGGCTTGAAGCCGTCCATTTTACGCAGCAGCGTTTGCCATTCCGTGCATTTCGCGACTTCCTTGTCACTGACCGGCCCGGTGTAGACGCGATCTTCTGCGATGACGACGAAGAGCGCCAGATTGATGGCGTAGACGCCTTCACGCAGAATCGCGCGCTGACGACCGCGTTGCCCGCCGCCGGTCAGGAACGCGACAGAGTCCTGATAGGCGTTGCATTTGATGTGCATGCCGAGCGTCTGGACCGGCGTCAACGCGCTGCCGTCACGCGCGTAGACGTAACCGATGCGGCCTTCCGAAATCTGCACGAGCGGCTGCTTGTGGATGCTGTACTGCCACGGAAAATAGCCGAAGTGCAGACCGCCTCGCAGCACGGCGGCTTGGTAGCCGGCCTTGCCATCGATCGAAATAATTCCGCCGCCTTTCAGCGAACCGGATGGCGACCAGAGCTTTTCGATGATGCCGATTTGACTGTGCGGTATGTACCGGATACCGATCATGTACATCAGCAACGGGATGAGAACAACGATACCGACGATAGCCAGTACCGAGTAAATGAGGAACATAGGCATGACGTTTTCCCCTCACACCAGCAGCAGATTTCGCAACGTGTGCGCGCTCTGAAGCGCGGCGGAAACGCGGGCTTGGTCAAGCTCGAAGGGGGCTCGTCGAATGGCGAACGACCTCAGAGCGACTGCCGCGAGACCGATGCAAACGTGCCGAAACTGAAATTTTTGTGGGGGCGAAAACGATTGGTGATCGCCCTGAACAGGCCTGCGAGGTTAGCTGACGGGTTAGGGACTTCAGGTACCCCTCGCACATTTTCGAACCGGGCGAGATCCGCGTCATCCTGCAACGCGAAACCGGCCTGGGCGAAACAGCGCGATACACCCCAACGACTTTTGGTTCCCCCGCTTCGGAATCACAGACTCCGAACTCGGCTCAATACGCTTATTAGACGCGCTAGGTGAGAAAGAATTCAAATAATTCTAATGGAATGATTGCAACGTAATGGATCAGAAGCAGTTATGTGTCTAAAAAAATGAAGTTTTGAAGGCACTCCTTCATTTCGTCTGATTAGTTATCGCCAATTCCAATACTGCGGCGAAGTGTGCGCGCGTTGATCAAAATCGCAATGACTGCCGTCAACAGGCTGATAAACGTGATGATCAGGAATTCGGTGTTATTGAAGATCGAGAACGCCGCAATTTTGGCGGCACCGAGGATAAACAAAATCAAATTAACGACGCCCATGCCGACCATGATCAGGGCTTCCATCGTGTTGTCGATGCCTGGGTGAGAGACTTTGTTCTGCTCGAAAAGCGCAACTACGGTACTTAACATCAACAGCACTTCGACCCACGAAAGGCTGTACACGCCAAACGTCGTAAACGCAGCGCGCGGATTGGGAATGAAGTTCCTGCCGATGAGATAGATCACAAAGATGTAGAGGAATCCAGGCACAAATTGCATGATCCCACCGAGCCGGCTCTTCTTGACGTCCACATGCACATTTGTCACGTTATCATTTGCCATTCGGAAGTTCCTTGTGAATTTAGGTAAGGCTTGATTTTCGCAGAAATGAGGGCGTTGTCAACTGCCGGGACAGAATCCGTTACGCATTACTGAGTGCCAACTGCCCTCGAGATCATTACACTCAACGTACCTACTGGCATTAGTTCTCGATCTCAGCTTTCAATCGGTACATGCTGTCGTTTCCGACCTGAATGAGTCCACGTCGAGGTCGGTCGACGTCGAGGATTGTGGCGAGCACTATCGCGATCAACAGGGCGAAGATAGCAGTGGACGTGAAGCGGCGTTTTCGGGCCAGACCGCTGCCATAGGCGATGAATCCCAGTGCGATAATTGAGACGATGAAGAGCAGATGGATGACGACTTCGGGGACGTGGTTCTCCAGCGCGACGCGGTGTGTTTCGCTGATGTCGAACATCTCGTTCAGTGCTTTGATAAATAATTCTGTTGGGATGGCTTGCGCGTCTTGAACGCTGAGCGACGAAGCGACATTCCACAGCTCTGTCTGAATTCGGGACGTCGCAGCGTGAGCGGATTCGAGGCGCGAATGATCGGCACCCGCGTCTAAAAACGCGATGCGCTCAGTCATGTACGCTTTGAATTTTGCCAGGATATCATTGCGACGCGATGCTGGCAGCAGTTTGACACGGAGGTGCGCCGTACCGATGGCGTTGGCTTCTTGAACGACCAACGATTTGCGATTGTCGTAACGGGAGACGGACATGGCGAAGGTGAATCCGAGCAACAAGGCGAGTAGTCCGAGCAGAGCGGACTGCAACGTGCCTATGTGCGAACGGGTGGCGTCGTCGCCTGCGTCAGAGTGTCGGAATCCCAGCCTGAAGCCGATCTCAATCGTCCCGGCGAAAACGACGAGTGCGACAACAAACAACACAAATTCGTTCATGCTCCAAAGCATCAGGCGCTTCCCTTCAAGATGGCGGGTTCAATTGATGGCATCATTCAAGCGCGGGAGTATATCACTGTTTTAATAAATACAGAAGGAGAGCCGACTACGCTCTCCTTCATTACTGCACTGCTCACGACGATTCGCGTTCATTCGCGGGAAGAACGCTGCTACTCTTCCGCGTTAGAACTCCCACTTGATCTTCACGCCGAAGAGGTCTTTGTCTGCCCGTACCGTAAATAGCCGTTCCTATTAATAGTCGAGCTTCATGATCCGGTCCGCAAAGGCAGAGGCTTGATCGTAAGCGCTTCCGATGGGCCACGTGTGAGCGTTCAACACCGCCATCTCTACGATCACGCTGTGTGCCTTGGCCTTGGCGACGAGGTCCTGCGTCCGCTTTCGCATCAGCTCGCCGTGATCCGCAAAGATAAAAAACGGCGTAATGTTTTTAGTCGGTTCGTTGTTCCACGGCAGCGTCTTGTCACTCAGCATTTCGTTATTGGCGACGCCATTTCCGAGAATCGCGCAGGCAATCTCCGTGGACAGGTTTCCATTGGAAGAGCGGAGAGTCTTGTCCGCTTCACTGAGGCTATTCTTGTTGAAATTAATTTTACCAAACAAGTAGGGAGGCGTGGCCCTGAGCTTATTGACAAGCATGCCTGGCACTTCGCTGCCTTTGCTGTGCCCGAAGCAACATATCTTCTGCGTATCTAAATGATACTTCGCGGCATTGCCCTTCAGGTGCCGCATGAAGCTGACCGCAAACTGATCGCCGTATAAATGGTACCCCTTGGGATAGCCGCCGACTGGATCATTGAAATACTGCTGATGAACAATCGCCATGTTCTTCAACGCAAACGCCTGGACCAGATACCTGGCTTCCAAAGGGTAATACTCCTCCCGCCCTTTCTCATTCGAACCATAATTCGTCAGGACCGGAACGGCGGGGCCATACACCGGGTAGATGACATCGTACGTGTTGACCTTATCAGCGTCCGCGGCGTTGAACGGTTTGTCGAATTGCCGGGCGATTTCCTTCCGGAAGGCCTCAGGAATATCGCCGTAGCGGAACCACGCCACATCGCGCTCCACCGTGAATCCCGGCATCAGCGTGAAATAGTCGTTGGCTACCGTTTCGGTCTTGCTCGTTTTGGGTGAGGCGCGCGGAACCAGCGGAGGAAGCAGGACCCCGTCAGCCGCCTCTCGAGCATTAGCGGTCAGTTGCACCACATACGTCTCAAGCTCCAGCCCCTCGAGCTTCTTGTCCTTGAAATCAGCCACGATGACCGTGAATTTCTTGCGGACCAGATCGTCCAAAATCGCTTTGTGCTGCTTGGGAGTCAGCACCAGTTGCTTGCGGCCGGTATTGATCGCATAAATCGCCGCGTTCGACTTGAGTCCCTTGTCGAAATACACATCGAATGTCACGCCGTTTTTGACAGACGAAAGATGCCCTTCGCTCGTCACCTCAATCGGCGGAATGACCCCGCGCGTAAAACTCACACCGTCGTTCAATGGCGCGGCGTCTTCTCTGGCAACCGACGGTCTCGCAATCAACAGCGTCAGGCACACCGCGAATGTAATAATGGCAGACGTGATTCCACTACTGTACATCGATCGTTATCCTTAGCCGGGAGCCGCAGTCAGGTATCCTGATCACTATACCCCGCATAACGACTTTTAAATTTAATTAGAGCATGCCGCCTCGATAGCAGCGATATCGATCTTCTTCATCTTCATCATCGCCGCAAACGCGCGCTGGGCGACAGCGGGATCGCGATGGGAGATCGCTTGAGTCAGAGCAATCGGCGTAACCGCCTAATTCTTCTTGATTTCGATACCAGGAAGCTTAATCAACGTATCGTCGCTGCCATCCTTGACTTTCGTCTCAGTCTTCTTCTCGATCGTCGTCGTCGAGCCGTCCGGGTTTTGGTGCAGGATCTTTTCTTTGGTCTTTTCGCTCCCGTTTTCCTTGATCTCGACTTTCCTCTCGATCACTCGGTCCGTGGTCGAACCGCCGCAGCCCGACAGAGCCAGAATAAAGGTCGCCGGAATCACTAAACTAGCCAAATTCGTTTTCATCGTCACATCCTCCTGACGATAATAAGCGCAAAACAGAAGCCGATCCCAACGAATGTATGTCCCCCTATGAAGAACGACGATTCGAAACAGGATTGTCCGCAATTCTCGGAATTTGTGTGGGCGTCT
>JBAXUS010000092.1:0-23730 GCA_037129555.1 Planctomycetota bacterium
AGCCGCGCAAAGCCGTCTGGCTCTCGGTCAACGCGCGGACAAACGCTTCACTTGGAATGTGGGGACCTGACTCGACCATTCAATTGCTCTCCTTACTTATCGGTACACGCTAAACCAAGGGGCGTTTCACCCCGTGAGCCTACCTTCGGTCGCGACGGTCCTTGCTGTGGGCATCCTCGCGCGCTTCATGAATGTGGCGTACCAGGTGCTCGACCAGCTCGCGGTGCTCTTTATGCAGACGTTTGAGCACGCCGACATGATCGAATTTGCCATCTTTGTCGGCCAAGAGGCTCGCGCGCAATTCGGCCAGCGCTTTCTTGTGCTCTGCGGAGACAACCAGCGTTTCCTTCTCGATGGCCGCGCGAAGTTCGACCCGCTCGATCTTTTCCTTGTCCCAATCAATCGCGCGTTCCTCGCGTCTTTTTTCGCTGCGGTCCTCGCCGGCAAGGGTCGATCCGGCCTCAAAGCCGCATACGACGATGGCGAGAAGAAAAAACAGTTTGCATTTCATGTTTATTGCCTCCGAAAAAGCGCCCGCCATGTCCGCGGAATCCCGCGCTGGCAGGCCCAAACCTGTGAAATTTCCGACACGATCCGCCCACTCGAACAATCACAAGAAAAGGAATGTTAAAGATCGCAAGCCCAGGATGAACGTCCTTTGGCGTGAAATCTCATTCCCTGCGCACCGATAAACGCCAGTGAAATGCTCTGCGGTTACACAAATCCGGCTAAAAAAAGAACTTTTTCCATTTCTTCTCTTTGGAACGAGTGAAGGTCATGTGGAACCGATCGCGCGTATCTGACAAGAACGCGTCCGAGTGCGTGCGACTTTTCCCAGTCTTGCGTTCAGTTTTCTTGAAAAATAATGTAACCGCGAACGCATCGATGTGGAGTGTACCGGAGAGAAGAAGAGAAACTGAAATGAAAAACACATTCATGCCCATCGCCATTAAACACCGAACCGGTAGCCCATCTTACACAGAGATCGTGAGAGGAAAGCAATCCATGAAATTCTACTTCGTCCTTTTCGCCGCCCTACTGATGACTCCGCTGATGTCGGCCCGCGCCGAACTTGGTTTGGCCAGGGAAGCCTATGGTGTCTGGGATCGGGGAGGAAATAACACGGTCGCTACCTATCCATTCACCCGTGGGCAGGAATACGTGAACACGTGGCAGAATGTGAATTCTGCGAGACACACCTTCGATTGGTCGAGTCTGGATGCGCAATTGCAGTTCGCCGACAGCCAAAACGAGAAATTTATCATCCAGATCGAACCGATTGGTGGTGGCTCGAATGGCGTGCCGCCGTGGATATTAGCCGCCAACGGCGGCGGAGTTCCGCAATACACGGACAGCAGCTACACATTTGGGGATTACCTCGATCCGAACTACAAGCAGTATTACACTGAAATGGTTCAGGCGCTTGCCAAGCATGTGCGCCAGGACCTTCCGGCTAATCTGCAAGCTCGGGTCGCTTTCGTTCGCGTCGATACCGGCACGACGGGAGACGAAGTGCCCTATCAGAATGACGCGTATGTTCAAACGCACTTTCCACAATACTATGTTGATAAATCGGGTCCAGTCTGGCAAGCCTTTCGTCTGTGGGCATTCGAAGTTTACCGAGCCGCATTCCAGGATGGGTCGGGACCGGTGATTCCCATGTTGTATCAGAATGTGGACATCCTTAGTTATCCTACCGAGTGGAACTGGGTCGTCGCCAACGTGCATGGCGGTTTCGGAGCAAAGTTCGGCGGAAACGGCCGCGGCCACCATCTAAGCAGTTCCAACGATGTGCCCGCAGCGTTCAAGGCCTTCACGGTGAATCCGGCAGGCAGACAGTTGTTTTCCCGGAACGAAATGGACAACACGTTTCAACAGCCCTACTTTCAACTCAATATCCAGTTGAGCATGTATTGGGCGGCCGTTGAGCAATTGAATGCCGGGATGAGCATCTGGGATGTGAATAAGAACAGTTTACAGGACAGTTCTATCCACAATTACACATCTACCTTCGTATTCTTCAACCAGTGGGCGGCAGAAGTGATTCCCGCCACGGCCGGCGGTGGTTTCTGCATTCTGCACGAAGGACTCGATTCTTCTGATACAGCGAAGTTCCCGGTGGCCTCCTACGGAAACTACCCAGCAAACCAAAGCAGCACGGGAAGGTATACAGCTATTTGCAATGCGTATTCTGCCCAAGGCGCCCAGATGGACGATCTCAATGGAGCCACCCTGGGGTCAAACGCACAACGAGGCAACTCGCCCGGTCTGGTAGGATTTAACGATTCCGGTTGGAAGATTGTTCCCGGCAACTACGAGCGCTTTATCACCCAGATCAACCCCGACACGACCAGCAAGGGCATCTGGCGGATCAACGGGCCGCTAACGTCCTCGTCGCATCCCTACGACCGGTTTGCCCGACGCTCTGACCATGCGTCTGGTAAGGATACGATGTCTTTCGACATCAATGACAATCTGCTGCCGACAGCCGGCCAGCGTGTGCAGATTAACGTGACTTATTTCGACCGCGGCACCGGACAGTTCGCGCTGCAATACGATGCCGCCGGGAACAGTCAAAAGACTGCGTTCACGGTGACCAAGACGGGCAGCAACACGTGGATGACCCAGTCGATTGTGGTCACGGATTGGGTCTTCCAAAACCATGGGCCAAATGGCAGCGATATTCAACTGGTCAACCTGGCTACCGACGCTACTAACCCCGACACGATTTATCACGGAATTGAAGTCATCAAGCTGGCCAATGTCAGTGTGGGAATCGTCGGACTTGGCACAGTGACCGCTCGGAACAACGCGGCTGCCTTCACAGCGATCCCAAGCAGCGTCATGGAAGGTCAACGCTTGGAACTGTCCGTGACTCCCGCACCCGGCTGGGTCTTCACGGGCTGGAGCGGGGCATTGACCGGCACCAACCCGAATGCGTTTCTATTCCCGACACAAAACACCCAACTCACGGCCACCTTTGCGTCGCTTCAGGGTGGGCCGGTCGCGAATAGTCAAAACGTGAATGTTGGATTCAACACGGGAACGTCGATTGTGTTGACCGGTTCTGACCCGAATGTGCCCGCGTTAACTCCGCCGACGTACACTGTGACAACCAATCCGCAACATGGAACATTGAGCGGCACCGTTCCGAATTTGACCTACACACCGACGACTGGTTACAACGGTTCGGACTCGTTCCAATTCACCGTCACGAACACCGCGAACGTGACAAGCACAGCGGCGACTGTTTCGTTGAATATCGCGGCGGGTGCGCCCTCGGCCAAAGAGCAAATCTTAAACGTCGCTTTCAACACATCGATGGCGATCACATTGGCGGGAAGCGATCCGAACATCCCAGCACTGACACCTCTGGTGTACAAAGTGACGGTGAACCCCGCGCACGGCGTCTTGAGTGGAACGGCTCCGACTCTGCGGTACACGCCGACGACCGGCTATAACGGCCCGGATTCGTTTCAATTCACGGTGACAAACTCGGCGAATCTCACGAGCACAGCGGCGACGGCGTCGCTTGTGGTGACTGCGTCGTCGAGCGCGGATTTGTTTTCTTTGACGGTCAGTGCCGGCAATCTTGCGCCCATCTTCAACAGTGCCACGATCGCTTACAACGATGCGGTGACGTACGAGACGACGAGCGTGACGGTAACACCAACGCTCTCCGACAACCGGTCTTCGGTGTCCGTCAACGGATCGCTTGTGTCGTCCGGGACCGCTAGCAGTCCGATCAATCTGAAAATCGGTGATACGGTCATTCCTGTGGTCGTCACGGCGGCGGACTCAACCGTCAAACAGTACTCGATCACGGTCACCCGCGCCGCGCCTCCCGTTCCGACAATTACAAGCCTGCCGTCGGCGATGCCCGATCCGGCGACAGTTGGATTGTCCGTGCAACTGAGCGCGGCCGCGTCGAATCCTTACGCGCTGACTTACCTCTGGAATTTCGGCGACGGCACGACAGCCAGTGGCGCGACGGTGAATCACGTTTACACACTGAAAGGGACGTACTCGGTGACCGTGGCGGTAAACAGCAGCGAGAACACAACGGCGAGCGCAAACTTGACGTTGACTGTGAATCCGATGATCGGCGGCAATCCAGGTTCCGGATCAGGGACACTCGTCGGCGAAATGGATAGCGACGGAGACGGATACAGCGACAATGTCGAACTCGCCGCCGGGACGAATCCCAACAATTCCGCCAGTGCTCCCGGCGGGAAGACCATCGCTCCTGCGGCAATCACTATTGTAAAACCCGTGACGAAAGTTTTCCAAAAGCCGAGAGTGTTGACGCTGAGGGGTTCTCTTCTAATCCCTGCGGGGTTTGTTCCAACGGGTAAAATGTTGGTCGTCGATGTCGGCGGCTACACCCAGCATTTCAAACTCAACGCGAAAGGCAGTGCCATGACCGAAAAAGATAGATGGACGGTGCTCGTGAGATCGGTCAAGGGTGTGGTGCCAGCCCAGTACGCAAAATTCTCGCTGACGCTGACTCAAATTCCGGCAAGCGTTCAGAGCACCTCGCCGCTGATTCTTGTTTTGGACGGGGCGGTTTATTCCAAATAGGCTTTGGATCAAAGTTTCCCAAACGCCCTCGCTTCGCTTGATTCTCGTCACGCCGGAGTTTTCAAGAGCTTCAATGATTGCCTCATGGGCAAGGCCGTTCAGGTCCTACTCGGCCAGCCCACGGCCAACCCGCTTGATCATGGACTTGATCCGACCGCCGATCAGCGCGAAGATGTCCTCTGCGACTTGGTCGCGTTCGCTTGGTGATTTGGCTCGGTCGTATTTCTCGGCGAGTTCCTCAAGGTCAATGTCGATGTCTGCAAAAATGTAAATTATTCGAATCCGGCCCTCCTATGGAGCTGGGTTCGAACAAGACGGAGGTCATTCATTTTCAATTATGCATGGTAGCAGAAGCGGATGGAGAGAGGGATTCTCTGAAGCAGTTTTTTCGTGCTCTTCAAAAGATACATTACCCTATGAAGCCCAGATTGGCAAATTGCCGCCGCTTTTCTCTCCCACGCCACAAAACCGCCACAAGCGTCATTGGGGCATCGTCTTACTTTCGATTCCCCACAAATCATGATTCGCTTTTGATGTGTTCAATTTCGACGGCAGCTTCTTTCTTGTTTTTGGACCCGGACGCATCTGGGTTGGAGTCGGGATTCGGGACCGGCGTACGGCTCGTCGACTGGCGCACGACAATCGGCGCTTCGATCAGTATTTCCCGGGGTTCCATGCCAGGATTTTCGATTCGATTCAGCAGCGCGTTCAACGCGACAGTGCCGATATTTCGACAAGGCTGGCAGACCGTCGTAAGCGGCACTCTCAGCAGGTGCGAATAGCGAACATCGTCGAACCCCGCCACGCAAACATCGTTGGGAACTGTGATTCCCATGCTGTCAAGCGTGAGCATCAACGCTGCAGCGGTTGCATCATTCGCGCAGATAACGGCGTCCGGTTTTCGCGTTTGAATCCATTGGCAAAGGAAATCCTTGTCCTCGGGATTTCCGTAATGAATAGCGTCGGCTTCGCACGGCAAACCCGCCGAGTATAGCGCTTCGCGATAACCAAAGACGCGGAGTGCCACTGTAGGCGCGGAATGGCATCGCGCCAGAAAATCAATTCGTCGACAGCCCATCGAAATCATGTGTTGGGCCAGTATGTATGCACTCCGCCGGTTGTCGATCCCAACAAGATCGAACCGGCTGCGTTGCGGGAACGGCACGATGTCGCGATCCAGAAGCACGATCGCAACGCCGGCTTTCGTCAACGACGTCACAATCTGATGATTGATCGGATCGCTTTCTGTTGTGCCTTCAATCGGCGCGAAGAAGACGCCCGAGACTTTTCGCGCGATGTAGTCCTCGCAGACTTTCAGGGCCTGTTGCCGTTTCAGGATTGGATCCGAATTGTTGAAATTGCTCCACAGGATCGAGTACTGGTGCGCTTGTGCTTCCTGCGCAATTTGGCCGCAGATCGGTTCGAAGATCTCCGTCTCGCCCAATTCAGGAATCAGCAGCCCAAGCAGATTGTGCCCGGTCTGTTGTTGCTGTCGGGCGTATGTTCCGGACCCCACTTTGCGATCAATCAACCCCGCCTGCTGCAAGTCGCGCATGGCTCGGGCGATCGTGGGGCGCGAAGTCTTGAGCTGTTTGACCAATTCGTTCTCGGATGGTAAACGGCCGCCTGCGTCCACCTTGCCTGATTGAATCCTACTCTTCAAATACTCGAAAACTTGTCGGTGTTTTGGTCCAGCATTCATGGGTAGCTCCTATTGATAAGCCAACTTTTTAATTAATTTTATCATCTTTGTACTAACTTGCCATTGCAAATCGGTGTAAAAATGACTAGATTTTCGTGCGCGCAGACCCTCGACCGCCAAATTCAAAGGAGACTATTCATGCGAAACGTATCGATATTCACTGCAGCTCTTCTGCTGGCTTTATCCGGTTGCGGCCAGGGAGAGGCGACCAAACCAGCGGCGGGACCGGCTTCATCCGGAGACGGAACGGCGCGCAAATCGCGCGGAACGATCGGCGTTTCTGTTTTGACGCTGACCAACCCATTTTTTAAGGTCATCGCCGATACCATTGCAGTTGAAGCGGCGAAAAGCGGATATGACACGCTGGTTGTCAGCGGTGAATTCGATGTGGCGAAGCAGCAGAACCAAATCAAAGATTTCATCGTCAAAAAAGTTGCGGCGATCGTGCTTTCGCCGTGCGACTCGAAATCCATCGGACCGGTCATTCAGGAAGCCAACGCGGCGGGCATCCCGGTCTTCACCTTCGACATCAAGTGTTTGGCCCCCGACGCCAAAGTCGTTTCGCATATCGCCACCGACAACTACCAAGGTGGGCGGATGGCTGGTGAAGCGATGATCGAACTGCTGGGGGACGCGGGTGGCAAAGTCGTCGTTCTGGATTTCAAACAGGCCGAGTCGTGTATCCTGCGTGTCAAGGGCTTTAAGGAAGTTGTCGAAGCACACAACGCCAAAGCCACGAAAGGCAAAATTGAAATTGTCGCGGAATTGCCCGGCGACGGACAGAAGGACAAGAGCTTCAAGACTACCGAAGACGCGATTCAGGCGCATGGTGATCTCGCGGCGATCTTTGCGATCAACGATCCCAGCGCACTCGGCGCCCGCGCGGCACTCGAAAAAGCTGGAAAGGCCAATCAGGTCAAATTGATTGGTTTCGATGGCCAGCCCGAAGGTAAACTCGCGATCCGGGACAGTAAAATCTACGCCGACCCGGTTCAATTCCCGGACCGTATCGGCATCCAAACGATGCAGACAATCGTCAACCATTTCGACGGTGAAAAAGTTCCGCCCGAAATCCTGATCCCCACGGCCATCTACCGCAAAGCCGACGCGGAAAAAGACTCGTCGCTCAAATAACGATTTGAAGAGAGGACATAAACATGTCAAAGGTTTTGAACTTCAAGCAGGAATTGACCGCCGCATTCGGCCAGCCAATTTCGGAGAACCCAACCCAGGTGATGATCGAAGCGGCATATCGACACCACGGGTTGGACTGGCGCTACCTGACTATCGAAGTCTCGTCCGCCGGTCTGGCCGATGCCGTCCGCGGCGCGAAGGCGATGGGTTTCCGCGGCTTCAACTGCACGATTCCTCACAAGGTTTCGGTGATCCAGTATCTCGACGGTTTGGGCGAATCGGCGACGGTCATGGGCGCGGTCAATTGCGTCGTCTGTCGCGGCGACAAACTCATCGGCGAAAACACCGACGGAAAGGGCTTCGTCCAATCGCTCAAGGCTCTGACCGATCCCGCCGGAAAAAAGACGGTCATCTTCGGCGCGGGCGGAGCGGCACGAGCCATTTCCGTTGAGATGGCTTTGGCCGGTGCGAAATCGTTCATCATCGTCAATCGCGGCGAACAACGCGGCCGCGAATTGGTCGAGCTGCTCCGAACCAAAGTAAAGGCCGATGCGACCTTTGTTCCGTGGAACAACGACTACGAAGTGCCGCCTGATACAGACGTAGTAGTCAATGCAACCTCAATCGGTCTCTATCCCAGCGTCGACGCGCGGCTGGCACTGAACGTCGAGACATTAAAGCCCAAAATGGTCGTCGCCGACGTGATCCCCAATCCGCCCCGCACGCGGCTCGTGCGCGACGCGGAGGCGCGCGGCTGCAACGTGATCGACGGGCTTGGCATGTTGGTCAATCAAGGCGTTATTGGCATTCAACATTGGACCGGCATTGATCCGGATCCACGCGTGATGCGCAAAGCACTGGAAGATATTTTTGGAGCGTAAGCACTCTTCACTCGCAATAAAGGAGCCTTGCCTGTGTCCAATCGAACAAACTTATTCATGGCGGTGATGATCATGGCAACACGATTTGTTTCGGCGGAATCCGGCCCCGGAACATACGTGCTTGCCAGCGTGAACGACAACGTCCACCGCGATGAATTCAAGGTTGAAGGCGTCGCTCAGACGGCTGCCGGCGCGGTGTCATGGTCGGTAAAAAGACTCACGCTTCACGGCGGCAAACAAGAAGGCGTGGATCTCATTGTGATCGACAATGGGGCGATGCAGATTCGTCTCATTCCGACACGCGGCTTGAACGTCCTCGACGTCAAATTGGGCGAAATGCGTTTGGGTTGGGATTCACCCGTCAAAGAAGTCGTGCATCCACAACATATCCGATTGGACAGCCGGGGCGGGCTGGGATGGCTTGAAGGTTTCAACGAATGGATGGTCCGTTGCGGTCTGGAATACGCGGGGCATCCCGGCAAGGACGAGTTTATTAACAACACGGGCGACCCGTCAACGATGGACCTGACTCTTCACGGCAAGATTGGAAACATCCCCGCGTCGGAAGTGCAAGTCATCATCGATCCGCCGCCCTCGAATCGCATCCGAGTGCGTGGCATCGTTCACGAACGAGCCTTCTACGGGCCCAAGCTGGAACTCACCGCCGAGCTCTCAACCGTTCCGGGCACCAACACGATTCGCGTCGAAGATTCGATCAAAAACAACGGCGCGTATGATCAAGAATTTCAGATCATCTATCACACCAACTTCGGCGCGCCGCTGCTTCAGAAAGACGCGAAACTCATCGCGCCGGTCAAGCACCTCGCGCCGATGAACGCACATGCCGCCGAAGGGATCGACGCTTTTGCGACTTACGCCGGGCCGACAAAAGGTTTCGTCGAACAAGTCTATTTGCTTGAAACATACGCGGATGCGAACAAGCGGACAGAGATCCTGCTTGAAAACGCGGCGGCAGATCGCGGCGTTTCAATGAGCTATTCGACCGAGCAGCTTCCGTATCTCACGATCTGGAAAAATACGGCGGCAGTCGAAGACGGGTATGTGACAGGTTTGGAGCCCGGTACCGGCTATCCGTTCAACCGGCGCATCGAACGTCAGTTTGGCCGCGTACCGAAGCTTGCGCCGGGACAAAGCCGGTCGTTTGTCATAGATGTGGGCCTGCATGTTGGCAAAGAATCGGTGGCCGCGGAAGCCGCCGTCATTGAAAAGATTTCGGGCGGAAAAGCCACTCAGGTTGACAAGCAGCCGCCGACTCCTCCGGTGACCAAATGAGCGTCTCACAATCCTCCACAACCTTGTCCGACACGCTGTTGCTGTGCATGAAAGGCATCGAGAAGCGCTACCCCGGCGTGCACGCGCTGAAGGGTATCGACCTCGATCTTCACGCCGGTGAAGTGCTCGCGTTGCTCGGCGAAAACGGGGCGGGAAAGAGCACGCTGATCAAAATTCTCGGCGGTGCGGTCATCCCGGATTGCGGCACGATTTCCGTCGATGGAAATCCAGTCTCGATTGCCGGGCCGCTGGACGCCCAGCGCGCCGGCATCGGGATCATCTATCAGGAGTTCAACCTCGTCCCGGCACTCTCTGCGCGCGAGAACATTTTTCTCGGACGCGAACGCAGCCGACTGGGCTTCGTGAATGCGGGCGACGAGCATCAAAAGGCGCTCGGTCTGTTCAAGCGCATAGGCGTCGAGATCGATCCGGAGACGCCGTGTGGACAACTGAGCGTCGCGCAGCAACAGGTCGTCGAAATCGCAAAAGCGCTTTCGCAAGACGCCCGGATCATCGTCATGGACGAGCCCAGCGCGACGCTGACACCACAGGAGGTCGAGCGCCTGTTCGTGATCATCCGCGACTTGAAAAAACACGGCATTGGCGTGATCTACATCAGCCATCGTCTGGACGAAATCTACACCATCGCCGACCGCGCGATGGTGATGCGCGACGGCCAGCACATTGGCACCCGTCCGCTCGTTGAACTCGATCGATCGACTCTGATCGAAATGATGGTGGGACGCAGCATCGACCACGAATTTCCGCGTGAAACACGCACACCCGGCAATGCGCGGCTGGTGGTCAAGAACCTCAACCGCGGAACGCGGGTTCGTGACGTTTCGTTCGAAGTTCGACGGGGCGAAATTCTCGGAATTACAGGTTTGGTGGGATCCGGACGCACCGAGACCGCGCGTTTGATCTTTGGCGCGGATTCGCGCGAGAGCGGCACCATCACTCTGGACGGACAATCTCTTGACATCCGCAATCCCAGCGACGCCATTCGCGCCGGGATTTGTCTGCTGACCGAGGATCGAAAATCCGAAGGACTCGTGTTGAAGCAATCCGTCCGCGAGAACTTCGCACTTCCCAATCTGCGCCGCTTCAGTTCGTTCGGATTCATTCGCGACAAAGAGGAGAGTGGCGCATTCGCCGGTTACGTCGCGCAACTCAAAATCAAGATTCCCGATCACGAAGCACTTGCGCAAAACCTAAGCGGCGGCAATCAGCAGAAAGTCGTGCTCGCGAAATGGCTCCAACGGCACTCCGAAGTCCTCATCTTCGACGAGCCCACGCGCGGCATTGACGTAGGCGCGAAATTTGAAATCTATCTACTAATGAACGCGCTCGCCGCGTCGGGAAAAGCCATCGTCATGATCAGTTCCGAATTGCCCGAAGTCCTCGGCATGTCCGATCGGGTTTTGGTCATGCACGAAGGCCGAATCGTCGGCGAAGTCACGGATGTTCCGGCGGCGACACAACAACAAATCATGGCCTTGGCGGTGGGATAAATATGAAACAACAATTTTCACGCTTCGCAGCAAATTACGGCATGATCTTCGTACTGCTCCTGCTCTGCATTTATTACAGTTGGGCGACGCTCGCGGAGCAGCAGCCTGTTGGAGTCGATGCTGCCGCCCATGTCGCGGCGATGATCCAAGCAACCGACAGCGTGCTCGTCGTCGGCGGCGACACGCCCGACGATGTGCTCTTTGTAAACACCCTGAAATCGCGCATCGCGAACGTCCGGGCGAGCGTCAATGGCCAGCCGGCCGACGCTCGCGCCGCGCTGCAAAATCTTCAGGAGAATACGACGAAGATCGACGTCATTGCTGTCACACCATCGGCTGCTAACTGGAGCGTCTTTGATCGCACCGCTTCAAAATTCCCGGCGCTCGGAACGCCGCGGGTCGTGACCCCCACGAGCTATCGCTGGCCGAATTTTCTGAAGACCGACAACCTGCTGAATGTCGCGAACCAGATTGCGGTCATTGCGATCATCGCCATCGGCATGACGCTCGTCATCATCACCGCAGGAATCGATCTCTCAGTCGGCAGTCTCATCGCCTTGTCCGCAGTGGTCGCCGCGCTTCTTATCCGTCGTCAAGGTGCAGAACAAGCCAGCGTCTTGGCGATGCTGATCAGTTGTCTGGCCGCGATGTTGGTCTGCGCGGCGGTCGGCACGTTCTCGGGATTGCTGATCACCCTCTGTTCGATCCCGCCGTTCATCACGACACTGGCGATGATGCTCGTCGCCAGCGGCCTGGCGTATTTGTTCGCGCAGGGACAATCCATTTATCAACTCCCAGACAGCTTTATTTGGCTCGGTCGCAGCACAGCTTTCGCCGGGATTCCGACTGCCGTGGTGCTCATGCTGGGACTCTACGCGATCGCACACATTGTCATGACTCGCACTCTGATCGGCCGCTATGTTTACGCCATCGGCGGCAACCGCGAAGCCGCGCGACTCTCGGGCGTACCGGTCAAAAGCGTCTTCGTGCTCGTGTACGCCGTGAGTGGTTTACTGGCTGGCCTCGGCGGCGTGATCATGGCCTCGCAACTAAAAAGCGGCTCGCCGACCTACGGCAACATGTACGAACTTTACGTCATCGCATCCGTGGTCGTCGGTGGAACGTCGCTCTCGGGCGGCGAAGGCAAAGTGCTCGGAACACTGATCGGGGCACTGATCATTGCGGTTATTCAGAATGGCATGAATTTAACCGGCGTTGAGAGTTACACGCAAAAAGTTGTGCTGGGATTGGTGATCCTCGGTGCTGTTCTGTTGGACCGATTGAAACGCCACGGATTGCGCGGCGGTAAATAGAAGAATCAAGCATTCATTTACTATGAAAGTGATTGAAAACATGAAAATCGCATGGATAGCATTGTTGTGCTCACTCGGATGGATTCTACCACTCTTCGCAGGCGAAGCCGACATCGTGCTCGCTGATTTTGAGGGCAAGGATTATGGCGAGTGGAAAGTTGAAGGCACCGCGTTTGGAAGCGGGCCTGCTCAGGGCACCCTGCCCCATCAGATGACCGTCACCGGATTTCAGGGCAAGGGTCTCGTCAGCAGTTTTAACGGTGGCGATGGATCTGTCGGAACGCTGACTTCGCCGGACTTCACGATCAACCGCAAGTCCATTCACTTCCTGATCGGCGGCGGCGGTTTTGCGGGCAAGACGTGTATGAATCTGCTTGTGGACAGCAAGGTTGTCCGCACCTCCACCGGCCCCAACACAGTTCCCGGCGGAAGCGAGGAACTGGTCCCCGCGTCCTGGGACGTGAGCGAATTCGCCGGGAAGGTCGCACGCATTCAAATCGTTGACAACGCCAAAGGCGGATGGGGACACATCAGCGTCGATCAAATCGTGTTGAGCGACAAGCCTGCCACGCCGGCCGTCAAGCTGGTACCGCGAGAGCGTGAGTTGACGATCGAGAAAAAGTATCTGCTTTTCCCGGTCAAGAATGACAACAAAAAGGCGAAGACGAAGCGCGTCGCCGTGGTCGTCGATGGCGCGATTGTCCGCGAGTTCACGATCGATTTAACAGAGCAGCCGGATTGGTTCGCGCATCTAGACATGGGCGCATGGCAGGGCAAAAAGGCAACGGTGCGCGTCGAGAAAATCGCGGAGGATTCAAAAGCCCTCGAACTGGTCTCTCAAGCTGACACGATCTGGGGCACCGAGCAACTTTACAAAGAGCCGCTGCGCGCACAGCTTCATTTCTCGCCGCGCCGGGGATGGAATAACGACCCCAACGGGATGGTCTACGCGAATGGCGAGTACCATCTTTATTTTCAGCACAACCCCTACGGCTGGGCCTGGGGCAACATGCACTGGGGCCAAGCAGTCAGCGGCGACATGGTCCATTGGAGGGAATTGCCGATCGCGCTCTATCCGCCCAAATTCGGCGATGCAGCGTTCAGCGGTGGGGCAATCGTTGACAAGGACAACACCAGCGGCTGGAAGAAAGGCGACAACGATCTGATCGTCGCCATGCTGACTAGCACAGCTCGAGGCGAGTGCGTCGTGTACTCGAACGACAAGGGACGCACGTTCCAGGAATTTGAAAGCAATCCGATCATCAAACATTCTGGACGCGATCCCCGGCCATTTTGGTACGCGCCGGGCAAGCACTGGGTTCTTGCCGTCTACGATGAATTTGAAAAGGGTCAATATATCGCGTTCCACACATCGCCCGATTTGAAGACGTGGACGCTTCAGAGTCGCATCGCCGGATTCTTTGAATGCCCGGACATTTTTGAATTGCCACTCGGCGACAAAAAGTATTGGGTGCTCACCGCTGCCAGCAGCGACTACATGATCGGCCAATTCGACGGCAAGAAATTCACGCCGGAAACGGCGAAGTTGAAAGGCCATCTCGGTCGCGCATTTTACGCGGCGCAAACCTTCAGCAACGAACCGCAGGGGCGCACGGTTCAAATCGGCTGGCTCCAAACAGCGACACCGGGGATGCCGTTTAATCAGGCCATGTCGCTGCCAAATGAACTCAAGCTTCATGCCACGCCCGACGGCCCGCGTTTGACGTGGACGCCGGTAAAGGAACTCGAAGCGCTGCGAGACGGCGCGGACCAGAGTGCCACGCTCGATAAGTTCCGCGCCGAGTTGATCGAATTGCGCGCCGAATTCGAACCCGGCGACGCCGAAACGGTCGAGTTCAATCTGCGCGGCGCGGCTGTCATCTACGACGCGAAAAAGAAGGAAATCAGCGTCAACAAACACCACGCGCCCGCACCACTGATCGAAGGCAAATTGCGTCTGACTATTTACGTTGATCGCACTGTGCTTGAAATCTACGTCGGTGACGGCCTGACTTACATCCCGATGCCGTTCGTTCCCAAGCCAGACGAGCAGAGCGTTTCTGTGGATGTCAAGGCCGGCAAAGCCAAGATAAATTCGCTCCAGGTTTACAAACTGAAATCCATCTGGGAGCCTGTCTCGAAATGATGAAGAACACTCAAAAGTACGCGATGTTACTCATCGTGGCGCTGTCCTTGATGCCGCTTGAAGCGAACGCCGCGACTACCATTTCGTTCGACTCCCTGCTTCACGAAATGGTCGATGTCGATTCCATCGCGCGCTGGCCCGAGGCCGAGTTTACGTGCAAGCAAGCGAGCAGCTACGATCGTGCTAAAGTCGCGCCGGACAAGCCAGGCTGGTTCGCCAACAATGACAATACCCAATATATCCGTTCGGAAGAGAACGATGGCCGCAAAGAGCACGTGATGATGGATGCGGAAGGTCCTGGTGCGCTCGTGCGTTTCTGGCTGACGGCCGGCGGTGAAAAGGTTGGCGTTCTGCGCGTTTATCTCGACGGCGAAGCGTCGCCGGCATTGAGCTTCCCGGCTTTCGATCTGCTTCAGGGCGATTTAAATATCGGCGCACCGTTAGCTCGAGGACATCCTGGCTACACGCTGAAAGGTGGCGGCAACACACTCTATCTCCCCATCCCATATGCCAAGCATTGCAAGGTTACGTGGGAGGAGAAAAGCAAGGGGCAACGCTATTATCAGATCAACTACCGCACATACTCCCTTGGTACGGAAGTGAAGACGTTCGCCTTGACGCAGGTTGAGACTGCAAAAGGGTTAATTGAAAAGATAAATAGGGAGCTTGTATCGCCCGCCCAAATTGCCTCAGGAAAGATCGTAAGCTTGAACGAATCTATTTCGCCGGGCAATGAAGCCACGCTTGAATTGCCAACAGGAGCGAATGCCGTTCGAGCCATGGAGTTGCTCATTGAAACAGCGAACGATTCAAGAGAATCCGAGCGTGCGCTCCGCAGCATCATCGTCACGATGACATTCGATGACGAAGTCACTGTTTGGTGTCCTGCGACAGATTTCTTTGGCAGCGGAGTTGGAACGAATGTACTGCGCAGTTGGTATCGGAACGCAAACAACGATGGAACGATGCGATGCCGCTGGGTCATGCCGTACGAGAAGTCGGCTCGTATCACGTTGCAGAATGTCGGCTCTCAGTCGGTTCAAGCCTTGCTTCACGCAACTGTTTCACCGCGGGAATGGGATGCTCGTTCCATGCACTTTCACGTTGCCTGGCATCATGAATCTGGATTAAAAACGCCGCCGGCAAAAGATTGGAATTTCATCACGGTCAAAGCTAGAGGCGTTTATGTTGGAGACTCGCTGGCGATCTTCAATCCCGTTGCCACGTGGTACGGTGAAGGAGATGAAAAAATCTGGGTCGATGGCGAATCTTTTCCCTCGCACATGGGTACCGGCACCGAGGACTATTACGGCTATTCGTACGCGCCTAAGCCTGTCCATCAAACGCCCTTTACCAATCTTGTCCGCATCGACCAACCCATGACCCAGGGATGGAACGTGATGAGCCGTACTCGCAATCTCGACACGATCCCTTTTCGGCAGTCGTTGCAGTTCGATTTTGAACTCATTTCGTGGAAACCGACCGAAATGACCTACGAGGCTACGACGTATTGGTACGCGTTTCCCGGAGCGGCAAGCAATATCAAACCGCAGCCGCAGGACGCCACGCTGCCGATTCCCTCGCTGGCGGACGTGCAATCACAAATGGCACACACTTCGAAAACAACGCCGGCAATTATACCCGGCGCGATTGAATGCGAAACGTTGAAAATTCTGCGAAAGTCCGACGGCCTTCCCGTGTTCACGCAGGACATGAGTAACTGGGGGGCCGCGAGGTGGAGCGGCGGATGCCAGCTTGTGGTCAAAGCCAGTAAAATCGGAGCTTTTATCGAACTGGAAGTGCCGGTACCCGACGACAAGCCACGCACTATCCGCCTTCGTGCGACACGTGCGCCGGACTTCGGCAAACTTGGTTTCACTGTGCAGGGCAAATCCAGCGATGCCGTCCTCGATTGCTACGCAGAGAGCGTTCAGCCCGCCGACGAAATCACACTCGGCACTTTCACGCCCGAAAAAGGCCGTCTTGCAATTCGCATCGAAGTTACTGGAGCGAACGCAAAATCCGGCGGCGCACGCTATTTCTTTGGGCTCGATTATCTTTTATTGGAAACCGCACCATGACCTCAGAACGTAAACGAATTATCTCCTGTGGCGAAGTGCTCTGGGACCTTTTTCCAGACGGTCCAAAGTTTGGCGGCGCTCCGGCCAACTTCGCTTGTCATGCCGCGATTCTTGGCGGCCAAGTGTCGATGTTGAGTGCCGTCGGGGACGACGCTCGTGGCTCCGAAGCCATCGAAATCCTCAGAAGCTTTGGGCTCGATACCTCGTTGATTCAGATCATTGCCGACGCGCCCACCGGCTCGGTCAGCGTCGATATCGATGCAGCCGGCAAGCCGACATTCACGATCCATGCTGGTTCCGCATGGGATCGCATCGAAAGGTCGCCCGCGTTAGAAACGCGCATCGCGGATATCGACGCGATCTACTTCGGTACGCTCGGCCAGCGCGGGGAGCGCTCAAAGCAAACGATTCGGCGGGCGCTGCGCCACGCAAGAAATCGCGGGATTCTCCGCGTCCTCGACGTGAATCTGCGCAAGCCGTTTTACGATGCGGCGATGATCCGTGAATCCATCGCGCTGGCCAGCGTGCTGAAGTTAAGCGACGACGAATTGCCAGAAGTCGCCGCCGCGTGCGGCATCGTGTTGGAAGCGAGACCCGAAGCGACGTTGCGCGCAATGCGCGGGCGTTGCGAACTCGAATTCGTTGTTATGACGCGCGGTCCCAAGGGCGCGCTGCTCGTTTCGGAAAGCGATGTGGTCGATCAGTCCGGCATTCCCACAGTTGTCGTCGATACCGTCGGCGCGGGCGATGCGTTTACGTCGGCGCTCGTGCTGGGACTTTTGCGGGGCGATACGCGTGGCAATATTCTCAAAAACGCATGCGTAACAGCATCGGCTGTTTGCTCACATGCGGGTGCGGTGCCGCGTACTTCGAGATAGCAGAACTGTTTGATAAAAGTAATGATTAAGGGGACTTTACAAATGAACCAATTCGAAAAGTTAGTAATGGGCTGCCTGACGCTGTGTGCAATTCACTGCCTCACAATTCAGGCGGCTGAGAGGCCCAACATAGTCCTCATCCTTACGGACGACATGGGCTACGCGGATATTGGTCCGTTCGGGGATAAATACAAGACTCCGAACCTCGACCGCATGGCGGCAGGGGGGGTGAAACTGGCGGACTTTTACGTCAGTTCGGTGTGCTGCA
Organism: Planctomycetota bacterium; assembly: GCA_037129555.1. GTDB lineage: Bacteria > Planctomycetota > SZUA-567 > H5-PLA8 > H5-PLA8 > JANXLS01. The sequence goes on from JBAXUS010000092.1 coordinate 17,789, forward strand.
CACCGTCGCGTTCGGCGTTGATGACCGGGTGCTATGCAGAACGCATCGGCATGGGCGGCAACGTTGTATTTCCCGCCGACAAGCGCGGTCTGAATCCGACGGAAATCACCATTCCTAAGCTCTTGAAAAAGGCCGGGTATGCGACCGGATGTTTCGGCAAATGGCACCTCGGAGATCAGCCGGAGTATCTTCCGAACAATCATGGCTTCGATGAATTTGAAGGCGTTCCGTACTCCAACGACATGTGGGAAGAGGCGGGACGGAAAGAACCGAAAAAGTATCCACCGCTCCCTTATTTGAAACAGGACAAAGTGGTTGCGCATATTCCCGACGGGGCCAGTCAAGCGTTGCTGACCGACGCGATTTCGGACGCCGCAATTTCGTTTATCAAGCGCCATGCGGGCGAACCCTTTTTCGCGTACGTCCCGCTGACGACGGTTCATGCGCCGTGGTTCGCGACGAAAGAGCGATTGGCCGCCACCGACGGTGACGCGTTCAAAGCACAGATCACGGAGATCGACAATTGTGTCGGCCGTGTTCTGGAGACGTTGAGAGCATTGGGCCTCGACAAAAAGACATTGGTCTTTTTCACCAACGACAACGGCGGCGGAGGCAAGACGTACAGCTTCCCGTTGCGTGGTGGAAAGTTCGGCCCGAAATACGAAGGAAACATGCGAATGGCCACACTGGCGTGGTGGCCCGGCAAAATTCCTCCGGGAAAAGTCTCCACCGAGATCGGCACCACGGCGGATTTGCTGCCGACATTCGCGGCGCTTTCGGGTGTGGATGCTCCTAACGACCGGATCATCGACGGCAAGGACATCGGCGACCTTCTCGTGTGCAAGGACGGTTACCATTCGCATCATCACGTACTATTTTATGGATTCGAAGGCGTTCGTGAAGGCAACTGGAAACTGATTCGCATTCGCGAAAAGGGTGTGGTCACGCTCGAACTGTATGATCTCGACAAGGACCTCGGCGAAAAATCGGATCTGGCTAAACAGGATCCCGACCGCGTCAAAGCCATGCTGGCACAACTTGATGCTCATGTGGCGGAAGTGAAAAAGAATTCTCGTCCGGCCGGCTTCGTTCAGAATCCAAAGCCACTTCTCACAGACTCAAACGGTACCCCGACTCTGGCGCAATACCGACATTAAGCGACTTCCAAGGAAAGGTCCAGTCATGAATAAAAGACTTCTGCTCTCATGTGTATTGTTCGCTTCATTCTGTTTGTCTGCGGTCGCTGAAGAAGCACCTCCAGCCGACGAATGGGCGACGTTCCCCACGTACGAGCGCGTCGGCTACGACCAGCCGTTGCGCCCGCAGTTTCATTTCACGTCACGCGTGGGCTGGATCAACGATCCAAACGGCATGGTCTTTTACGATGGCGAATGGCACATGTGTTTTCAACATTTCGCCAAAGGCAACGCCAGCGGGCCAAAGTCGTGGGGACACGCGGTCAGCACCGATTTAGTGCATTGGACACAGTTACCGCATGCGATCAATCCATATCCCAACGTGAAATGGCCACAGGGCGGCATTCACGCGATTTGGTCGGGTTCGGCGGTTGTCGATGAATTGAACGCGCTCGGAAAAGAGCACGACGGCATCAAGACACTCTTCGCGATTTACACAGCGACCCACGCGGGCGAAGACAAGAAGGCCGCGTTCTTCCAGGCAGGTGCCTACAGCACCGACAAGGGCCGGACGTGGACCAAGATCAACGACGGCAAACCGATCATCGATCACATGGACGGCTTCGATCCCGGACAGCGCGACCCGTGTGTGTTCTATCATCCGGAAACGAAGTCGTATGTGTTGATCATGGAGATTGGCGGGAAGGATGCGGCGGTTCGTTTGTGGCGCTCGACGGATTTGATGCACTGGGATGTTTTGCAGGACATTCCCAAAAAGTCGGCGGAATGCATCGGCATGTTCACAGCAGCAGTCGATGGTGATGTGAAGAACATGAAATGGGTCATCACGAATGCCGGGACCGGATATGAGGTCGGTGATTTTGACGGAAAAAAGTGGACCGGTTTGGGTGACAAAGACAACGCTGGGCCACCGTTGAAATTTGAGTTCGGCGATAGTTACTACGCGGCTCAGGCCTTTAATCAAGCGCCCGATCATCGCGTGGTTCATGTCGGTTGGTTGCGGACCGGTTCGTTGTTTGTTGATGCAGGAATGCCCTTCACGCAGCAGTTGTCAGTCCCCGCTGAGATCACGCTCCGAACGACGCCAGAAGGCATCCGGATGTTCCGCAATCCAGTGAAAGAACTCGCCGCGCTGTATGAAAAAACGAGCACGTTTGAGAACGTCACTGTCGAAGCTGCGAATACGAAACTGGCGACGTTGAGTCCGGAATTGATTGACATGACGGTGACGTTTGTGCCGGGCGGTGACATGACGTTGAACGTGCGCGGGTTGGCGATTCAATACGATGCGGCAAAGAAGGAAATCGCATTCACAAACTCCGCGCGCGTTGATAGCGAAAAGGCTGCCAACGAGAAACTGCCTGCGGACAAACGGAAAACAATACGCGATTCAGGAAGGCGCGTGATCGCCGCGCCCGAAGTGAACGGAAAAGTCAAACTGCGCGTGTTGGTGGATCGGACATCATTGGAATTGTTCGTCAACGATGGACAGTCCGCCGCGAGTTTCGTCGTGATTCCCGATACGAAGAACCGGGCGATTTCGATCTCCGGTGGAATGGCGATGTTCAGTTCTATAGTCGTGAACGAGTTAAAATCGTCATGGCCGGTAACAGCATCAACAGGAAAACCTAAGGCCGTGGACGACGCAAAAAAGGAAAAGGCACCGGAGGGTCTCGAGTTCCATCATGGTTCATGGAAATACGCCGACGGCGCAATGCTCGGTGAACAAGTGCCAACCGAGAAGCATATGGCGACGATCAAAGGCCTCACACCTTTCAATCGGATGAAGCTCGAATGGAAGATGAAGTTCATTGAGCCGAAGCAGAACTTTTTGTTCGTGACGTGGCCGGCGGATTCAAACGCGCATGCGATGGACTTCAATTACTCGCCAGACACCGGTGCATTCAATATCGTCCGCCCGAAGACGAAGGACGTCGCGGCGGCGGTGCTTGTGCGCGGACAGGTGAAGAAGACCGATGTGGAATGGCACACGATTGTATGCGTCCACGATGGTCCGAGTTTCACAGTGACGATTGATGACACCTCGTTAACAGCATCGGACGAAGTATTCAGCCGCCCGATGGGACCGTTTTATTTGAATGGCGGCGGATTCAACGGCGCGAAGTTTCTTGTGAAAGACATCAAAGTAACGCCGCTGAAGTAGGCGGCTTTCGCTCACATCAGCTCAAGGATAATTGAACATGACTTCTGTATGCAAAAAACTCGTTTCCGTATTTCTCCTCACGCTTGTACCGTTTGCGGGAATCGCGCGCGCGGGGCAGCCTCCCATACCGCCCGAGCGGAAACTTCAATTGACCGGCGACTTGTTGATCCTGCCGTCGGACGACCGCTCGAAGTTGAAGAAGGGTGAGGAGACAGCGGACCTTGCGATGATCGAGGTGTTCGTCGATGGGATGCTAATCCATCGCGCACACGGGGTATTTCCGCGCAATTTGGCGGACGCCCGGTATTGGGCGTTTTTGGATATGAAGGAATTCAAAGGCAAAGAAGCGGTAATCAAGACCAGCTTGCGAGGCGCTACGCCCGAGCGCGCAAAGGAGATTCTCGGGTGGATCGAGAGCAGCGACACGATGCGGCACATTCAACCGATCTACAAAGAAGGTGGCCGCCCGCAGTTTCATTTCAGTCAGATTCAAGGCTGGAACAACGACCCGAATGGGATGGTCTATTCCGACGGAATGTACCATTTATCCTGGCAATGCAACCCGCTCGAAAATGGCTTCGGTGGCTGGTACTGGGGGCACGCGGTCAGCGAGGATTTGGTGCACTGGCGCGAATGCCCGCGCACGCTTCGCTCGAACGGATTCAAAGATGTCAATCGTTATCCCGGCATGGCGAACAACCTATGCTTCTCCGGTGGGGCTGCCATTGATGTCAACAACACCCTGGGAAAACAAGTCGGCGGTCAAAAGACGATCATCGCCGCGTTTACTGACAGTCCGAATGGCGACAGCATAGCCTATTCGACAGACGGCGGTTTCCGCTACACCGTCATGCGCGACATCAACCCCGTTATCGTTCACCCTATTCCCGAGGGTTCGAAATGGAGCGGCAGTTTTGGACGCGATCCGAAACCGATTTGGCACGAGCCTACGAAAAGCTGGGTGATCGTCACGTATCGCATGGGAAAACTCCCTGACGCGTGCTCCGGGCACATGGCCTTTTACACGAGCAAAGATCTGAAGAAGTGGGAATTCCAATCGATGACCGAGAAGCTGTTTCCTGAAGAGAAGCAAAAGGCGGACGATGCGGATTTTCACGAATGCCCGGAGTTCCTGGAATTGCCTGTGGACGGTGACAAAAACAACAAGAAGTGGGTGTTGATGGACGCGACGCCGAAGTATCAGATCGGTTCATTCGACGGGAAGAAATTCACGCCGGATTTGAAAGAGTACCGCCGCAGCATTTTCGGCGGGATGAAAGCGGGGCAATGTTTCAGCAACGCGCCCGATGGCCGCGCGATCATGATGATTTGGGTGCGGCAGGGTTACGGCCAGAACGTACCGTTTGCGTCGGGATTTACGCTGCCGCTGGAGTTGACCTTGCGCACGGCGGACGACGGTGTGCGCCTGTATGCAAACCCCGTAAAGGAATTGGAGACGTTGCGCGAGAAGGAAATTTTCTCGGCGAAAGACAAGAAGATTGGCGGAACGGAGACCGTTTCGTTTGACGCACAGGAACAGTTGATCGAAGTGCTGTTCACCGTAAAAAAGGCGTCGAAGAGCGGTGCGATTGAAATCAAGTTTGGGAACCAATCGCAGTACTACCTTCTCGATCAAAAACAATTCGGCGATAACCCGATTGCAAAGAACCTGCATGACAAGTGCATCGTCCACGACAAGGACGATGGCAAGATCGATTTCCGTTTTTACTTCGACCGCGCGACATGGGAGGCATTCGTCGAGAACGGTGCCGTTTACAAAATCGGCCAACGCGGCAACATCGCGGCGCCCGTGGGCAAGATCAGCGTCGGGACGTTTGGCGGCGCGGAAGGCGTCTTGGAAAGCATGACTGTCTACAAGCTGAAATCCATCTGGCCGGAGAATGTGAATACGCTGACTTATTCGGGAAAGAAATAGGAGGAAACAAGCATGAAATACACCCTCACATTTCTCATCGCGTTGCTATTAGCGCTGCTGGTCGAATTGAACGCTGTATCAGCAGAGACTGCGAACAAGCCCAACGTCATCATTGTTCTCACCGACGACCAAGGCTACGGCGACATCGGTGCCCATGGGCATCCGTTTCTCAAGACACCCAACATGGATAAGCTCCATGCGGAGAGTGTGCGCTTCACGGATTTTCATGTCGCACCCATGTGCTCGCCGACGCGGGGGCAGTTGTTGACGGGCGTGGACGCCATGAAAAATGGCTGCACGTTTGTAAACACAGGACGTTCAATGGTGCGAGAAGACATTCCGATGTTATCGAACTATTTTGCAGATGCGGGATACGCAACCGGCATTTTCGGAAAATGGCATTTGGGTGACAGTTATCCTTATCGCCCGCAGGACCGTGGATTTCAGGAGGTGCTGACGTTTCGAAGCTGGGGGCTTTCAGCATCGGCTGGATCGTGGGATAGTAATCCTTTGAATCTAGCACGAAAGGTGGACGCCTACACCGATCCAACACTTGATCAGAATGGAAAGGATACGGTCTACCCGGGTTTCTCCGGGGATATCTGGTTCACCGAAGCGATGAAGTATATGGGCGAGTGCAAACAGAAGAATAAACCGTTCTTTATTTATTTACCTGACAATCTTG
>JBAXUS010000093.1:0-23549 GCA_037129555.1 Planctomycetota bacterium
GTTTCGCCATACGATAGCGAATGGACCTTAGACTACCACTGCGGCAATTTGGTTTCGCAAAAAATAAAAAAGAAGCGGCGGCAATCCTGCCGCCGCTCTTTCTTAAAGCCTCATTTCGGGTCTTTGGACTTTCCAGAGATGCCCTGCTTGGCGTTGTAAACCTGCGTTCGTGTGCCTTGCAAAAGTTGCGGGGCGAGCGAGACGGTCACCGGAATCGTCGTGTTGAGATTCACTAGGGTGGCGTCGATCAAGCCTTCGTCTGTCAGGACGTTGCGCAGTGACACGCTTTTGAACGTCGCTTGGAATGTCGAAGGCACACCGACTTTTTTCGAGACTTTCAGCGTGAATTGTCCGGTCGCGGTTTTGGCCATGCCTTTTGAATTCAGCGTGAAGACTTGCACCGCTCCACCCACGTCCACACCACAGACAAGACCGGTGAGGATCGTTCCGTTTGGCAGCGTAAGAGTGCCTTTCAAAATCAGCGAATCTTTGTTCGACTGCTTGAAATTGAGCGACGTTGAGAGCGACGTAATCGTCAGCGGCGCAGGTATCGCGACGCTTCCAAAGGGACTCGACGAAATTTTGGAAGGATCGGTTCCCAGCGCGGTTTCGAGTTCGTCTGGAAAACCGTCGCCATCGGAATCGTGTGGATTCGACGGTGCTGGAATAATCACGACGGAGATCGTTTGAACGACGGAGAGATTCACGGCGTCAGTCGTCGTGAGCGTCACTGTGTAGGTTCCGACGGGACTGAAGGTATGCGTGAGCGAACCGACGGTGCCGTCGTTGACGGTGCCGTCTCCGAAATCCCAGACCCAATGAATCGTAGAGCCATCGGTGACGGTGCTGCTGAGCGTGACCGGTGTCCCAACGATGGCAGGATTCGGATTCGCGTTAAGCGCGCTGACAACCACAGGCGGATCGGCGAGCGTGTAAGAAAGCGACGCCGTACCGGATCGGTTGCCTTCGTCCGTGGCAGTCAACGAAATGACATACGGGCCGTCCGCACCGGGTGTGAACATGAACATCGTCCCGGTTCCTGACGCGAAGGCGGTGTTGTTAAGCTTAACGCTCCACGCGAACGTAAACGTGTGCGAGCCGGGTTCCGTCGCGGAGCCGCCCAAGTTGACGGGGACTCCGGTCGAGAGTTTCACCGGGGCACCCGAGATCGCGGCGATTGGATTGATCGAAACGTAAGGAAGCGAGAACGTCGCGTTAACAGTTCCGAGATCGTCGTCCGAGCACGTGACTGCGATACTGAATTCATTCGCGTTCAAATTATCAGCAAAGGTATGCGACGCGGAATACGAATTGATGCCGTATCCCAACACAAGCGTGTCCTGCGCACCGTCGCCCCAATTGATGGTGACCGTATGAATATCGCCGGTCGATGGATCAGTGAATCCGCCGGTGAGCGTGACCGGCGTACTGGTGCCGCGTTGAAGCGTCGGCGGATTGAAGGCTCCGATCAGATTTGAAGGTGCGACATTCTTCACCGTAACGGGCGTGGTTTTTGAAACAGCGATGATACCGTCCGACAGTGTCGTCTTGATCGTGAAATTATCCTGGGACGTGTTGACCGGAATGTCATCAGCATAGACATGCGAAATACTGTAGCTGGTCGCGCTCGCCGGGAGCGCTAAGCTAGACGGGGAACTGCCGTCGCCCCAGTCAATCGTCACCGAATGCTGAGTAGATAGGGTGTCTGAAAATATCCCGGATACAGTCACGGTGTCGCCTTCGTTGATGATTGGTTTGTCCAGAACGGGCGTAGCCAAATTGAGCGTGCCGCTCGCCGGCCCCAGCGTCAATTGCAAGCTCCAACCGCCCGAGATCATACCGATGTCTTTATCGAAACCATCGTAGACATATAAAGACCACGCGCCGTTCGGATCAACGCCATTGAAGATACTGAGTGCTGGGCCGGTTGAGTCGGATGGCGAAGGTGCGGGCATGGCCCCGTTGACAGATTGAGCGATTAACGCACCCTGACTGAATGCAGGTTTGTAGGTTCCTGATACGACGGTTGTAGAGGATGGAATGTATCCTGTGGCGGCATCATCGAACGTGAAATTCACGCCGTTGATGTTGGACCCGGTGGGGGTCAGATCGCCTTCATTGCTCATCAAATAAAGGTGCTGACCTTGCGGTCCGACGAGCATGACGAACACATCACCCAAGAATGTATGCGTGAAACCGGTCAAGGTCGCGGTGACTTTGACGACTGGATTTGTGACGCCGGCGATGGTGATCGTGGAAGGGTACGGCGTCGCAGCCGTGGCATTGTCGTTGATAGTGTTGCTGATGGTAATCGCACCGGAGTTGGACCCGCTGGTGGTGGTGGTTAGGACTTTCGAAAGCGTGACATCGTTGCCGGTGCCACCAATATAATCGATGCGCGCGAGTGTCGGCAACACGGCACCTTCGGACAGTCCTGCGAAGTGTCCGACGATGTCGCCTGAGCCGAGGTTATCGATGATTCTGACAGGCGTCGAGACGGGAACGCTGGGGCTGATCACCGCTGCGAGCGTCGCATCGTTGAGCGCGACCGTGCCGCTGGCTTTGATTTGAGAGAAGTTCGGCGACGTGGAATTATTGAGCGTGAACGAGAGTGTTGAACTGGAGTCACACGTTAAGTCCGCGACGTTGAACACGCCGGTGTTCGGTCTGAACGTGCCACCCGAGAGTGTGACGTTTCCGAGCGTACCAGTGCCCGCCAATGTCGCGGATGAGTACACAGTTGCGGAGCACGGAATCGAAGACGCGATGGTGGTTGTTCCGCCAATCATGGAGAGTACGCCGGAGTACGTTGTCGGGGACAGCGGCGAAAACGAGCCGGCATTTGTCTTCTTCAACGCGCCATTTCCGGAGAGTCCGCGAACAGCCAGATTGCCGTTGACCACATCGAATGTGCCCGGCCCGGTAAGCACCGCACCGGCGTTGAGCAGCGCGCTGCCGTTGACAGCCACAGTGCCGCCATTGATCGTGATTTGTTTACTCGTCACCACGCCTGAGCCGAATTCGAGCACGCCGCCGGTGACGGTTGCAGTCGTCGCGTTCGATCCAAGCGCACTGTTTGAAATCGCAATCAAACGGCCTGCCGAAATCGAGGTGGTTCCGCTGTACGTGTTTGTTCCGCTGAGCGTGAATGTGCCTGATCCGATTTTGGTGTAGTTCAACGCTCCGGAGACCGTACCTGTAAAGGAGAGCGTTGAGGTGCTCACGTCGGTGAACGTTGCGACTGCGGTATCGCTGTTGGTTAGTGAGCCGCTGCCGCCTACGCCTGCAAACTGTTGCGGATAGCTTGCGGAGCCGTCTGAGAAATCGAGCGTTGCGTTGACAAGCGACACCGTCGTGGTCGAAGGCAGCGCAAAGGGAACGCCCATTACAAGTGAGCCGCCCACGACCAACGTTGGGCCGGAATACGTGTTGGGCGCGTTGAGAATGAGTGTACCAAGTCCGACTGCGTTTAATCCCAATGTCGAGGACCACGTGCCGCTCAAATAGAGCTGTGTGTTGGACGTCGCATTGATGGCGGGCGTGGACAGAGCGGTGACATCCAGTCCGAGCAAATTGTTGCCACCTGAATTTGTCAGCGGGCTGGGCGAAGAAAGTTGGACGGCATTACCGTTCACAACAAATCCGTCGCCGTTGAATTGAATCGACGCGAACGTTGTGCCCTGGGGCAAATCGTTTATGGGATGGAGGCGAACGGCGTCGAGGAAGACGATGTTGTCGCCGGCTGAAAGATGCGAACCGCCCCAATTCGCATCGTCGCTCCAATTGTCGGATGTGAGACTTTCGCCGGTCCAGAACAGCGTTGCGGGCATTTCGTAGGTGATGACGTTGTCCGTGCTGGTCGATCCAAAATTAGGATTGCTATCGGCGTCAATGGCTGCGCCGGGATTGATGCTGGCGGTCACGGTTCCAGGGGCAGACATGCCTGAGACGGCGATGTCCCATGTCGTGCCGCTACCTGAAACTTGAACAGTTGTCGCTCCCGCCGTGCCGCCCAATGTGACTCCAGCGGATGTCAGATTGAAGACAGGTTTGCTGAATTGTACCGTAAAATGAAGCGTGCTGAAACGCGTCGGATCAGCCTGCCCGACCGCTTGATTCAACGTGACAGTCGGATTCGGCAGGAGATCGCTTCCGATGGAGACGTTGTCGAGCGCCCAGTTATCGAAAGTCGCACCGCTGAACAAAACCTGACGCCAGCGGAAATAGGTCAGAGTCGTTTTCGCGGCCTGCGGAATTGGGAATGCAAAACGCGTCCATGTCGTCACAGACGCGGGCAGATACGTGCTGATCGGCGTGTAGGTTGTGCCACCGTCAATGGAGTATTCAAGCACGACGTTTTCGCCGATTTCGGCCACGTCTTGCGGGAACGTGGATTGCCCAATAAAGAGCGAGAATTTGATCGCGCCGCCGCCGGTTGTGTTCATCGGCGCGGACGTGGCGACGCGGCTAGATGGGTGCGTGAACCACAGTGAATTGTTCGATGCCATCGGCGCGATAGGCGGGAAATTCGGAGACGAAACACCGGTGATTGTGGACCATTGAGTCAGGTCAATTCCGGTGTCAAACGTGTCCGCGATTTTGGTGAGCGTGTTTAAAACGCGCAGCGAAACAGGGCGCGTTTGAGCGATGCCGTTGGCAACTGAAAACGTCACGGTGTCGGTGAACGTTCCGGCGGCCAGCGTGTTTGCGGCTGAGTTTAACGAGACGGTCACAGTGTCGGTGGCGTTGGGCGCGAGCGTGCCGCTGGAGGGTGTGATGCTGACCCATGGCTGCGACTTCGATACGGACCAATTAATGGGCGAGGAGCCGTTCGCGTTCTGAATCGTAAATTGAGCACTGCCATTGACAAATGTGCCACCGATGGGCCCGTAGGCTGTGAGTGAACCGAATGACAGCACTTTTAAATCGCTGGGAACATCGAAGGCTTCGACGACTCCGCCTGTCGATGAGTTTGATCCCGACGCGGCGCTGAAACCCAAGCCGCGTTTGGCGAATCCGGTCCACAATTCTGTTTTATTCGCACCGCCATTGTTGACGAGATCGGCTTGAATGATCGCGTCGCGCGCTTGCGTGAAGGTCGGATCGACAGGCGACAATTTCATGCCATCGATGACGAGTTGTAGCATCAAGCGCCCGCCGTCGGTCGCGGTGTTGGCGTACTTGAGGACCAAAAGCGTGCGGCATTCCCAGAGCGCCGCGCACCAGACTTCGCCTTGCGCATGAACCTCGTTATTGGTTTTGATGTCGCCGAACGTGAGCGGATTTGTGGAGGCTGAATTGACGATGGGACCGGGCTCGCGGCAGTACGGATAGCGCCGAATGCCTGCGAAATAATTGCTGGGAAAACTAGCCAGCCCCTGAATCGCGTACCCGCCTACAGGGTACGCGCCGTTGACGTCCAATTTTGAATCGGCGAACACACTCAACGCGACGAAATCGGACCAGCCTTCGCCCATGCCGGAAGTCTGAAGTGAAGAGATCAGTGCGCCTCCGCCGACCAGGCGATTGCTGATTCCGTGTGTGTATTCGTGAGCGACGATGGTGGCGTCGAGGGAACCGTCGCGCGTCGGTGTGGCCTGCGGCCAGAGGTACATCTGCATCTGCCCGGGAAATCCATCGGGCGGCGTGCCGAAGTTGGCGTTATTGGTTCCGCCGCCGTCCTGGCTGTCGGCAAACACCGCGTCGTTCCCGGCACCACCGCGTCCGAAATTAAAATTCTGAAAGTTGCCTGCGGCTTCGGTGAATCCAAAGTCATACATCTTATCGTGCATCAAATTACACAGATAAAACAGCTGCACGGTCGCGGCGGCGGAGTACGTTCCCGCCGGTTGCGTGAGGTCCAACGGGAAATCGAAGACGACGGGATTCGTGCCGGTTCCGCGCGGGCGGGGGAGGTCGGCGATGTCATCATTATTCACATCGAGATGCGCATCAACATTGTTGCCACGCGTTTCGAGATTGGCATCAATCCATCCGGCGGGCGATGCGTTGGGATTCAGCGAATCGAGCGTCAGCAATGTCCGCATGACTTGAGGCGGTTGCGGGCCTGAGCGGAAGGATGGATACGCAGGAAAGAACGGAGTCGGACTTTCGGCCGTGAAGACGTTCAACTGTATCGGTGTGGCTGCTCCGGGAATACCATTTGAACGAGGCGCGAACGACGCTGTGGACGATTCTGAAACGGATGGCGTTGGGACTGAAACGAGCATGGGCGACACGGCGCCTGATTGTGTTTGAGTCGCGCGTTGGGACATTGCGGCAGATTGTTTTTTCGACATGAGATAGGCGGTTAAATTTGTGTGCGAGAGCGTTTTCGTGCTTCGGGCGTCGACAACTTTGCGCTGCATCTCGCCGGATGCGCGGTCGGTGTAAATGACGTCCCAGGACAAGCGGACGTTCGTTGCCGAGACCGGCATCCACGTCAATTCGGCGGAGGCGACTCCTTTTAGTGCGTTCGAAGCCAACGACTGCTTCTGCGTTTTGCCGGAAGGTTGAGTAACTGATTGAATGAGTGCATGTTCGGATTCGCCGGGACCGTCATTGAGCGCTGCGCTCAGTGCTTCGCGCGCGGCGGAAATGGGATCGCGGATGTCGGCGAGAGTTGCGGAATCGGTGCCGACAGCAGCTCCGCCGGCGTTGGGAATGAATTGGCTGCCGAGGTTCACGAGTTCGCCTTTCGCAGTGACGTTTGCGAGAATCATGGCGTTATGAATGGGAATCCCATCGCGTGTTTGGCGAAAAACAAGTGTGCGCATTTTGTTGTGGGCATTGACGTAATCGCGCTCTACTGTCGATTCCTTTAAAATCGACGCATCGAATCCGAACAAGGATTTGTGCTCGTCGAGAAATGCTTTGATGGCACGGTGTGGATCGGACTGCGGATACGCGTCGGCAAACGCGGGCGACACGCCACCGCCCGAACCGTTCGGGCCGGTCAGAAAGCTGTCGAGCGAATGAATGTCGCCAGGCAATCCGAGCGCATCGAACGTCACGTTGACGCCGGGAATGGAGGCTTTCAGGCGGGACAGTTCGATGTCGCGGGCGCTGGGTTGTTCGGGCGCTGGAGTGAGGGGTGATTTCACCGCAACAGGCTGCGGCGACTGCGGGCGCTGCATGAACCAAAGTGAAAAAGCCAGGGCGCTGGCGAGAGCCAGACATCCAAACGAGAGAACGCGATTGCGATGAGTCATAGTCCACCTTGTGTGTCATCTAAATCTGCGGGAATGCGCGCAGTGTTATGGAACAAGCATGTATGTTTCATGCGACGGCTTGTTTCCACTGATACTATTATCAGTGGACGGAGGCGCAAGAAGGTTTACCGCATCCTTTATAGAGCGCTGTCGATGTGAATTGCAATTCGTCCTGAATCGATTATGACGCGGATAGGATGAATCTGTTTTTCGAGCCGACGCGGTGGTGCGGAATTGAGGGTAGACACATGGCCGGCGGGATAGAATTTTACGAGCGGCTGAACGCCGGTGTTGGGATGGGTACGCTGTTGGATGCGTTGAAATGGGACGAGGACGGACGCGTCACCGTGGTGTCCCAGGATCACGAAACGCTCGAGGTGCTCGGCGTCGCGTTCGCTGACCGGAATGCGTTGCAAAAGACGCTCGAAACCGGCTTGATGCATTACTATTCGCGCTCGCGAAAAAAGCTGTGGTTGAAGGGCGAAGAGTCCGGGCATCTGCAGCACGTTGTCGAGTTGCGGACGGATTGCGATGGCGATGCGGTCGTCGCAAAAGTGCGGCAGATCAAGGGCAATTGCCACCTCGGATTCAAATCGTGTTTTGCTTACGTCATTGAGAAAAACGCGAAGGGTGAGTGGTCTGCACGTGAATCAGGACTGGTCGTTTTTGATCCGAAGAATGTCTATAAGTAACGTGATGAGGGCGGCAGACGCGCGGTCCTTTTGCTTTGAAAAAAAATCCCAGGGGCGTACAGTGCCAGCATGAAAATAGCACTCTGCCAAATCAATCCAAAGATCGGTGACTTCGATGGGAATTGCGCTCGCATAGAAGCGTCGGCGCAACGCGCTAAAGCTGCGGGGGCGGACATCGCGGTGTTTTCGGAGATGTCGGTGATCGGCTATCCGGCGCGTGATCTGCTGGAAAAGCCGGCGTTCATCGATGCTCAAGAACGCGCCCTCGGACGGCTGTGCGTCAATCTGAAAACCGTGATTCCGGTGCTGGTCGGTTGCGTTCGGCGGCGGGATAGCCATATCGGCAGACCGCTGCATAATTCATGGGCGTTTATACGAAACGGACGTATTGAAGAGTGCGGCGATAAATGTCTGCTGCCGACGTACGACGTGTTCGATGAGGACCGCTATTTTGAACCGGCGACTGCAGCGAAGTTGGTTGATTTCAATGGCGTCAAACTCGGCCTGACGATCTGCGAAGATTGTTGGAACGACAAAGATTTTTGGGTGGATCGAAAATATGGTTTCGATCCCGTCGATGACCTCGTTCGTCGCGGTGCAGACGTGATCGTCAATCTGTCGGCGTCGCCATTCAATATCGGCAAGCTCGCTGTCAAGATGTCGATGCTGGGCTCGCTGGCGAAGAAGCACGCGCGCCCTCTGATTTATGTGAATCAGGTTGGCGGCAATGACGAGCTCGTGTTCGACGGGCGGTCGATGGCGTTCGCGGCGAACGGCAGCATTCTCGCGGTCGGCGATGCGTTCGGAGAATGCGAGCGCGTAGTGGACCTCGCCGATTTGCAGGCGACAGGTATTGCTTCGTGCGCTGCGACAGTGCGGATGCCGAATGCGAAAGACGTGATGCTTTCGGTCGAAGAGGAAGTTCATCGAGCGCTTGTTTTAGGAACGCGTGATTATGCGCAGAAGTGCGGATTCAAATCGGCGGTGCTGGGACTGTCGGGCGGGATTGATTCGGCGCTGGTCGCGGTGATTGCGGCGGAGGCGTTCGGCCCGGAGAATGTGACCGGAGTGGCGATGCCCAGCCGGTATAATTCAGAGCAGAGTTATATCGACGCGAAGGATACTGCGGAGCGGCTCGGCATTCATTTTAAAGTCATTCCGATTGAAGGCATCGTCAGCGCGTTTTCGACGGGGCTTGCGCCGGTGTTTGAAGGCACGAAAACAGGGATCGCCGAAGAAAATATTCAGGCGCGCATTCGCGGCGTGTTGATGATGGCGATGTCGAACAAGTTCGGGCACTTGTTGCTGACGACTGGAAATAAATCAGAATTGGCGACCGGGTACTGCACCCTTTATGGGGACATGTGCGGCGGATTGGCGGTGATCAGCGATCTGTACAAAACGATGGTGTACCGGTTGTCGCGGCATTTAAACACGATCAATCCGGCGCGTCCGCCAATTCCGGAGTCGTCAATTGTCAAAGCGCCGACGGCTGAATTGCGAGAGAATCAGAAGGACCAGGATTCACTTCCGCCGTATGACATGCTCGACGATATTTTGAAAGCAGTGATTGAAGATCAGCGCGGATGCGAAGAGTTGATCGCTGGCGGATTTGATGAAACGATTGTTCGGAAGGTTCTGCGCATGATCGATATTAATGAGTACAAACGCCGACAGGCCGCGCCGGGATTGAAGGTCACGACGAAAGCGTTCGGAACGGGCCGCCGTATTCCGATCGCGCAGAAAATTTAGCGGACGCTCCAGCCACATCGGCACAACGAGACCATGATCCCAACATTTGCATTCCCAGCCGCGCTCCTGCTTGCCATCCCCGCGCTGGGATTGCTGGTGTTATTTCGACTGTTGCGATCCAAACGCCGCCGAATTGTGGCGGGAAGTTTGTTGATCTGGAACCGCCTCGCCGCGCAACCTGCGACGGCAAAACCCAAACGTATTGTCTTTGATCGTTCCTTTTTTCTGCAAGCTATCGCATTGTCCGCGCTGGTGATTTCGTTGGCTGGAATTCGCTTTGTGCCCGAGCAATCGACAGGAAAAACGGTCTTGCTCGTGATCGACAACGGGACGCTGACTCGGCGCCGAAGTGAAGGTGGTACGGTTACGTTTGGAGCGGTCGTAAACGAAGCGAAAGCGCTGCTGAATCAATTGAAATTGACGGACAAGATTGTCGTTGCTCGGACGGCTCCGAGCCCGATGGTGATGAATTCAACGCCGGTCAATCCGAGCGAAGCGATCCGCTTGATTGAGGGGCTTGTCCCGGCGATTTCGGGGCCGGATGCCGCGTCGATCCGGTTGTTTGCAGTGGATCGCGCTCGGACGATTTCGGATCGTTCGGTTGCTAATGTGATTGTGTCGCTTCTCGACCAGTCGGTAGATTTTCAAACGGCGGAAATGGTGTGGCGGCGAGTTGACTGTCTGGCGAATACGATTGGTAATGTTGGGATTGTTGATGCTGGAGCGGTGACGATTGAATCGAAAAATCAGCCAGGTGCTCAGGTATTGGTGCGCGTTGCGAATTATGCAGATGGAAACGTTTCGGGTCGGATCGTTTTGGAGTCGATGAATTCGGCGGGTGCGAAAGCGCTGGAGCAGAAAGAATGCGTTATCAGTGCTCGGAGTGAGACAGTCGCGGCGTTTCGGATTGCGCCGGAAAATAAAGACGCGCTGCGAATTTCGTGGCGGCGTAGCGACGGGTTGGTGGATTCGTTTCCGGAAGACGATGCGGTGGTGCTGGCATCACGACCGGTTCGCGCTCCCAGAATACGGTTTCATGCGCCACACGCGGCGCTCGAAAAGTTGTTCCGATTGGCATTGAATGCGGAGATTATTTCGTCGAGCGATTCCGAACCGACAGCGGGTGAAACGGATTTGGATGTTTATGTTGGGAGCGTACCGGAGCGATTAAGCGAGCCTTCGCGGGCAGCGCTGTTCGTGGCACCGGAGCGCGGGTATCGAAGTTTTTATGAAGTGGGCGGAACGCTGATTCAATGGCCTGCGGTTGAGCGCGGAGACGAGTCCGCGTTGACGACTGGAATCGTGTCCGGCGGGACGAGCGGCATCGCAATTCCGAAGTCGTATGATCTGTTACGAACGGGTGATTTTGCGGTCTTGTTGCGCGAGGTTCAGACGGGTCGGATCGTGGCGTCACGGTTTATGGATGAGCGCGCGCGACCGTGTTACGTGCTGGCGTTTTCGCCCGGGGATGGGCTGCCGGTTGAGCGGGCGCTGGATCCGGGGCTTGCGGCGATGCTCGTGCGAATTGCGTTGGAGGCGTCGCGAGCGGGGCCGCCTTATGTTCGGATGAATGCCGCTGATTTTGAACGCGCGGGAAACCAACCGCTGCCGATGAATTGGACGCCTAGTTTGACAGGTGAGCCGCCGATGGGAGTCGGTGTGTTGGATGAACGCATTTCGAACATGGATGCGCCGAAACGAAACGGCGCGATGGCAACTGCGGAGCTGGATGCGTTTCTTAAGGCTCCACGGCCTTCAAGCGGAGACACGTTAGATCTGGTGCCGTTTTTCCTACTTCTCTCGTTGGTGTGTGCAGCGGTAGAGGTGTTTACTGAGCGCGTATATGCTGGGCGATAAATGGATGCTAAGGTTTTAGTAAAGCGTCCATTTTCGCGGCGAGCGTAAAGTCCATTTCGGTCACGCCGCCGGCGTCATGCGTGTTCAAATCGACGGAGACTTTATTCCACACGTTGAACCATTCTGGATGGTGATTCATGCTTTCGGCGATGAGGGCGGCTCGCGTCATGAAGCCGAATGCTTCAACAAAATCGGCGAATTGAAAATCGCGATGGAGTTTTCCGTGGTTCAACGTCCAGGCGTTTAAGGTGGGAAGTTTGGCGGCGATCTCGGATTCACTCATCTTTTTTCTTGTGTTCGACACGGTTCGTTCTCCCATAAACTGCGCCCATTCGCACCTGTTCTGATGTCACTAACGATCAGTCTATAGGAATGTTTGATGGAAGCAATTTCGCGTTGATTTTGCAAGAGTGCATTGGCTCGGATGAAGTGAGAAACGAAATTCGGCACGTGAATCGAACACGACTATCGGATATTTTGGTGCTGCATCTGCATCGGATTTACAGAGGTCACTTCGCACCATGGCTGACGCGCACGAGACATCGGAGGTCATCACACTGACTGCGTTGGCCCTTGAAATGGGCATGATCACGCAGCATGAAGCGTTGTTGGTCGATGCGCGCCGAGACGCGTTGCGACGCGGTGGAATCAAGATGACCCTGGGGCAAACGCTGCTGGAACGAAAGTTCATCGAGCCGTTTCAGATCAAGCCCTTGATGAAGGAATTTGAACGACGAACCGCGCAGGTTGCTCCGCCTAAACAGCGGCTCGAAAATAAGATGTTTGGTCCGTACAAACTGCTTGAAATCATCAGTGAAAAAACACATTCTCGGATCATCCGGGCGCATGACACAGTGATGGACCGCATCGTCGTGTTGAAGATTCTTCCGAGCAATTTAAAGAACGATCCCCAGTGGTCGGAGCGGTTTCGGCGCGAGACGACGTTGATGGGCAAGATGGCGCATCCGAATTTGGTGCAGGCGTTTGCGGCGCAGGAAATCGAAGGCTGTCCGGTGATCGCGATGGAGTACGTGGATGGTTCGACCATTGGCGATCGAATCGAACACGAAGGCTTTTTGCCTGAAAAAGAGGCATGGTTGATCGGGCGCGAGATTGCGAAAGCGCTGGCGTATGCAGCGCGGTTGGGCGTGATTCACCGCGACATCAAGCCGGATAATATTGTGTGCAGCCGGGGCGGAAAAGTGAAGTTGATTGATATGGGCTTTTCAAAATCGCTCAGCGACACGACGCATCTGACGGTCGAGGGGACGACGGTGGGAACGCCGTTTTATATATCGCCGGAGCAAGCGAAGGGGACGCGGGACCTTGATGCGCGGACGGACATTTATTCGCTGGGATGTACGATCTATCACATGCTCACCGGCACGCCGCCGTTCTGGGGCGATGAGATTACCGAGATCATGCTGAAGCACATTGAATGTCCGCGCCCGGACCCGCGTAAATTAGTCCCGGGGTTGTCGCAGGCGTCGGTGGATTTGGTGACTCGAATGATTTCAGTGCGACCCGAGAAACGGCCGCAGACGGCGGATGCGGTGGTTGAAGAGATCACGGCTATGTTGCCGCTCCTTCCGAAATTGTTTGGACCGACGATGTCGGGATTGACATCGGGATTAAATCAGACGCCGATTGAATCGCGGAAGCTGAGCGACGTGCCGCGCATCCCAGCACAAGCGCAGACGTCTGATGGTCCTGTTGTGCGGAAGCCGAATGACGCGCCGCGCGAGGGCGTTTGGGCGCGCGTGAAATCGTGGCTGGGATTTTAAGCTAATTATTCTTAGACAATTTTAGATTCGAATTCACCATCGGCGACGCGAGTGCGGATGCGTTCGCCCGGGGTGGCTTTTGAAATCGAGTCGATCAAGACGCCGTCGCTGAGGCGGCGTGTGGCGGAGTAACCGCGTTCGAAGACGCGCAGTGGCGAGAGTGCGTCGAGTTTTCCAGCGAGTGCAGAGACGCGTTGCTTCAAGCGTTCGACGAGGTATTGCGGCTGCGGCATGAGGCGTTGCGAGAGATCGTCGAGTCGCTGGCGGAGCATGGCGATGCGCTGCTCGGGGTGGCGGAGCGCGTAACTTTGTTCGATGGATTCGAGTCGGCGGCGCGCGATGTCCATGCGTTTGATCAGCGCTTTGGGCAGGGCTTCGCGCAGCGTGTCGAGGTACTCAAGCGTTTCATCAAAGCGCGGAACGACCATTTCGCCAGCGTGGCTGGGCGTTGCGGCGCGGACATCGGCGGCGAAATCGGCGATGGAGAAATCGACTTCGTGGCCGACCGCACTGATGACTGGAATGTCGGACGCGACTATAGCTCGAGCGACGGCTTCTTCGTTGAACGCCCACAAATCTTCGAGCGAACCGCCGCCGCGACCGACGATCAATACGTCCGGACGATCATCTCCTCGCAGGCGGTTCAACGCAGCGATGGCTGATGCGATTTCGCCGGACGCGCGGTCGCCTTGGACTTGAACGCCGGCGATGATGAGCTCGACCGGCCAGCGCGCGAAAATCACTTTGATCATGTCTTGCAACGCGGCACCGGACGGGCTGGTGACGATGCCGATGCGGCGCGGATAACGCGGGAGCGGGCGTTTGCGCTCGGGGTCGAAGAGGCCTTCAGCGGCGAGGCGTTTTTTTAATTGCTCGAATGCCGCCGCGAGGTCGCCGACGCCGAGTGGTTCGAGGCGGTCTACGATAAATTGGTACGTTCCGCGCGGTTCGTAGACAGAGAGTCGCCCATGCGCGAGGACTTTTGCGCCGTCGTCAGGAACGAATTTCAGGCGCTCGGCGCTGGTCTTCCAGATCACGGATGAGAGTTGCGCACCGTCATCTTTCAGCGTGAAATAAATGTGGCCGGAGCCGTAGGCTTTGAAGTTGGAGATTTCGCCTTCGAGCCAGATGTTGGGATAGCCGCGTTCGATGCAATCTTTGAGGTGCCGCGTCAATTGCGTAACAGTCCACGCTTTCGGTTTACCCGTCTTGGTATCGACGGATTGGCCGGTGGCGGGGCGGGTGATGTCTGAATCGAAAAGACCTTTGCGCATAGTTTTGTTTCGAGTTCCAGGTTTCGAGTTTCGGGTTTAAGTACTCGGAACCCGAAACTCGAAACTTTTTACGAGGCGTTACATACGCCAATCGACTCCCGTTTTTAATTGCATCGGGACTTGGAAGCGTTCAATGCTGAGGGCGCGACCGGTGGTGTCGTCGATTTTGACGGCGACGCCGCAGGCTTTGACATCGTGTTCGGCGACTTCAAAACGCGCGGGCATGGCGGTGCGCAATTTTTTAAGGACGGCGTTTTTGTCACGGCCCAACACACCGTCATACGGCCCGGTCATGCCGAGGTCGGAGATGTACGCGGTGCCGTTGGGAAGGATGCGTTCGTCAGCGGTTTGGACGTGCGTGTGGGTGCCGACGATGGCGGAGACTTTGCCGTCGAGGTGCCATCCCAGCGCGATCTTTTCGCTCGTCGCTTCGGCGTGCATGTCGATGAGAATGATCTTGGTTTGCTGGGACGCGGTCTGAACGATTTCGTCGGCGAGTTCAAACGGGCAACGCATCGGTTCCATGAAGACGCGGCCCATCAAATTGGCGACGACGATGCGGACGCCGGCTTTGGTGGTGTAGAGACCCCAGCCTTTTCCGTCGGCGGATTTGGGATAATTCGCTGGGCGGAGAACCGGGATTTCGTGGATGATTTGCGGGTATTCCCGGTTGCGGAAAATATGATCGCCCGTGGTGATCACATTGGCTCCGCAACTCATTAATTTTGCGTACGTCGCGGGAGTCAATCCGGAACCGGCGGAGGAATTCTCACCGTTAACGACGATGAAATCCGCATTGTACTTTTCTTGCAGGATGGGAACGGCGTGGGCCAAACCTTCACGGCCGGGGCGACCAACAACGTCGCCAAAAAACAACACAGTCAAAGTGGACACGAAACAACTCGAATTCTAAGAAGCGCTTCTGGCGCTCAACTTCCCAATACCATATTTTCTGGCGGAAAGCAAATTTTAAACGCGCCCGAGGTCGAGCTAATCTTTTCCGACGCGTCTGAAATTTATGCAATGCACACTTACGGTTCCGTTATAATGACTCTATGCGGTACATCGTTTAAATGGAGCATGCAATCGTGAATGACGCGCGCAGTACGCAGCAAACACTACCTGTTTCTATGCCGATGGAGACGTTGCTGGCCACTGTTCGAACACTTGTCGGTGAAAGCAATTTTGACGGTGCCGAATCTGGACAGACACTCCGCCCGCGTTCAACCGCGCGACTTTGCCCCAGCGCGATTCCGACTCAATTAGCGACGCCATCTCCAGCGTCCACTCTTCCAACGATGTCGTCAACCGTGTCCCAGGGCGCGTCGTCTTCCTCGGCTTCGACACTGGTGGATGATGTCGGAAGTCTCTCTCGCTCGAGTGAATTTACGTTGCGTAAGCGGGTGGGGAAGGGCGGGATGGGCGAGGTGTTTATTGCCGCTCAAAACGCGATGCGCCGCGATGTGGCCGTCAAAAAAATCATCCCGGAACATCTCGACAAACAGTCCGCGAAAGAGATCGAAGACACGTTTGTTTCGGAAGCGCTGGTCACTGGATTTCTCGGACATCCGAACATTGTTCCGGTGCATTCGTTGGGACGCGATGAAAACGGGCATTGGTTTTTTTCGATGAAGATGGTTCAGGGCATCGAATGGCGGCACCTGCTTCATCCGAATTCGTGCCGGGATGAAGGAACGAAGATCAAAGCGATGGTGCGAAATCTCGGCGTGGATGAGCTTGAATTTCGCGCCGCACATCTTGAAGGCAATCTGGCCATTCTGCTGTCGGTCTGCAATGCGGTTGCGTTTGCTCATTCGAAAAACATCATTCATCGCGACTTGAAACCTGAGAACGTGATGGTCGGTGAATTCGGGGAAGTGTTGGTGATGGACTGGGGTTTGGCGGTCGATGTGTCGGAAACGCCGCCGCCGATCGATAGTCCAGAGCGTCGGGTTTTTTCACGTGCTGAAACGGGTTTCGGCGGCACGCCGTCGTACATGGCGCCCGAGCAATTCGCGTTTGAACTTGATGGTACGCCTACCGCCAAAGCGCTGGGATGTGCCACGGATGTTTTTTTGCTTGGAGGCATGTTGTATGAAATCCTGACCGGTGAAGCGCCGTATGTTGGGACGATGTTGAATGAGACGTTGCGCCGCGTCGCCGAATGCGCGCCGCGTCCGATTCCGGAGAGTGTGCCGCAGGAACTCGCCGCGATCTGCAGTAAAGCGCTCGCGAAAGATCCCGCCGAACGCTATCCGAACGCGCTGGTTTTCCAGCAGGCCGTGCAGGATTTCATGACGCACCGGCAGGCTGCTGTGATTGCTGCGAAAGCGGATCAGGAAGCCAAGGTACCGGAGATTCCGAACCTTGCCCGCGCGGTCGTGCTGTACGATCAGGCGTTGGAATTATGGCCGGAAAATGCAGCGATGGCACGGTCGGTCCATGGAGCGCGGGCGACGCTGGCGGTCAAGGAACATCAAGCACGCCGGACTCGCTTCTATTTGAATGCGGCGGCTGCGGCAATTGTGCTGGGATTGAGCATTGGATTTTTTTGGATCCGCAACGAACGGCAGCAGGCGCTAGCCGAAAAGGCGCGCGCCGATTTAAACGAAAAAACAGCGGTCGCCAAGAGCAAGGACCTGGCTGAAGCGCTGGCGGTTTCGGCCAAGCGCGGGGATTTGTTGCTGGCGACGCTGGACAAACAAATCTTCGACATTCAGGACGAATTGAGCAAACAACCCGGCTTGCAGGACGTCAGAAAGATGCTGTTGATCAGCGCCGCAGAAGGCTATGCAAAAGCACTCGAAACGCTTCCGGACACGAGCTACGCCCAGACGCAAACCGCAGTCGCGTTGCAGAGGCTCGGCGATGTGTATTCAAACATCGGCGATTCCATTCAGGCGCAAGCGGCGTTTCGCAAAGGCTTGGACACGACCGAGCGCTTGCTAACGCGAACGCCTAACGACGCCAATTTACGCCGTAACGTATCGGTCATTAAAGCGCGGTTGAGCAGCGTCTATTTGCAGCAGGGCGATACGGCCATGGCGCTGAAACTCGCGCTTGAGAGCCGAGCCGACGCAGAAGAACTGGCTGCGGGTGCGCCGACGGATTTGCGCGCGCAGAACGAATGGGCGTGGGCTATCAATCAAGTCGCCGCAATCAAAATGCGGCAGGGCGATGCGGTGTTTGCGCTCAGTGAATATGAACGCGCGGTCAGTATTTTAGAACGGCTGGCCGGGGCGCAACCGGAGATTGACCGGGCGCAGAGCGATCTCGCGTGGGGCTATACGAATGTCGGTGATCTTCTGCTCAAACGTGGCCTCATGCCGCGCGCGTTGGAGGTCTACAACAAGGCGTTGCCGATCTTCGAAAAGCTGGTTGCGAAGAATGGCGAAAGCCACGTCAACCGCGACAACATGGCCATCGTACTTGAACGCCTCGGCGACGTGTACAACCGGATGAGCAAACCAGATGACGCGTTGAAATCGCACATGCAATCGCTGGCATTGCGCGAAAAGCTGCTGGTGCAGGATCCCAAGAACGCGAATTATCAGCGTAACGTTTCGGTCTCGCACGGGCGGCTTGGTGATGTCCACATGAGCCGGTTTGACGCTGTTTCTGCGCAGGCGTCGTATCAAAAAAATCTCACGATCAGTGTGGCCATGTCGTCTGCCGACCCGAAGAGCGCGCTGTTTCAGAACGACTTGGCGTGGGCGAATTACAAATTGGGTGACGCTCGCTTTGCTCAGAAGGACGTGCGTGGAGCCGAGACGTATTATGCGACGGCGATGACGATGTTCGAAAAGCAGGCGATCAACGATCCGACCAGTGCGCAAGCCAAGCGCGACGCCGCGTTCGCGGCGGACAGAGTGGGCGAACTGCAAATGAATCAGGGCGACGCCGAGAATGCGCTGAAGACGTTTAAGTCAGCACTCGACTATCGCGAGAAACTTGCGGCGATGGACCCTGATAGCGCGGATGCCTTGACCGAAGTCGCGCTGGCCTACGTGCGCGTGGGGTGGGTGAATGTGAGTACCTCCAATCTCAAAGAAGGACTTGGATTCATTGAAAAGGGCTTGGCTTCATTGAAAGAATTGAAGCGCAAAGGTGTATTACCGGTTGAAAAGCACGGCAGTATCGCGCTGGCAGAGCAGGCGATTGCGTTGTGCAAGTCAATGATGGCGGAACAGAAAAAGCCAAACAAATAACGATCAATCTTATATCGGAGCCGTGCGTTTTATGATGAAGACACAATTGAAACGGGTGCTTGGAATCACGTTTGTCCTTGGGATGGCATTGCTGACGGCTCGCGCGGAAGATGGCGACGCGATGAAGCAACTCGCTGATAAAGGTGTCACCATCACGGAATCGAAGACGGCCGGGACAACAGTCACGATTAAAGAGTGTTCGAAATTGACAGAAGCTGATTTCAAAAGCATCGGAAAAATTCAGCATGTGAAGTCCCTGTCGTTTGGGTTGGGGCTGACGGATGCGACGTTGGCGTTGCTCTCTGAATTGAACGACGTCGAGTCGCTTTCGACCAATGGTGCGCTGGTGTCTGACGAGGGCTTGAAAGCGTTGGGACACATGCAGAAACTAAAGAGCCTCGCGTTTTTTCATCCCGGTCCGAACATGTCCGGAACGGGGTTGAGCGTGCTTGCGGATGCGCCGGGATTGGAGCGGTTGACCGTCGCGGGTTCGGAGAAATTCGGTGATGCTGGGATGGCTGCGGTTGCGAAGCTCACACAGCTGAAAGAATTCCGGACATGGCATGCAGGCGTCACGATCGAGGGCGTCAAAAGCCTGAAGACGCTGAAGGCACTCAAGAGCATCAATGTGGGCCAGCGCCTCGCCTACAAGCCGCCGGTGTCGGTATCGAATGAGACGGTCGCGGCGTTGGTCGAGATGACGTCGCTAGAGTCGATTCAGTTGGGTGAGGCGCGGTTGTCACTCCCCGCATTGAGCCAATTGAAGGCGCTGCCAAATTTGAAGAAACTGACGCTCGACGGAATCGACGTACCGAAAGCGGATCTTGAAGCATTGAAAAAAGAACTGCCGAAAGTGGACATCAAACACACCGAACCGAACGAAGCGTACATGAAACGGATTCAGAGTTTGTTCGGAAAAGAGTGATCGGAATTCCGCGATCAGCCCTGCCATTCGCCGGTCAAAACGCGTTCGTAGACGCGTTTGGTTTCAGCCGCGATGGCGTCCCAATTGTAGTGGCTTGTCACAAATTCCTGGGACTGTTTTCCGAGCGCGTCGACGAGTTCGGGATTGTCGAGGCTAGTTTCCAGGACCGTCCGCAATTCGGCGACGGAAGAGGAATCGAACGTAAATCCGCGCGCGAGGCCACGTTCCCCCAGCACTTCAATCGTGGTCGGAATGCTGCTGACGACTGGGCAAACGCCCCGGCTTGACGCTTCGAGGACCGAGACCGGCAGGCCTTCGATTTCGCTCGGAAGCACGAATACGTAAGCGTGGGCGAGCAGGCGCTCTTTGACGTCGCCGGTCACCGAGCCGACGAAGCGAATGCGCGAATCGCCTTCAGCCATTTTCCGCAGCTTGGCGCAATACGCCGCGGCATGCATCTCCGGCCCGGCGATGATCAGCGGCATCTCTGTTTTCAATCCGCGATACGCTTCAATCAAGCGATGCACACCTTTTTCCGGGACAAGTCGGCCCATGAACAGGATGTATTTTTTCGACTCCAGATTCTCAGGCGCAGGCGTCGTTGTCGAGGGCGCGGGGTCGCAGCCGTTCGGGATGTAGGCGAACGGATGATTCAGATAGCGCATCTGAAAATAAATTTGGAGGCTGAGCGACACGCAGATCGTGGCGTGTGAATACGACACCGCGCACGTCTCCGCGAATTGCAGAATATTCCGGGCGAAGAAACCCCATTTCGCGCGCTGCCAGTCAAGCCCGTGAATCGTGACGACGACCTTCTTTTTCGAGAACCATTTTGGAATCCAGGCCAGCGAAGACGTGGCCATTGCGTGGATGTGGATCACATCGAAATCGCCGCGCGTGGCCGTGAGCATCGAACCCACCGCATAGAGCGCGGTCTCCATGTGCTTGGAATAAATCGTCTGGGTGTTGACGAGTTTCACGCCTTCGAATTCGTTGCGTTTGTTGTAGGCCGAGCGACAGAAACACGTGACATCGACGCCGTTTTTGACGAGGCGGACGGCGATTTCACGCACGGCTTTTTCGACGCCGCCGAGCCCCTCTTCAATACCGCGCAGACCGATCATCGCCACTTTCATTCACGCACCCTTTTCGAGACATCGGGCGTACACGTCGAGCGTCATGCGCGCCGTTTGCTCCCAGGAAAAACGACCGGCTTGCAGCAGGCCTTTTTCGCGCAGCCCTGTCACGCGTGGTGCGGCGTTTTCGAAATCGGTCAGCGCGTCGTGAATCGAATCGACGGACTCCGGATCGACGTAACGCGCGGCGTCTCCAGCGACTTCTTCGAGCGAAGAATTTCGCGATGTGATGACCGGAGTGCCACAACTCATCGCTTCCAAAATCGGCAGCCCGAAGCCCTCATACAAAGACGGGAACGCCATCGCCGTCGCGCCGCGATAGAGGTCGGCGAGACCGGCATCATCGACAGGCCCGGCGAAATGAATGAAGTCGGCGAACCGTCCGCGCTGGTATTTTTCTTTAATAGCGGCGGGCGCGTTCCAACGGACGACGAGATGGTGCGACGGATTTTTTTCCACGAGCCGCGCGTACGCATCCAGCAGACGCGGCGTATTTTTGCGGCCTTCCGAACAACTCACAGCGAAGAAATACGGCCACGCAATGCCATGTGCGGATTTCAATCGGGCGCGCAATTCTCCGTCGTCTGTGCTGGGACTAAACGTGGCACGATTCACAGCCCACGGGATGACATCGATGCGCTCGCCGGGAATAGCCAGCCGCTCAATGATGTCGCGTTTGGTGTGCTCGGAGATCGCGATGATGCGTCTGCACCGGCGCGCGAATGCCGGGACGCGTTGAGCGAACCAGGCGTGCTCTTTGGCGAATTGCTTTTCCGGCGCGATCATAAAAATCATGTCGTGGATCGTGGCGACAGTCGGCGTCGAATCGCGCAGCGGCAGATAGTGGTCGGTGGCGTGATACAGTTGCGCCCCAACGCGCGATTCGGTGAACCCCAGCGCCCGCGTCTTATCCGCGAGAGTGCGCGGCAGACGGAGCCGTTGGATCGGAGCACCAGCGATGGAGCGCATATCTCCGCCGCCTTGAAAGCGCCGCGCGAAAAGCGTGACATCCTGCGGCTGGGCCATCGGCAGCATCGTTTCCAGCAACTCACGCGTCACCCGCCAAACGCCCGTGCCGGGGAAGAGGAGGGGGGTGGCGTCGATGGCGATTCGGTGCGGCATAGTCGGGAGTAGTATCGTCAAAATAAGGGCATACGGCAATTGAAATCCATAGGCAGGAGTACGGAACCCCCAGCTCATTCGTTTAAGTCAAACGATGGATAGTGCAACGTGCGGGTAAATGGTTTGATTGATTTTATGCGAAGAAAATACGGCAAGACCGCACAGCAAATGACTAATTACTCCCGTTCCAATACAATCACATCGTGCGTTTAATTATTTAAAACGGTAATTTTTGCAATGATCTCCCCCAATACAACCCGACTCAAACCAACTCAATATAAACGAATGAAGCATCTTTAAAATCAACCCAAATCTTTATAAAATTAAAATTTCACTACGCCCAGATGCCACATGCTTTTGTCGCCGGGAATCACCGCGAATGGAATGATGGTGGGCAGTTCGGGAGCGCCGTTGGCCGTCTTCATCACGACAACCACGCCTCGCGAAATACCCATTGGTCCGGTGCGGACATAACGGGCTCCCACATGATATGTCCCGGGCAGAGTCTTTTCCGTGTGGATTGCTTTCGGTCCCAGCCCCATCATGCCCGGATTGATCAACGTCAGCCCCGATTCGGTGTTCGTCCGATCATTGAAACACTCTTCGTTATTTGGAGCACTCACATGCAAATCCACATCCGTGGCATCCGTTTCCCAGCACAAGGTCACGCGTAAAGCATCGTTGCGATTCAGGTCGATGTTCAACTTGTCCGCTCGCGCTTTGAGCGCTGTGTGCTCGGAAGCCGGTAGTTCAGACCGAAGCTGTTGAAGCAAAAACCGGAGTTCGTCACGCATGATCTCGCCGGCATGTGGTGCCCGATAGTACGTGCCATTATGGAGAGCGACTTCGAGCACTTTGGCGGCTTCCTTGTATTTCTTCTGCATCCAAAACGTCAGTGCCAGTCCACGGTAATGGTTGGCATCATCCGGCCGATTCTTGATGGCTTCCCGGAAAAAATCGGCGGCTAGATCGTGCTTGTCGATGGTCATGAGCAGCCAGCCTGAGCGTGCCAACAGAGCAGCGCGATTCGGGGCGATTTCAGCGATGGACGTGAATGCACGTATAGCGGTTGGAAGATCGTTTAGTTTCGCGCAACTTGCGCCGAGGAATTCATAGACTTGAGGGTTCTCAGGATCGAAGGGCTGCCATTCCAGAGAAAGCGCTTTCAATTCAGACCACTTCTCTGCGCGGCGCAGCGCTTCAGCAAGCGTGTTACGAAGCGTTCGGCTGCGAGGCTTTCCGGCGACTTGTGTACGCAACGCGGCCAGTTCACTATCGGAAGGCTTCACGCCATATTGCTTCTGCCATGCTTCGTGGGACGTTAGCGGCGCTTCAACGGGTATGTCCTCGGCGACTTCCAGACTCGCAGCAGCGTGGCGGTAATCGTCAGCTTTCCTCTCGATGTTTTGCGCCGTGCTGCTAATCGTGCTTTTTTCGGGAACAAATGATATTTTCGGAGCTGTGAAATTTGCCATGGCGAATTGCGGTGCGCCCAGAGCCATAATTTCGGGATTCACCTGAACCTGAAGATCGTTCAGCGAGCGCTTATTGACTCGCGCACAGCCAAAGCGGCTATCTAAACTAATTA
>JBAXUS010000094.1:0-23149 GCA_037129555.1 Planctomycetota bacterium
TCTTTATCAAACGCCGCGACACACGGCCCGCCCGGCGCGCCGATGTTGATGATCAGCAAATTGCCTTCGAGCAGCGGTGTCGTCGCCGTCCCGAAAAAATCCTGCGGCACATTGAATTCAGCATTCACATCGCGCTTCCAGATCAGGCGCCCCGTCGTCAATTCCAGACAATGCAATTTGCCTTGAGCGCCATACGTGTAGACCTTGCCGTCAGCGATCAGCGGACTCGCGCGCGGCCCGTTGTTGTAGCCGTACGTGTCCTCGTACGTCGTCGGATACGCGAAGCGCCAGAGCCGCTCGCCCGTCTCAGCCTTGAGGCACTCCACCAAGTCCTCGCCGCCCTCGCGGTGCACGTACACGAGCCGTTCACCCACAATCGACGGCGACGTATACCCCGTCCCGCGTTTCATCTCCCAAAGTAGCGTCGGGCCATCCTTCGGCCACTCTTTCAACAGCTTCGTTTCAGGCGAGCGCATGTCATGCGTGGCGCCGAGAAAGCACGGCCAATCGCTCGTCACCGCCCCAGCCGGCAGCGCTTTTGGAGCCGCATGAAACGTGACGTTCGGATGCGGCGAAGCTTTCGGAGCCTCCATCGCCGGAAGCGTAGCCACCACCGGCGGAGCCGGATCCGCGCGCTCCCCCGCGAACACAATCGACGCGCCAACTACCGCAACACAACACAAGCCCGACATCAACGCACGAATCATTCAAGTCTCTCCGATGAAAAATGGAACCATATGATTGTGCCGAAAATGTTTGGATTTGAAAATCAAAAATCAAAAGATGACGTAGTACAAGACACCGCGTGGCGTTCACTCCGTCGCGAACACCTCCACCGGTTCTTCATCCACCATCCGCGCCAGTTTCCGCATCGACATCAAATACGCGTGACGCTCCGGCGACGGCGTGTGCATCTCGGGCAGGTCCAGCAAATCCTGAAAAAGCAGAATGTCATTCAACGTCCCAAACGGTCCAAGCAACCGCGCCGCGACGATGCGTTTATAACCCTCGCTGCTCGTCAAATCACCGCGCAACAGCTTCGCGCCCAATTCATGCGTTCGCAGATACGTTTCGAACAGCGATTGAAAATCCGGATGCGATTTTGCCCGCCAAAGCGCCAGCACATTCCGCGTCACATCTGGATAGCCGCACAGCGCCAGCACCTCCAACACTTCGCCCATTCCCACCTTGATCGGCGGCCCATGCATCGCGCGTTCAAAGACTCTCTGCATCGACTTCATATCGCCCTGCCACAACGTCCCGCCTCGCAGCAACGCCGCTTTACACCGAGCGACAAACTCGTCGGAGCGATCGATTTCAGTATCCAAAAATGGCACTCGAGAAAACGGCGGCATATCCGGCCCATCCGGCGGCAGCGCATTAATCCGGGAACTCGGTGCACACGCATCCGCCTGCAAGTCCAGCTTCGCGATACGCGACAGCACAGTCCTCGCCCGATGATGCGCATCCGCCTCCACACGCGTGGCATCAAATTCACTCGTCGATAAATAATTGTGAACGATGATCGTCCGGTCGTTGATCAGCAGCGACGATTCGCGCGGCACCCGAGCCGCCACCTGAGCCGCCGGATCATCCGCATACCGCGCAATCAACCAATCCAGCACCCGCACCGAATCCTCAAAATGCGGCAGCGTTTCGTGCCCATTTAATTTCACCCGGCGCTCCAACCAAACGGCGTACAACGTCGGCATGTTCAGTCCTCCGTTTGATTCGACGCGATGGAACTGTCGGTCGCATCGAGTTTCTTGCCTGAGCCATCAAGTTCGAGTACGTGATTGCCATTCGATGACAGCCGTTTTGTACGCTCGTCCTGCTTTGCCTTGTTGTACTCCCCAAGTGTCATGAATGAGAGCCCGAAACAAAGCACGAATGGCCAACAGAGACAGCATGTGGGATGGAATAAGAATGCAAGAAAAAAGAGGACTCCTCCGAGGAAAAGAATCGTTGTTTGGATCAATGCCGTTTGAACGCGATTGGATGGCTGCTCCTTCCATTCCTCCGCCTCGAGCGTCGAATTGCGCTCAGCATAAGGCCGCCTGCCTTCCAAAATTCCATACGTCACAAACGGTGCCGCAAACGCCACAATGACGTACGACCAAATCAAAACACTATCCCAAGTCGTCGATGCGCTAAACTTGATTTGCAACGTATTCGCGTAGAACGTCATCACCACGCTGAACGCAAACATGATGATCATCAATTCAGACAAATAATATTTCCGGCCATACGGCACAAAACAAAACACAAACAAACTCGCCGACAACCCGGCAAACAAAGTCATGATGCCCTGCTGGCCGCGTAGATCAAACCCGATGAGCGCGACCAACGTGCCAATCGCAACGATCAGAAACAGCACCCACTGCGCGTATTTGAATTTCATCCAATTCGCCCCAATCCCACAACTCACCCGCCCTCACCCTACTCCCCGCCCTTGCCGTTTTCGCGAAAATTCGCGGTTCCAATTGCCGTTGCACTGGTGCTTTCCTTCCGCGAAAAATAAATTGCATTCTGTTGAGATGCTTTGAAAAATGGTGTAGAATTCGTTTCAGTTAATGGATGCACATCGTGCAATTGACATATAACGCTCCTCTTTTATCCTGTCCGAAAGGGTTATTCATATGCGTTGGATTCATTCTATTCTGACCGTCGTTTGTCTCACATTTGCACTTCATTCACTGGCTTCTGATCGTGGAGGCGGCGAGAATCGCGGCCCACGCGACGGTCGCACGATCGCGGCAGCCAACGATGTCCTCGTCATTAGCGCCAACAGCGGCCCCAACGAAGTCGATGTGTTGAGCAATGATTTTGGCTGGGACATCTACGTCGTAGGCGTCTCCAGTGCCCAGCATGGCACACTGACGTTGACTGAAGATGGCGGCATTACTTACGAACCCGATCAGGACTATGTTGGCAACGATTCGTTTGGTTATACCGTCATCGATGGTAGCGGCAGTTTCTCGTTTGGAAGCGTCCAAGTCATCGTCCAGCAGGAAGCCGAACTCGTCCTCGACACCATTGTCATCTCACTTGATAACAATTCCGGCGAAACCTATATCGACATTCTCGGCGAACTCGGTTATGACGACCTCACCATCACAAGCGTCGGCGATCCCATATCAGGTACGACCTCTTTAGATCAAGAAGGGGCGATCAATTACACGCCGGCACACGGATTCGTGGGGATCGACAGTTTCACCTACGAGGTCATCGACTTCAACGGCAGCACCGCGACCGGCACGGTCATCGTCAACGTCTCGGCTGGCGTCAGCCACGCCCCCGTCGCCATCGCCGATTTTCAAGACATCGGAGCCAATTCAGATGCGACCGAAATCAGTGTCCTCGACAATGATTACGGCGACAATCTGCTCGTCACCAGTGTCGGCAACGCGTCCCATGGTACAACCGATTTGAGCGTCGACGGAGTCATCACCTACCAGCCCAACACCGATTTCACCGGCCTCGACTTCTTCACGTACGAAATCACCGGCGACAATAACGCCACCTCGTCCGCGACGGTTTACGTCTTCGTCCGCCCGGCGATTCCGCTCATCGCCAACACCGATGTTGCTTTCATCGATCAAAATTCAGATGCCACCGAAATCGGTGTCCTTGACAACGACATCGGTGACGGCCTGACCGTAGTTTCCACAACCGATGGCAAGCACGGCGTTGTCGGTATTGTCGAAGATTACGCCGTCTCCTACACACCCAAGAGTGGCTACATCGGCAAGGATTCATTCACCTACACGGTCACCGATCAAGCCGGTCACACCGCAACCGCGACGGTGCTCGTCTTCGTCCAGCCGATTCCGGATGTTGGCGTGAATGTCGATTTCGAAATCGTCTTCGCAAATTCGAAGGACAACGAATTCGAGGTTCTCGGTAACGACGTCGGACCGCTCTTGACGATTACTCAAGTCAACGCGCCAGCGCACGGCACCGCAACGTTGACCCCAGATCAAACGATTCTCTACACACCCACCGCCGATTTCACGGGCAATGATACGTTTACGTACACCGTCACCGGTTCCAACAATCAGACCGCCACCGGCACGATCCAAGTCCTCGTCATCGACGCGCCTCCGCTGATTGCAAACGCTGATTTCGCAGAACTGTCATACAACGACACCGACACTGAAATCTATGTTCTCGATAACGACTACGGTTCGAATATCATCGTCACCGCCGTCTCTGCTGCTGCACACGGCACCGCCACCCTTTCCGGGGAAGGCACCGTCATCTACTCTCCGAACACCAATTTCTCTGGCTCCGACACGTTCACCTACACGGTTGCCGATGACAAAGGCCACTCCGCCACCGCAACCGTCTTCATCATCGTCGATCCGCTGATACCGCTGATTCTCAGTGACGATTACACGGAAGTCCCGGCGAATTCGGCCGACAATTATATCGGCGTCTTAGACAACGATCTTGGAGACAACCTCGTCATCGACTCCATCACATCCGCTCAACACGGTACCGCGACGCTCGACGAAAACGGCGAAATCTACTACACGCCGGACAATGGCTATGTTGGTTTGGACACGTTTGATTACACGGTCCTCGACGCCGATAATAACCCCGTAACCGCAACGGTGACGATCAGCGTTTTACCCAATTCTCCGTTGACATTAAATGATGATGAAGTCGATGTCGCCATCGGTTCGGGAAGCACATTGATCGATGTGCTCAGCAACGATTACAGCGACTTCGAATTGTCCGTCACGTCTGTCACACAACCGTCACACGGCATCGCCGCACTGGATGCAGAAGGCAACGTCACCTACGCACCGGCAGATGGTTATTCGGGCGATGATTCCTTTACCTACACAGTTGCCGATTCGTCCGGCGCAACCGGAACCGCCATCGTCTACGTTTTCGTCCACGAACCGCTCCCGCTGATCGTGAACGATGATACCGTCTGGACCAAGCGCAATTCACTCGATGTCGAAGTGAATGTTCTCGAAAACGATTGCGGTGAAGACCTCGTCGTGACCGCAGTCGGCAAAGCAGCCAACGGCTCGGCAACACTCGTTGACGGAGTTGTACTCTACACGCCGAACACGAAATTCGTCGGCTCCGACAGCTTCACCTACTCTGTGACGGATGCGCTCGGGCGCACCGGAACGGCCACGGTCTACGTCGAAGTCTTCGGACCGCCAGTTGCCGCAACAGACACGTTCACTGTCTACCAGAACAGCCGAGGGATCATCCTCAACGTGCTCTCCAACGACACGGGCCCGGCGCTTTTCATCACGGACGTGACCGACGCTGAATCAGGTTTTGTGGAAATCGGCGACGACAACACTCTCCTCTATTCAGCACCCGCCGATTTCGTCGGCACCGACACGTTCAACTACGTGATCAATGATGCCAACGACAGCACCGCCATTGGAACGGTGACGATCCATGTCATTCCAATTCCCGGCACCATCGCCGTCAACGCGTCCGGTTCGCCGCTGCAAATCAAACCCGGTGACAGTGTCTCATTCACCTCGGCGGGCAGCAGCAAAAATCATGGCGATTTGAATTATGCATGGGATTTCGGCGACGGATCGAGCGACGATGGACAGGACGTCTCCCACGTCTATAGCACCGCAGGGACCTACACCGCCACCGTCACGGTCACCGATTTGCAAAATCAAACCGCTTCATCGTCGGTCGTTGTCGTCGTCGCCGACCCAACGTCCGGAGCTGGATTCACAACGAGCGATTTGGTCGGACAGGTCGGTGTTCCATTGGTCTTCAATGCACTTGGAAAAGGCAAGAGTGCAAACGCGTCAGGAAAGAAATTCGACTGGAGTTTCGGCGACGGTAACGGCGGCTCGGGCGGCATCGTCAGCAAAACCTACGACATGCCGGGCGACTACAAAGTGTCCGTTTCAATCACGGATGGAACCGGATCGAAGACAGCGCAGCGCACAATCCACGTTCTCCCGAAGGGCACCAGCGCCAACGCAAAAGTCGGCTACAAGTTCAAAGCCTTGCTCGGCAAAAACCCAGTAGGCGGCTTGAGTCTGGCGATGTCCATTCCGGGCGGAACTGCTGCAGCCGGAACAAAAGTCGCGTTCCTCTTCGAAGGCGCGCGCTTCGACGGTACACTCAACGCAAAGCTCTCTGACTCGACCAACAAGAACGTGAAATGGAACCTCAAGTCGAACTCAAAGACCGGCGTCTTGTCACTCGTCTTGAAGATTTCAAAAACGAACCTCGGTGCAGGATTGAACGCGTTGGTCCAAGGCGCAACCGTCGGCCAAACACTGACCCCCTCGGTTCCAATCCACGTCGAAATCGGCAGTCAAATCTACGAAATCGCGGTCCCCTCATCCATGACTCTTGGCAAAGACGGCAAGTCCCTGAGCGGTGGCGGAAACGGCCCGTGATCAACGGCACGCTAAAATCATGAATCGAAATCGCCGCGCCAAAGAATTTTTGGCGCGGCTTTTTTTACAGCACTCCCTTCCCGCGCCCTTGCCGTTTTCGCGTAAATTCGCGGTTCCAAAACCCGTCGCCGTTGCCCTTCCGTTTTCCCCATTCGCGGACCTTTTCGCGGTGTATCCCAAATAGGTCACATGTTTTCGGTTCGTAAATTTTAAAAAGTTGCTATGCTTCGGCTCCCTTATTAGGAACTTAACTATCGTGAATGCAAGCCGCTGGATGTCCGCCCTCGCCCTCCTCTGTGTATCCATTTTTGCCGTCACCGTTTTTGCCGGAGGCGACAAAGCCGGCGAAGCTCAACCGCCGCCGCCCGCGTGGATGAAGATCCCGCCCGCGCCGCCGTTGACCGTCGAGGAAGCGCTCAAGACCTTCAAGATCCAGCCCGGCTTCCATCTCGAAGTCGTCGCATCTGATCCGCTGATTCACGATCCCATCGCCATCGCGTTCGATCCTGACGGTCGTATCTACGTCGTCGAATACCGTGGCTACATGCCCAACGCGGAAGGCACCGGCGAAGACCAGCCCGTCGGTTGTATCGCGTTGCTTGAAGACACAGACGGCGACGGGCGCATGGACAAGCGCACCGACTTCCTCGACAACCTCGTCATGCCGCGCGCGATCAATCTCTCGAACGGCGGCGTGATCGTTTCCGAACCGCCCAAGCTCTGGTTCTGCCGCGACAAAAAAGGCGAAGGCAAATGCACCGTCAAGATTCCCGTCGCAACGGATTTCGGCAGCCAGGCCAGCCCCGAACACACCGCCAACGGATTGATGAACGGCATCGACAATTGGATCTACAACGCCAATTTCCCGGGCCGCTTCCGCTGGAAAGACCGCCTCACGCTCGGACGCGACATGACCTCCCAAAAAGGCCAATGGGGCATCACGCAGGACGATTGGGGCCGTCTCTATTTCAATTCAAACAGCAACCTCTTGTTCGCCGATTTCCTCCCCTCGCACTACTTCTTCCGCAACCCGTATTTCAATCTCCCCGGCAAAGAAATGAACGCGGTCGGCGTGGGCGTTGAAATTGTGAAAGACCTGACCGTCTTCTCCAGCCGCGTCAATCCCGGCGTCAATCGAGGCTACCAAGCCAAGACCTTGCGCGCCGACGGACACCTCGACAGAGTCACCGCAACCTGCGGAGCCGGTGTCTATCGCGGCGACAATTTCGGACCAGAATTCAAGAACAACGTCTTCATCCCCGAACCGTCCGCGAACTTGATCAAGCGTGAAATCATCTCGGAAAACGGCGTAAAATTGACCGGCAAAAGCGCCTACGACAAAGAAGAATTCCTGACCTCGACCGACGAGCGCTTCCGCCCGGTCAACGTCTACACCGGCCCCGACGGCTGCCTCTACATCGTCGATTTGTATCGCGGCATCTTGCAGCACAAAATTTATCTGACGACCTATTTGAAGAAGCAATCGATCGAACGCCAGCTCGATAAATTCAACGGCATGGGCCACATTTATCGCGTCGTCGCCGATGGCAAAAAGCCCGGCCCGAAGCCGCAGATGACCAAAGAAACATCCGAAGATCTCGTCAAGCACCTCAACCATCCGAACGGCTGGTGGCGCGACACCGCACAGCGCTTGCTGGTCGAAAGCAAAGACGACTCTGCCATTCCGTCGCTGCGCAAAATGGCCGCGTCGTCCGAACCCGAAACCTCAATGGGTCGCCTCCACGCACTGTGGACGCTCGAAGGCATCGGCGGCGTGGACGTCCCGACAATCCAAGCCGCTCTGACCGACCCACGCCCGAAGCTCCAAGCCCACGCGATCCGTGTCAGCGAAGTACTCTTGAAAGCTCCGCCGACTCCAACCGGCGAAACGCCCAAGCCCTTCACGCCGCCTCAAGATTTGCTCAACACGTTGAAAGCCTTCGCCGCGAAAAACACGGACGATGGAGTCCGCATCCAACTCATGCTTTCGCTCA
This sequence comes from Planctomycetota bacterium, assembly GCA_037129555.1. Taxonomy (GTDB): domain Bacteria; phylum Planctomycetota; class SZUA-567; order H5-PLA8; family H5-PLA8; genus JANXLS01. The sequence continues at coordinate 8,399 of JBAXUS010000094.1, forward strand.
GCGACATCCAACACGCGACGGCTGAAGAAATCGTCGATTCGATTTTGAAAGATCGCGTCGATGACCCGATGATTCGCGGAGCCGCCATCAGTGGTTTGGGCGGCCGCGAATTGGAATTCCTTCAACGCGAATTTTCTCACAAAGAATGGGCCCAGCCGTCCGTCTCGCACGAGATCAAAGTCGTCGATAAAGAAGGCAAGCCGGTGCTCGAAAAAGACGGCAAGCAGAAAGTCGAAAAGGTCGCCGCGGGCAAGCAGTCGTTCATTTCGACAATGGCCGGTTGCGTGATGCGCCGCCGCATCGGCGAACGCATCGCCGCCGCGTTGGAACTCGCCGCCGCACAAACCGGCACCGAAAGCTGGCGCGCCGCTGAAATGCTCAAAGGCATGGCTGCAAACGGCCCGAAGAATGGCCGCCGCGTCAAGCTCAGCGTTGACCCCGATTCGCTAAAGAAGCTGCTCGCGTCGTCTGACAAGTCCATCAAAGACGCCGCCATGGCGATCGACAAAATGGTCAAATGGCCCAACCGCCCCGGCATGGAACCCGAACCGCCCGCGATGGAAGGCGAACACCTCGCCAGCTTCGAACGCGGTAAGGAAGTCTACAAACTCTGCGCCGAATGCCACCACCCGCAAGGCTGGGGCATCGAAGGCAAAGCGCCGCCGCTGGTCGATTCAGAATGGGCACTCGGCACCGAACAGCGCACCGTCCGCATGATCCTTCACGGCATGGCCGGTCCCAAGAAAATCGGCGATACAACGTTCAACTCCGCTGGCAATCTCGAAATGCCCGGCATGGCCGGAACACTCAAGGACCAACAGATCGCCGACGTCCTGACCTACATCCGCCGCGAATGGGAAAACTACGCGCCGCAAGTCAAAGTCGAAACGGTCTCAACCATCCGCGAAAAAGAAAAAGCGCGCGAAGGCCACTGGACCGAAAAAGAACTCAACGACTTGATCGGCGCCAAAACGCCCGGCGATAAGAAGAAAGCGAAGTAATCTGAACGCAAACTTGTCGCTTAGATAGGAGCTGTTGCCTTCAGCTCCGAAGGGGCGATATTATTTCGCCCCTTCGAAGCGATCAACCTCACCACGTTCTACAGACGTCGTGCGCCACTGGCAGGTCCCCCTGCCAGTGCCGTCCTCGCGGTCCCTCCCTGAATTTCAAACCTCTCGCACCCCTTCGCTGACATGGCCCACCGTGTTTAGCGTTTCAACACGCTACGGGCATTCCTCTTCGCCTCAAAAAATTAAATCCCACAATTCCATAATTTCCTCCCAACTTTTCGGCCTTCATTGTTACTCATGAAGCGAACCCACTCTTTAAAGGAGCCAGTCATGATCAAGATTCACCGCTTCATCGCACTCGCCGCATTCGTAATGCTCGGCGCTGTGTGCGTGTCCGCCGAAAACGGCAACCCATACGTTGGCAAAAAGCCCGACGTCGCCGACGTTGAGAAGCTGATTCAAAAACACATCAAGATCAACAATCACACCGTTGACGGAAAGAATCATGTCGTTGTCAATGTCGACAACCTTCCGGCGCTCGATCTTCCGGGCGGTAAAGCTGAAGTCAAAATTGAAGAGGACGGAGCCAACCGCGCGATCGTCGTGCGCATTGACGGCAAAGAAATGTCACGCGTCCCCATTCCAAAGCTTGACCTGAAGGACCTCAAGCTGCCGCCGCTCGCGCTTCCCAACATCGACCGCGCCGACGTGCGCTGCGAAAGCAATTCGATCAACGGCGTGTCGAACACGAAAGTCTGGGTCAACGGCGAAGTCGTTTACGACGGCCCCGGTTCAAACTCGTCGTCTGTTTCGCGCAATGACAATGGCCGCAAATCCGTCGAAGTCACCGTCGATGGGAAAGTCGTCTACCGCGTCGGCCAAGACGGCGGCGAAGCGAAACGAAAGTAAATCGATGAACGCGTCATCAGACGAATTCAACCAGGCGGTGGACGCGCATTACGAGCGCGTCCACCGTTTGGCGCGTGTCATGAGTGGCAACGAAACGGACGCCGCCGACCTGGCGCAGGAGACGTTTCTCGAAGCGCTCCGAGGCTGGGCGTCGTTCCAACGCCGTTCGTCCACCGCGACGTGGCTCATCGGCATTCTGCGCCGACGGTACCTGCTGTCGTTGCGCCGCAAGCCCAGCGGCCCTCCGCCCGACGACGTGCCCGCACCCGCGCCGCGCGGTGACGATCTCACCTCCGATCTGCACACCGCGCTGGCCGCACTTCCTGAATCCGTGCGCACGCCGCTCTTCCTGTTTTACTTCGAGCATCTCGACTACGCCACCATCGCGCAGATGTTGGACTGCCCCATCGGCACGGTGCGTTCGCGCCTGCACGACGGTCGTGCCCAACTGCGAGCGCGCCTCACCCCTGTCTTACAGGAGAGCCTCCGATGACCTGTACTGAATTCGACGCCGAACTCGACGACTATGTTGACGGGCAACTCGATGATCGCCATCGCGTACGCTTCGACGCCCACGTGGCCGCGTGCGACACATGCCGGGAACACGTCCGCGAAGCGCGCGAGTTTTCAGAGACTCTCCGCGCCAGCATTCAATCGTTCGGCAATACGATCCAACCTCCATCCGGAGCGAAAGACGTTGTCAAAGCCATCGCTCGCCATCAGACGATGAGCGCGCCCCAGCGCTCATGGCGCTGGGCCTTGGGTGTCGCAGCTCTCGTGGCGATCGGCCTGTTGGTCTTCATCGCATCTCGCATGGGCCAGACGTCGAAGGACGATGATCACGCGGCGCTGAGCGACGAATACGTGCGCTTGTACGCCTTGCAGCTCTGGCAGAATTCGCTCGCTGCCAACGCTGACGCATGCGGCAGCGACCCCGCGCTGTTGACAGTGGCCTGCGCTTATTTGCCTGCATCGAAACGCTCGGAACTTCTGCGGCACGTGGGCAAAACACCTGAGAGCCTGGCCGCCGATTGGCAGGATCGTTCCGAGTTGGTCGTGCGGTTGCAACGTTCTTCGCGCAAGGGAACACGCGTGTCCGAATTGACGTTTGAACAATGGAGCGACGGGCGCGTCCATGTCGAACACGTCGTGCGAAACGGCGACGACTCGACGACCACCAAACTCGACGCCGGAGCCTGGGACATTCTGAACGCACAGAATCCGGAATTGTGCCGCCAACTCGATTTGGTCGACGAGCACGGCAAGCTACTGGTCGGCCTGCCGCTCCCGTCGGCTGAAACGCTGCGCCGCGATACGTTAACGGCTTTGCGCGACGGCGGAGCGCCTCCCGACTTGGTCAAACGCCTGCTGCAATTGCGGCTGGCCACGCGCGTCAAAAGTCAGGCCGAATTGGAAGCCGTCCTGCACGTTGAACCGACACACACGACGCCCGTTGTTGCGCCACCCACAAATCTTGAAGCCCGCGTCGCCGAATTGGAAAAAGAAACCGCAGCGGGCGTGAAAACCGTCGTCAACGTCGCTGAAACAGAATCGTACTTCAAGAAACTATGCGCGAATTAAAGTGAACGTAGTCTCCGATCCGGATCACACCGCTGCTGAGAATCTCCGCCCGTAACCCGCCACACGCCGCAAACGCGTCGTTGAATCCGGTCTTGTTGGCCATCTTGCCAGGGAGTGAGCACGGAGCGCAATCTTCAACGCCGCGCATCCGTACCGCGCCCACCGTGAATTCGCGATCAATCAGGCTCAACAAGTCTGCGGCGCTGATGCCGTCAATCAGCAGGTTGCGCCGCGTTTCAATTGGCAGAAAAGGGTGGGGGAGTAATACATTCGCGTCGTTAAGCGCGCTCAGACTAAACAGCGAAACCTGTCGCTGCGGTCGGACAGATTCGCGCTGCTCGACTCTGAAACGCTTGTTGATCTGAAACGAATACGACCCCTTGTCCAAGGCATACCGATCCGCCTCAAGGCCTGTTCCTGCAATGGCAGCCACCTGCTGAATAGACTGCATGGGTTGCCCACGTTCAGGGCTGATAAAAATGCCGACAAGTTTAACCACGACGCGCTTCCTACCTTTTACTTGAACCGAACCGAATCAGTCTGAAGGATACGCATTTGATGGGACTTGCGTAGTGGAAAATTGGCATGTCCAAAAGTCCTCGCAAGTAAAACGAAAAAGGCCCACCCCAGCACGCTGGAATGGGCCACATGTGAATTGGACTCGCTTACTTCTTTAGCTTACGGCGCAGGCACGTTGATGACGGTATTCACCAGCGTCGTCGACGCATTCAGTGACAAGGCTCGACCATTCAACGTCGTTATCGTGGCGTTGCCAGCGGTCGAGAACGTGACTCCCGACGACGCGATGATGGTTCCCACCATAGTGCCGCCGCCTGCGCCATTAATCGTCGCGGCGCTTCCAACATACCAGAACACATTCTTAGGCTGTGCACCGTTGATCATGATCACACTTCTCGGAGCACCCGGCGCTCCGACTGTGAGTGATGCCGCCATTTGGAAGACCCATATCGCATTCACGTCGCCTTGTGCGTCGAGTGTCAAATCCGATCCGGTGATCAAGAATGTGGCACCGGCTGCTTTGTAGATACCGGGAGCAAGAGTCAACCCACCCAACTGACCAGCGCCCGGATCCATGCCGCCCGGCATCGACGCGGGAGACAGGTTGTTATAGGCAGTGTTCGCGGCGGCGGCGGCTTGGGTTGCGATCGCTAATGTGGACGAGTTGCCTCCGACAGGTAGACCCCCTGGATGTGCGGGTGGCGGGGCACCCGTATAAATCCTGCCGTTTACTTGTCCTTGATTCAGTGGCGTTTCTGTATAGATGTCCCCAGTACTATCGTGAAATCCAGTCACTGTAGTCGCTGCACCAGTACTCCCAATATCACCGTTGACGACGGTAAGAATACCCTCATTTGTCATGCCGCTGCCACCACCAAATGTTCCGTAAGGCGCGGCCATTCCGAGAGTGACTGGCGGTAACGTTTGTTGCGTTCCTGTTGTGAATACCCAGACTTTATTGACTGCCAGTGCATTACCAGCCAGATCTTTGATTTCGGTTGTAATCGTTGCCATAAATTGTGTATTGGGAGCAAGATCGCTTCCGGGAGTAAAGGTAGCAATCTTATTAATTGCATCGTATGCAACTGTCCCAGTTATCGGATTCGGGCCAGGCCCTGCCAGTGTAAATGTTGCACTATTAATTGTCGCAATGTCAATAGACTCATCAAATGTTGCGTTTACAGTATGATTAACAGTAACTTGTGTGGTCTGATCAGCGGGATTTGTTGAAATTGCATTAGGTGGTGTAGTGTCCACAGTAGCGCTTGTTGTAAAGTTCCAAACAAAGTTAGCTGCCAACGCATTACCAGCCAAGTCCTTTGCTCCGGTTGTAACTGTTGCTGTAAACGGGGTGTTGTTTGCAAGATTGCTTGAAGGTGTAAAAGTCGCAGCAGTGCCGTTGGCTGCGTAAGTGAGAGTGCCAGGAACAACCGTGGCCCCTTGCACCAAGACAAATGTTGCTGCGTTGAGGGTCGAAAGATTCATCGCCTCATTAAAAGTGACCGTTATTTTACTGTTGATCGCGATACTTGTAGCTGATTTGGCGGGGACTGTCGCAAGGACAATCGGTGCGGTGATGTCTGGTATACTGCCAGGAATAAAATTGCAGAATTTGGCGGGCATCTTAGTCGAATACGTCGCAAATTTGCCGCAACCCGAGGTGAACAGAGTGACACGGGTCGTATAGGTCTGATCTCCAAGTGTCACATCGACACGAACATACTCCTCCGAAGTAATGAGTAATCCAGACAGCGTAGCTTTTGACAGTTTGAATGTCATGACTCCTGAACTGCTATTGTAGTTGAATCCAGTAGTAGGTATTGAGGCACTTTTGCCTGAAATGATTTTACCGGACTTTGAGACAACAGCGTTACTCACATTTTCATCGAAAACGATCTGATTCATGACGTTCGTCATTCGAACGCGCAAGGTCTTTACACCTAACGCGCCTGGAAACGTGAAAGCTGGATCGCCTAGTAACAAATTAATCGTTGCAGAATCCTTACCTGATCGACCCACCTTTATACTCGCCCCGGAAACGACAAAAGCAGCACTGCGGTAGCCTGTGATTGCAGAGAATACGCCGTTCGCATCAAATGCCTGGTCCAAAGTGAATCCGTTTACGCCAAGCTGCACAGTATTGCTAAATACGCCTGGCGGCGTGTCCGCGTAGGTCTCTGCCGTCCCGTTAATCGTGATGGCCTGGTTGCTCTGGTCGAGGATGACTCCAAGATTAGGTATTGAGCCTTTCGTGCTTTTGAAGGTAAGCTTCGGAGTCGTTCCGAAGAAATTCGGAGCGCCAATACCGTCGGAAAGGATTTGAATGATTGGAATAGTTCCGAGACTTGCACTAAATGTATCGATTGCAGGATTGAATATATTTATTCGCGTTCGATCTGAATTATAAATGTATTTTGCGTGCCAAGACTGATTTCCCGCGACGCTTCCATTGATAGTCTGCTTCTTAATCCATAGATTGGCGACTTGTTTGATTGTGACCGAGAGTGTGGTGGTGGCATTGTCCACTCCGTTTGAAATCGTTACCATGATGGGGTAAATGCCAGCGAAAAAATAAGTATGTTTACCCAGCGTGTCACTGGTGCCGTCACCGTAATTGTACGTGATGGCCAGCGGTAGACCTTGCGGGTCAGTCGCAGCCACGCCAATCGAAATTGAGTATCCAACTTGTAGCGCGCCAGAAATCGTAGGCGTACTGGTGAACGTAGGCACTGCGGCTACTATGTCGCTGGGCGATAGAACCAAGCAAAGCCCAATAACGTAAATTGCAAGACCGTTGGAGAGCTTCATAAACGTTATAACCTTTTGCAGCAGTTGCACGGCTGCGTGAGTGTTGGCGGGCTACAATATCGACTCCTTGTATCCTACATCATAGCTCACACGCTGATATGGGGTGTAACCCTCTTATTTTAAATGCTTTAATAAAATGATATGAGCTTGATTCGATGGAGCGCTTAAGCGTTTTTCGATGAGCGAGCGAAGCGAACACACGCGTCTCAGCAAGACTCACACATCATCAAAACGCGTGAATCAACGAAGCGGCAGCCTGCCACTATCTCAAGTGAAAGCGTTGAAAAGGGCATTCAGCTTTGGGTATGAGTAGATTAGGTAAGCGGTTCAAACTTCGTTTCGGAATGTGCGCAGAATCAGCGGAGTTCCAGGAGCGGCGGCACTCCTGCCGCCGTGTCGCCGCTTCCACACCGCTCTCCAAATTCTAAATCGCCACGCCCGATTGAAACGATCACGTCTACATGTCATTCCACCGGGTTCGCTCCAGCCCAAGAGTAAGCTTTTTCACGGGAGACGTTTGATGCGGATGTCCTTGAAGTAAAACGTGCTGCCTGAGTCATGCCCCTGCAATGCAATCGCTCCGCCGGCTGCGTTGAGTTTGCGCCCGGCGCGGTCGGGTGGGCGCTTCACGTTGTCCGGTTCGGTATAATCCACTACAGTCTGGTCGTTGAGTTGCACGGTGATGTGCTTGCCTTGCACAGTGATGCGGACTCTGAACCATTTAGACTCGTCTAGAGGCGACTTCGGCAGGTCCACGACCGCATACAGGCTACCTGTCTTGCGTTTCTCCTTCTCGGTGGAGTTGAGCTGTACCTCATATCCGTTGGCCAAGTGGTGCTCCGCGTTGGGAGCCTTGAAGTCGGTGTGAAAGAAAACGCCGGAATTGGAGTTGGGCTCGCTGCGTGCGCTCAACTCCAGAACGAAGCTGGTAAAAGGAACAAACTCTCCTTCGGGTTTGTCACCAACGTAAAAGAGATGCGAACTTGCCTTGGTGGCATGGGCGCGAATCGTGCCGTCCACGACCGACCATGAATCAGGATAGTAGTTTGGTCGCCATCCGGTCAGGTCTTTGCCATTGAAAAGGGTTTTCCATTCATCCTCGGCCCAAGTTGTGGCTGTCAGTACGATGCTGAGTAGAACGATGATTACGTATGATATGATCTTCATGAGTGGAATTTCGAGACGTACGCCCAAGCGCCTAATATGGTATTCAACCGCATCTGTGCGGTCTAGCAAGGCTTAGAGATTACCGCACATTTTTGGTCTTGAACAGGGTAATTTTGTTGATTAATGTCCTAATTAGACCTGACATTTATCGAACAAATTACGGTCTAACAAAATAAATAGGACCGCAAATCACCGCACCCCATTCTTATTTCAGCTTAATCCGGCCAATCCGATTCGCCTGCAGCGCGTACCAGATGTTTCCATCCGGGCCAGCAGTCAGGCAAAACGGTTGGCCGTTGTCAGCCTTGACTGGAAACTCAGTGATTTTTCCGTCAGGCGTGAGAGAAAGGTGTTGTCATGATGTTATTCAGTACACCCGCGCGCACGTTTTCGCCACGCGATCAATCGCACTCGATTAAAAAAAGCGCCACGGCATTGAATGCAGCAATGAATGAATTACGCTGGCGGTTCACGCCGTTATCGAATGCAAGGAGACCGTGATGAGCAACGACATTCAAGCCAGCACCGACGCATTTCTAACACCAGCAGAACGCGTCGAAAAAGGCAAAGCGCTGCGCAAGAGTTGCCCGCGATCATCCCACGCCGTGTGGCTGCCTGCAGTCAACCGACCTGATCCGGTTTCGCTGTTGATGGAAGCGAACAAGGGCCGCGCCCGAAAACTGCTACCGATGAAATTCGACCGCATGAAAACCAACGCGTTCGTCTTTTATCGAGGCGCCGCGTCGTTGATGGCAGCCGATCTGAGCGGCACACCCAACTCCGGCATCCGCGTCCAAATCTGCGGCGACGCCCATGTCAAAAATCTCGGAACCTACGCCACGCCCGATGGTCGCCTCGTCTTTGACGTCAACGATTTCGACGAAACCATCACCGCGCCCTGGGAATGGGACCTCAAACGTCTGGCGGTCAGCATGCTGCTCGCAGGAGCTGAAGCCGACGATAAACCCGCCGATTGCAAAAAAGCCGTCCGCGAATTCGTCGCCGCGTATCGTGACGCGATGAAGCTTTTTTCGACCATGAAAGTGCTTGATTTAATGCAGTACGAAATCTTGAACAGCGGCATCCAGAAAGACAGTTTCGTGACGCGCGTCTTGAAAAAAGCCGAACGCGTGACGCCCGAAAAGAATCTCGAAAAACTGACCGAACCTTCTGAAGACGGATGGCGCAAATTCAAAGAATCCAATGTCGTGACTCATGTCACGCCTGACTCCAAGCAAGCGATTCTGGACGCGCTCCCCGAGTACATCAGCCGCCTCGGAGCCGCCAGACGGCTGACGATTAAATCCTACAGCCCGCACGACGTCGCATTCAAAATCGTCGGCACCGGCAGCGTCGGAACGCTTGACTACATCGTCCTGCTCTTCGGCAACGGCCCGAACGATCCGCTGTTCCTGCAAGTCAAACAAGCCATGCCGTCCTGCTACGCCAAGTACCTCCCCGACGTCCCGCCCGCCGAACACGAAGGCCAGCGCGTGGCCGACGGTCAGTACTGCCTGCAAACCGTGACCGACCCATTCGTCGGCTGGACCACGATCAACGGCAAACACTTTGTTGTCCGCCAACTCGCCGACCACAAAGCCTCTGTCGAGCCCGCCGAATTGACCGGCGATATTCTGATGGAATACGGAGTCATCTGCGGCAAACTCCTCGCCCGAGCCCACGCCCGCACCGGCGACGCCGCCATGATCTCTGGCTATTGCGGAGCCTCCGACTTATTCGACCGCGCCATAGCAGACTTCGCCGTCGCGTACGCAGCGCAGACCAATAAGGATTTCGCGGCGTTCAAGACCGTATCAAATGATGAGTTGTTGAAGCGGGTGCCGGAAGAGTAAAAAAATGAATGGACTCAAAGTCTTCGATTCCCCTCAGTCCACTTTCCGCATCCACACTTCCTGTTCCATTTCAACATGCGCCCATTCAGGATTTACAAATTCGTCGCGCAGCGTTTGCAAAAGGGATTTGAACGGGGCCGTGTTGAGGTCTGGGAATTCGAAGTACGTTAGAAAATCATACGGGCGTTTCGACGTATCCATGTATCGCGAGTGAATCAATTGCCGGAAAATCATCGGCGCGTATTCTTCGGCTGCTTTGGTGTGGCCGCGATGGGTGTGCGTGCCGTTCATGTGATCCGCGCGCAGATTGTGGGCGAGATTCCACCACGTATCGGATTTGCGAATTGGGATCAGAACGGTGACGGGTTTCTCACTCGCTGGGATTTCTTTCGCGGAGATCGACAGCAGACGGTCGCGCTGCGCATCGCTGGTATAATGCAAATGCTGCGTACACCCTGAGAGCGTGTTCGGAGGCACTGGAATGGGTTCGTTTGAGCAGATGCGGCAGATTTCATCACCTGGATTCAAACCGGTCACTGACTCGCCGCGATGCAGATGTGAGGCTGTGACGGCGTAACGATTGATCCGAGCACCCGCTGGAAGCGTGAGCGCCCCGGCCGATTTTGATAGCAGGAAATAAATCCACGTGCGGGGTGCAGGGGGAACCATGGTGACTCCGGAAAACAAAGTAAACGCATTCGCTCGGAGATTCACAGTGCAATTGAAATGCCTTGTTGTGAGAAAAAGTAGGACGGTGACTCATGAAATAAAATTGAGGGTTTTACCCCAGTAGTCATGTCGTTGCTTTTATGGGAGGATATTTAAGTTGATGATCGAACCCGCCGATATAGTTCGATAGAACGCAGGGAAGACAAGTCCGCAAGCCGAAGGGTCAGTTGTGGGGCTGACACTTCTCGCGGCGGTGAAAGCGGTTCGATTGGACGGGAGATGCCTCGGCATGTCACGCCCATCGCATGCGCGCGCCGATCCGTATCCGACGTGATTGTACGACAGGACAAACTTCAATGACTACCGCTCTCGCCCGGCTGGCCGCCGTCATCCGGTGTGCCATGGTCTGTGCCGTTGTGTGCGCATCCTGTGCAGTTGCAGGCGACACGCAATCGAAGCAAATCGTCAACAGCACCGTGCGCGTCAAAGTCGAAACCGATGCCGGTTCTTCCACCATCGTCGGCTATGGTTCAGCCTTCGGAGTGGACCTGTGCACCTACGGTGTCAAACGCAACCGCTACTTACTCAGCGCCGCACATTTAGTATTATCGGATGATGGCAGCCGACTCTTGAATGGAAATGTGAAAGTAGAATTGCCTGCGACGAGTCAGGGCAGCCCCAAGAAATGGGTCACGTGCCGGGTCTTGAGCGTCACGCGGGTCTATGATTTGTGCTTGTTGGAATGCGATGAAGAGGTGCCGGTCGTGTCAAAATTGACTCCGGGAAAAGATGGTTTGGGTGTGGGCACAGCAGTGTTTGTGGTCGGATGTCCACTCGGTGTACCGCCTCAAGTGAGCACCGGCGTGTTGACGGACAAAGATCCGCATGTGAGCGACCGCGGACATAAAGTCTGGGAAGCAGCAGCAGCGTTCAACCATGGGAATTCAGGTGGTCCAGTATTCTCCGCAGCCGCCGGAACTGTGATCGGCGTCGCGGTGGCAGGTGTCCGAGCAGGCGGCGGCGGCCCCTTGGACATGGACCCGCGCGTGGCGCTCTTTACACCGTACTATTGCGTCAAACATTTTCTGGATGTTAGCATCGGCAAACTGGCGCGCTAAGATGCAGCAGAAGATTAGTGCGGCAAAAACTTTCGCACGAGAAGGAAGATATGTGGTTCTACGAAGCCAATCAAATAACTGCCCAGCAAAATGACGATGATGAAACTGGCTTGAGACGACGCCAGTCGGTCGGTTTGTGTGCGCACTTGAAGAGGCAGAATGATCCGGAAAATCCAATACCCATCGAGCGGCGGAATCGGCAACATATTGAATGCCGCCAGAATCAAATTCAGATAACAGGCATGGCTCAGTGCGAAGCCGGAGACCGAATACAAATTGACGGCGTTCGGAATCCAGAGAATTCCGATCATGACCGCTGCGCAAATAATATTGGTGATCGGTCCGGCAACTGCGACTAGCGCATGATCGCGAAGCGGACGGCGAAAATACGACGGATTAATCGGCGTTGACGCCAGAATCATCATGCTTCCTTGCGTCATGAACATCATCACAGGTAAAAGCACAGCCGTGAAAACGGGCTGCAAATGCGGGATAGGATTCAACGTCAACCGGCCATTCCGCCCGGGCGTTGGATCACCCAGCCACGTCGCGACGAACGCATGCGCCATCTCGTGAAACGCAGTGCTCAACAGCACCAGCACGATGGTCAACGCATTTTTAAAGAGAACAGGGTCCACGAATTCGCGCTCCTTCCGTAACGGGTGGCGCAGACTTTAATCGACGCGACACGCAAGGGCAAGCAGTGAGCAGAAAACGTGGGATGACTTTTTTAGGAATACTCATTTGTCTAAAGCGACACCGCTGCTACAAAAGTGTGTGCTACGGTTAGGCAATCCGATGGACGCAAGCAGATTGGCGCGGGGGTTTTGTCCGGTAGTTCTTAGAAACAATTTGAATGTCGCCTCAATCCTTGGAGTGTCTATGAAAAGTGTTGTTCGTATTCTGATGTTGAGTGCGCTTTCCTCGATATTCTCGATCAGCGTAGCGGGTGAAAACAAAAACGTGCTTTCGGACTCGGTGCAGTGGCCTCAGTGGCGCGGCCCTAATCGCGATGGAGTGGTCGGTGGCCCAAAATGGCCGGAGCGGTTGGAAAAGGACTCGTTGACCCGACTTTGGCGAGTCGAATTGGGCCCGAGCTACTCAACTCCCATTGTTATCGAAGATCGGGTTTTTACGACGGAAACCAAAAATAAGGAATCCGAAGTTGTCACTGCGCTGGATCGGAAAACGGGGAAGGAATTGTGGCGAGCAGAATGGAAAGGGGCCATGAGCGTTCCGTTTTTCGCTGCGGCTAACGGAAGCTGGATTCGATCCACCCCGGCGTATGACGGGGAGTGTTTGTACGTTGCTGGCATCTGTGATGTGCTGGTTTGCCTGGATGGTAAAACAGGCAGTGAGCGCTGGCGCGTCGATTTCGTCAAACAATTCAGCGCACCTTTGCCGGCCTTCGGATGTGTCTGTTCTCCTTTGGTTGATGGTGACGCTCTTTATTTTCAGGCAGGTGCATCTGTCTTTAAATTGAACAAGAAAACCGGTGAAATACTTTGGCGAGCGTTGAAAGACGAAGGCGGTATGAATGGCTCGGCTTTCTCGTCACCGATTTTGGCCGACTTGGCGGGACAGCGTCAATTGATTGTCCAAACTCGCGATAAACTGGCAGGAATCGATCCTGGCTCGGGCAACGTACTTTGGATACAAAAAGTGCCCAACTTTCGCGGTATGAATATCCTGACGCCTGTCGTTTTCGGCGATGCCGTTTTCACGAGCAGTTATATGAATATGGCGTGGCTCTACAAAGTCGCAAAAACGGGAGATTCGTTCACCGTGACAGAAGAGTGGAGCAATACTGCCAAGGGCTATATGTGCAGTCCGGTTGTCGTTGATGGCCATGCGTATTTGCATTTGCAAAGTCAACGCTTTGCCTGCATCGAACTCAAAACCGGAACCATCACGTGGACCGCAGGTCAGTCGCTCGGAAAATATTGTAGCCTGGTGGCTCAGGGCGACCGGATTTTAGCGCTCGATCAGCGCGGTCGGCTCATTCTTTTCAAGGCAAATCCCAAGGCCTATGAATTGATTGATACGCTTGAAATCAGCGACTCGGAAACATGGGCGCATCTCGCAGTCAGTGGCGATCAGGTGTTCATCCGGGAACTGAAAGCCTTGTCAGTTTACCGCTGGAACGATGTCAAGAAACCATGATCCACGTACGCAACGAGAGCCATTTGGCAATTACTTTGTCACTTTCGCCTTCCGCTCCGTTCGCTGCGGAAGTTTTCCCCAAATGGATTCGAGGAGCTCGAAGACTTTCGGTTCAGCCTGTTTGAGTTCGCCCGTCACAAACGGATAAAAGTCATTCGACCCGAAGTAGCACTCGGTCATTTCGGCGAAGAACTCCTTCTCGTCGGTCAGAGCATAATGTTCATTCATGTGGCCGGGGCTGGTCAGGACTGATTTGTATTTGCCAGTTTCACAAAACGCTTTCCACGCGGCCTTGACCTTCGGTTCATCGAAGCCGAGCACCTGATCGTGATAACCGTGCGACAATTCATGCAGAATCACCCACGGCATGCGGTGGTTTTCATACGGCGACAGAAAATCCATCACCTCAGGAATGTGGACACACTTCGCGAGCTTCTCGCTGTAGCCGTTCTCCTTCAACCAGTCGGCGTCCGGATGATATTGCATACAATCCAAATCGCCGTAATTGAAATCGAGTTCGATCCCGATGGCTCTCAACTTCGCGAGCGCTTTCTCGGGCACAACAATGGTGATGGCCACGAGCCGGGCCGTCAGGAGTTTGATCGCCTTCTCCCCGACAGCAGCGCCTTCCCCTTTAAGAAGCCGGTCGTCGATACGCACAGTCCAGCCTTCGATGTCTCGTGTCGTGTGAGCGGTTGGCAACATGGTTGGCTTTTTAACCTCATCAACGGCGAACACGGCGGCCAGCGGCACCAGCAGCAGGACCGAAAGTGCGATACAAGCGAAACGAGTGTGATGCGAAGTTGTCATCCGGTTCTCCTTAAATGTTCGATGAAGCATAGAGCCGAGTACTCCTGTTTTCAATACGTCAAATTTCGGCAACATCCCCCAGCTGATTAGCGCCATATGGGTGCATCACCGGACTTGCGGTGCCGTTCCCTCTCCCCTTGAGGG
>JBAXUS010000095.1:0-22999 GCA_037129555.1 Planctomycetota bacterium
ATTTTCAATAGCGGGTGCAAAAATATTCAGCATTGGGACCGTTTCTAAAATATTTCAAATATCCAGAGGAGTCGACAACATTCACAGTCTCTCCTCCTCGTCTCTTTCAATCTCCGAATCTAACAGTTTGAAACGCCCCCGCATTTCACACATCGGCCGAATCGGGATCAACGAAATCCGGCCATCATATACAAGTACATCAAATTTCATTCCCGGTGGAAAGCGTTTGTCCTTCCGCAACTCCTCGGGGAAGGTGATTTGATAATCTGGTGAGAGCGTCATGGCGGACATGGCAAGTCCCTTTCTTATGTTGATTAAACCTTACGCATTTGAATTGCCAAGTCAAGCAACTGAAAAACAGTGACCTCAAGCAAAAAGAGGAAAGAGCACTCGATTATTAACTGTGAACGAATCAAGCGCCCTTGCCCATAGATTCTTATTTAAAATCCCCAAAATGTACGTTTTCAAGTACTTCAGGTTCATCCAGAATCTGGATTGTTGTGGCCGGGCCGAGGTTGGTGGGTGGAGTCCATGAGCGCAAGGCCCAGACTACCTTCTTGTCAGGCGTCACTTCTAATGCCTGCACAGGAAGATTGGCCGGGTCCGGTTGTTTCTGCCATGAATTGACCCAGACGTTGAACAGCGTATTGCCATTCGGCAGACGCCATGCCAGTTGTAGATTCGTGAGTTTGTAATCTGGAACATCGGTACGCGATAGAGTCCAGACGGAGTCGCCTTTCCGGTTCACTTCTCGGAAGCCGCTGCTTTCAACAATCAATACGTTTCCGTTCTTCAACGCTTGAGCCGCCCACGGCCCCTTCGCCGGGGTTGACCAGACTTCTTTTCCGTCAGCGTCGTACTCTGATACTTTTGTCCAATCATGATGCGCGACCATCAGCGTACCTTCAGCGGTAATACGCGCGTGGCGGAACTGCCCGTGCACCGATTTTGGATTTCCCGCTGGCAACGCGAATTGCTTTTTGATCTCGCCTGATGCAACGTGGATCACTTTCACCAGTGGCGGGTCACTGTTTTGCACCAACAACACGTGGTCTTTGCCGATGGCTTGAGCGGTGTGGATTTCAGCACCTTTCGGAGCGTCGTAATTCCAAAGGACCTTCTTGTCCGGCGCAATCAGCTTCACCGCGTATTGATGCGCGATCAGCACGTTTCCATTCAGCAGCAACGTCGCGTCACTGATCTCGCCCTTACCCTCTGGATCGTCATAGGTCCAAACAATCGCCCCTTTTCTGACAATGAACACCTTGCGCTCTTTTCCCTCACCAGCATAGAGGAAATCATGCTGCGCCAACCCGCTCCCTGGTAACACCGCCGGTGCCACAGGAGTGTTCTCAGACTTCTGCGCGACAGGCTTCTCTTCTGATCGGCAGGGCAATAATGTGAGTGCGACGAGCACGACAAGAAAGATCGTGCGTGACATGGTGATCATAGTGTTGCTTCCTCAGGTAGGAGTAACCGACTCGGCATTGCATACACCGCCGCACCTACGAAAAATACGAACGGTTCACATGAGCACAACAGTTACGGCGCCAATATCGGTTGCGGATCTCCCTGCTTCTGTCCGCTGGGTCGCATCGACAAATCGAACGTCACAATATAGACCGTGATCGCCGCGAACGACAACATCACCGCGACCCAGAAGCGCCAGTCGTGATGAATTCGGGACCAGAACGGGCCGTGGGTTTCCGGTCGGTCATCGATTGGCTGAGCGTTCGGCTTGTGATGCGTTTCCTGGCCTTCGTGCTGATCGTGATTCTCGTGGTTCTTCACGTATTCTCGCTCCATTTCCGATTGCGGATTTCCGGTATGTCTTGGCTGTTTTTATCACCGTCAATGCCCATAATGAGCCGAGAATATCCAACAAGCCGTGTAACCGATATGGGGTAAAACCCTTTAGAAATTCATCTCCACTTTTTTTGCATTACCACTCCCGCGCCCGCCGGTTTACTCTACATCTGTACAGATCGCTTCCACCTCGATTGGACATTCGCGCATGAAAAAAGTCTTGCTTGTGTTGGGCGTCATGATGTTCCTGGGAATGCTGCTGGTCGGCGGCACTGTCTTCATGTTCATGAAGTCGTCGCGCAAGCCGCTTACAAGTGCCAGCAGCACCCGCCCCGCCATGCCGCTGCCAGCGGACGCCATCGTGCTGACCGTTGCGGACGGCGCCGAAGTAGTCGCTCCATTTACGATCCACGACGAAGACGGAGCCGTCGGCGGTGTCGCCGCGTTTCAGCCCAAAGGTTCGAAGACTGACGCTCACGTGGGGAAAGTCAAACTCACCGCGAAAGTCGCTGTGGCTGGGAGCTACACCGCGTGGCTGCATGCGAAGTGGCGCGACTCGTGCAGCAATTCGTGTAGTTTGAAAATCGGCGAGGGTACTGATTTTCTCGTTGGCAACGATGACGTCTTTAATGTCTTTCACTGGGTCCCGGCGTCCAAACACACGTTCGCAGTGGGCGACAATCCCGTCGTGATTTCCGAGCGCGAGGACGGCATTTATTTCGATCAAGTCCTCTTCACCAAAGACACCGCGTACGTCCCGACGGGCGCGATCACGACCGCCGGCGTCCTGCGCGACATCCGCCGTTTTGCTGATACGTTTACACGCTCGC
The DNA here is from genome assembly GCA_037129555.1 of Planctomycetota bacterium. Lineage (GTDB taxonomy): Bacteria > Planctomycetota > SZUA-567 > H5-PLA8 > H5-PLA8 > JANXLS01. Next base: position 2,637 of record JBAXUS010000095.1, read on the forward strand.
CCGGGCATGGAAATGAAGGCTGGGAATTCGACGGCAAAGGGAAATTCGACGTCGCATTCAGCTTCGATCCGAATCGCATTCCGAATCAATACGCGTTGAGCGGCGACGCGTCTGCGGGGTCGTGCTACGCATACGTGAAAGGTGCGCCGTGGTACGGCTGCAAAATGAGTTTCACATTCATGCCGACGAGCGATGGCGAATACGGTTGCGTCATGGAGCGGCGTGACATCACGCTCGTTCCCGTTCAATTTATCATGAATGGCGAATCGGCCCAACTCAAAGTCGGTGCCAATGACCCTATCGATTTGAAACATGCTCTGCGAAAGAATCAATGGCACCGCGTCGTCGTCGAACGCTGGGCCTGGGTCACGCGCGTTTTTCTCGATGGCAATGAAGTGGCCGCCGACACCAGCGTTCATCCGATGGCCGGCAAAGCTGGCGTGTGCGTGATGAAGGGAACCGCTGTCTTCGATGATTTTGAGATCGAAGAAATTCCGTGGATGGCCGACAACGGCAGCAACTTGAAAATCGATTGGACGCAAAGCGAAGGCGCGGACTGGTTCCGCACGACGGACAACGCGATCGAATTGCTCAGCGGAAAAACCGGGACGATCAAAGCCGGACTCGGCGGCATTCCGCTCAATGAAATTGTGCTGACGCCTCCTCCCAGCACAGCGCAGACGACCGTTCCCGACATTTCCGCGCCGGGATTGCAGCGCCTCGAGAACAGCAACCTCGTGACCTACCGTCTCCCAGCAAACGCGGAAGGCTCCTGCACTCACGCGACGTTTACGCCCGGCAAAGACGGCTCGGGCCTGACGAACGTCGCGCTCCGTTTCGGTCGCCACACGCCCAGCACATTCAACGTTGGGCCATACACATTTGCCACGCGCGAAATGGACGACCCGTCGGACTATCTCGACTTCACTGACGACGAATACCGCGCGATGCAGAAGTCGCCCGAGGCTGCGAAATTGCAGCGGCAAGCGAAGGTCAAGCCCGTCATCGGCCATGGCGGCGAGGACGACGAAGGCCCATGGGCGTACATGGGCGGCTACTGGACCATCGACGTCAACGAAGGCGTCTTGAAGGGCCGCGCCAGTGGCAACGGCGCGATCCTCCGTCACGCGCAGGAAATTTCCAGCGACGTGGAAGCGCGATTTAAAGTGCGCCTCGCGACCGCAGCATCGTCCGCCGAAATCGAATTGTACGCCGGTGCCGATCCGGGTCTGCGCGTTCTGCTCGCTCCGCAAACGACGCCCCCCGCCCCGCTCACTCCCGGCGTCGCGCTGGCGTTGAATGTTCCGGCGGATGCAAAGTGGCACGAAATTACGCTCCGTATTGATGTCTCCAAACTCACTGCAAAAATCGACCGCGCACCGCTTCAGGAAGCAACGTTCAAACGCGGCGTCGGTGACCGAATTTATCTGCGCGTCCCCAAAGGTGCCGCCGATTTCGACGACGTTGAATTCATCGCCCAACGCGCCACCGAGAAGAGCGTCCTCTACGCATTCAATCAGCCCGAGCCCGATTGGTGGCGCGAGCCTGCCGACAAATGGATCGACCACGGTGGCATCGCGTGCGTCCTGGCGTCGAGCTGGATTTCGCTCGTCTCACCCACCGGCCAAGCCACGATGTGGAACAAGCGCACGTTCTCGTCGGACGCACTCGTCGCGTTCAACGTCGAAGAAAACACCGACTGGCGCGGCTGGGACAAGCATCCGTCGCACATCCATTTCCCATTCGAAAACATCGAGACCACTCTCGCGAACGAAAAAGATCCGAGCGTCTATTACACGCTGACAGTCAACGCCGAACGCCACTCCGCGACGATCCTCTATCGCAACGGAAAAGAAGTCGCGCGCGTCCGACAAGACCGCAGTTTCCCGCTGCGCTACATCGGTTCGCACATGCCCTTTCTTCCGCGCACGAATCGCATCTGTCTGATCAAAACCGGCGGCAAATTGCGTGGCATTTTGAACGGCAAAGAAATCCTGACGTTCACCGATCCTGAACCGCTTACCGTCTCAAAAGTCGGCCTCGGCGGGCACGACACGCATATCAACTTCAGCCACATCGAGATCGTCAATTTGGCCACGGATTCGCTTCCCAGCAAGTAGTGCCGCAGAACCTGCACCGTTCCGACGCATTTTCTCAGAACGACGAATCCTGTCGCGATATTGCGACGAAGAGCGAGGTAGTCCATGAGCGCCGAACCCGATGCAGTCCTTTACTACAAACGTGCGCTACACCTGCGCTGCCCTGAATGCGGCGAGTCACCAATCTTCACGCCGCTGAGCCAAACACGCACGGTCAACCAATGGATGCACCCGGTCGAAGGCTGCCCGCGCTGCAACTACAAATACGAACGCGAGCCGGGCTATTTTCTGCTCTCAACGTGGGCGCTGAATTACGGCCTCGTCGGCGGCCTGGGCCTCATGGCTGCACTCATCGTCGAATGGACCTGGCACCCGCCGTTCTGGCAAACGATGCTCTGCGTCGCGATCCCCGTGATCATCAGCAATGTCCTTTTTGTCCGCCACTCAAAGGCCCTCTTCATCGCCTTCGATCACATCATGGACCCGCAGTACCAGTTGATCGAGCGTCAGCAGAATGGCGGAATATTGAAGACCTGAGCGTTACGTCTTATTTTTTCGCTCCCGGCATTCCGCCCATAATGCTCGACAACAAATCCGGCGTAATGTTCAACTGCCCAATCTTCCCTGCATCTTGAGCGAGATCGTGCATCGCTTGAGCGATGATCACGCGCGGATCGGTGCGCGACGCGGCCAGCACTTGCAACGCTTTCGGATCCATCGCGGCCAGCGGCTTCAAACTCGCGGCCAGCGCATATGCATTCGCGTCCGCTTCCTTCTTCGCGTTTTCGGTCCGGACATCGACCAATTCCTCGCGCTGTTTTTCAAGCGCGATGTCGGCCTGCAATCCATTCCGCGCGAGTTCCTGTTGCTTCTGTTGCACGATCATCTCGGTGCGCAGTTCGTTCTCTTTGATGCGCCGTTCCTGCTCGACCGCCGCGTTGCGCCGCTCACTGATCGCCTCGTCCGAACGCCGCTGCAATGCTTCGCGCGCTTCGGCTTCAATCGCCTTGCTCATCTCCGGCGTCGGCTTGATCGCCAGCAGCGTGAACGCGAAAACCTCCACGCCCAATTCCTGAATCGCCGGATTATTTTTCAGCGCTTGAACGACCGCATTCATGATCGCCTGGCTGGACATCAACGCTTCTTTAAGCGGCAGTTTTTGCAGTTCAGGCCGGGCGAGAACCTGGCAGATATTGACGATGCGCACCGGCAATTTTGCCGGATCATCCGTCGCATAATTCTTACCATTCGGTCCCAGTGTAAAATTGAAATTCTTCGCGACCTTCGCTGGATCGGTCACGCGATAACTGATCTGCCCCTGCAACGTGACTTGCTGGAAGTCCTGCGTAATCTCGCTGAAAATAAACGGAGCATCCGCACTCGCAGTCGGCACCGCGACAATCGACGAACTCGGCGTGTAAAAGAAAAACGCCAGTCCCGGCCCTTGCCGCACCACGCGCCCGCCCGAGTAATGAATCACGTGCGTGTTGGGATCAAGTTTGATGTAGCTGATGCCAAACATGAGTGCGGCTCCTCAATGAAAAAACGCGGGCATAAATAACGTCTTACTTCGAGTCCGTAATCACCACTTGTGCCGGTCGCAAAATAAAGCCCTTCCACATATACCCGGCTCGACATTCTTCCGCGACTGAATTCAGCTTTTCATTCTTCTCCAGATCAGCCGGGCGCTTGAAAATCGCTTCGTGGCACATCGGATCAAATGTCTTGCCCTTCGCCTCGATGCGCTCCAATCCGCGCACTGCCAGCGTCTGTTTCAACGACTGGCTCGTCATGTCCAGCGCTTCCTTCACCCGCACCGGATCAATCGCGGCGCTCTGCGCGTCCGCCTGCGCCATATCCATATTGTCCAAAATCGGCAGCAATTCAAGCACGTACTTGCGCAGCGACTGCTCTTCAGCGCGATCCAAATCCTTGATCGCGCGAGCCTGATAATTCAGGAACGACGCCTTCTCGCGTTGCAACGCATCTTTGAACTTGTCGCGCTCGAGCGTCACCGACGTCAACTCCGCAACCGCCGCACCGCCATCGCCACCTTCGGCACTCGCGCGGTGGACCAAATTTTTCGTCATCGCCTGAAGTGCGCGCAATTCACCCAAATCACTGGCCATCGGAACGTCGCCAAATGCGCGGCGAAACATCTTCTCCATTTCATGACACAACGCCTCCGCCTCATCCGCGATCTTCGACGCACTCGTCGGCGCAGAACTGCCAGCTGATTCCTCGGCCGGTTGCTGCGGTTCTACAGGTGTCGTGTCGTTGTCCATCGGTACTGTCTCCCAGTCAATTAAAGGACGAAGCGTTCATCTCCAAGAGCCGCGCGCGCAAGCAAGCGGCTATTTCTGCGAGTGGTTATTAGCCTTGGCCGCTTGCTAGCACGCGCGGCTCTTGTCTACGTTGTTCAACTTTACTCTTCCGAAAATAAATCCTTGATCTTCGTAAAGAACGACCGCTTGTGCGGCATCACCGGCGTCTTCTCCAACAACGCCAATTTGCGCAGCAACTCCTCTTGCTCGGGCGTGATTTTCTTCGGCACATCAACCGTCACCTTCACCATCTGATCGCCCTTGCCGTAGCCGTGAACATCCGGCATGCCCAGCCCCGGCATTTTCAAAATCTTACCCGACGGTGTCGCGCGCGGAATGATCAGGATCGCCTTGCCTTCCAACGTCGGGACTTCGACTTCTCCTCCCAGCGCAGCCATCGTAAACGGGATCGGAATCGACAACAGAATATGATTTTCTTTGCGAACAAAAATGTCGTGATCTTTGACGTGAATGATCACGATCAAATCGCCGTAAGCAGCGCCGTTCGCCCCCGCGTCGCCCATGCCCTGCAAACGAAATCGCATGCTGTTTTCGATGCCAGCCGGAAGCTTCACTTCCGTCTTCACCGTCTTGCCCTGAACGCCGCCGCCTTTACACGTGACACAAGGCGATTCAATCACCTGCCCTCGCCCGGTGCATTTCGGACAGACCGTCCGCATCACAAAAAAGCCTTGACTCCGCGTCACGCTGCCCTGGCCCCGGCAATATTGGCACGTCGATGGCTTGGAACCGGGTTTCGCGCCAGAGCCTTTGCAGGTTTCGCAGTGCTCTTCGCGTTCAAATTCGATCGTTTTTTTGACGCCTTTGTACGCCTGTTCCAAATCGATTTCGATGTCAAAGCGACGGGATTCACCCTGCTCTTGAGCACCGCGTCCGCCACCACCGCCGCCGCCAAACAGATCATCAAATATCGATCCGCTACCGCCGCCCCCACCGGCAGCGCGTCCGCCGAAGAACTGATTCAAAATATCTTCGACTGAAACGCCGTGCATGTCCGGACTGCCACCGCCGCCCGACATGCCCGCATGCCCGTACTGATCGTAGCGCTGCCGTTTCTCGGGTTCGGACAGCACTGAATATGCCTCAGCGACATCCTTGAATTTCTCTTCCGCCTCGACCTTGTTGTCGGGATTCCGATCCGGATGCCACTTCTTCGCAAGCGAGCGAAACGCTGTCTTGATCTCATCCTGCGTCGCCTCGCGCTTGATCAGGAGGACTTCGTAGTAGCAGACTTTTTGGCTGGCCATGATTGCAGGTAGTTCCCATCGGTCATTCGAATGTGTTCAGTGACATGCCCATATTGAAAGCCCATATGGAAAGAATGGGCGGCTAATTTCGCCGCCCATCCCTTTATTCATTTTTATTTTCCGTCAACCGTCGTCTTAGTGAATCGCGCCGGCAACCAAATCCTTGCCTTCGCCATGTTCCTTCACTTCGGTGATCATCGTGTCCACCGTCAGCAACAGCGCCGCGACTGACGCCGCGTTTTGCAACGCGCTCTTCACCACCTTGGCCGGATCGAACACGCCACTCTTCGCGAGGTCTTCGTAGTTTCCGGTCTTGGCGTTGAAGCCGTTCGTGCCTTTGGCTTCCTTCACCGCTTCAACGACAACCGAACCATCAAATCCGGCGTTGTTCGCAATCGTGCGGCACGGATGCTCAATCGCTTTCGCGACAATGTCAGCACCGTACTTTTCATCGCCGCGCAACTTGCCCTTGGCTTTTTCAATCGCCGGGAGTGCGCGCAACAAGGCCGTTCCGCCGCCAGCAACGATGCCTTCCATCGCCGCAGCCTTCGCCGCGTTCACAGCGTCGTTGATGCGTTCCTTCGTTTCCTTCATCGCGGATTCCGTCGGAGCACCCGCGCGAATCACGCCGACACCGCCGGCCAACTTCGCGAGACGTTCCTGCAACTTTTCCTTGTCGTAGTCGCTGGTCGTCGCGTCAATGTTCGCCTTGATCTGCGCCACGCGAGCGTTGACATCCGCCTTCTTACCGGCGCCTTCAACGATCGTCGTGTTGTCTTTGTCGATCACGACTTTCTTGGCGCGGCCGAGGTCAGCCAATTCCACGTTTTCAAGCTTGATGCCCAAATCTTCGCTGATGAAGCGTCCGCCGGTCATCACAGCGATGTCGCCCATCAACGCCTTGCGACGATCACCAAACGCCGGAGCCTTCACCGCCGCGCACTTCATCAAGCCGCGCAACTTGTTGATCACCAACGCCGCCAACGCTTCGCCTTCAGTGTCTTCAGCGATGATCACAAACGGCTTGCTCGTCCCAACAATCTTTTCCAGCAACGGAAGGAATTCGCGCAGGCTACTGATCTTCTTTTCCAGCAACACAAGATAGCAGTCTTCGAGTTCAACCGTCATCGCGTTCGTGTCGGTCACGAAGTACGGCGACAGGTAACCCTTGTCGAAGCGCATGCCGTTGACGACTTCCAACTCCGTCGCCGTGCCTTTGCCTTCTTCAACCGTTACCACGCCGTCCTTGCCGACCTTGTCCATCGCTTCAGCAATCAACTTGCCGAGGACTTCGTCGTCGTTGGCGCTGATCGTCGCGACGCGGGCGAGGTCCGCCTTGGTCGTGCAGGGCTTGGCCTGTTCGGTGATGTCGTTCAACACCGCCGCAACCGCCGCTTCGATGCCGCGCTTGATCGCCATCGGGTTGTGCCCGGAGGTAATATAGCGCACGCCTTCCGAATAAATCGCCGCAGCCAACGTGGTCGCCGTGGTCGTGCCGTCGCCGACGACATCGTTCGTCTTGCTGGCAACCTGGCGAACCATTTGAGCGCCCATGTTTTCAAACGGGTCTTCAAGTTCGACTTCCTTCGCGACCGTCACGCCGTCATTGATGACGCCCGGACCGCCGTAGGACTTGTCATAAGCGACCCAGCGGCCGCCCGGTCCCATCGTGGCTTTCACCACGCGAGCCAGCTTGTTGACGCCGGACAGGATCTTCTGCCGTGCTTCGTCAGTGTACAAAAGTTGCTTGGCCATGTTCAAACGTCTCCAATTTAATCTTTTATTTCAACTGTGTATTCGCACATGTTGTTAAGCGCGGCGAAATAATCTTGAGTGCCTATTATGACAGCCGGCATTCCCTGTGCGACGCGCGCGGCCACACATCCATCCGCAGCTTCTTGAATATTGCGAAGTACCTCGACTTTCGTTTTGCCTTGAGTAACACAACCTGGAATCGACACCACTTCCGCGATCCACATGTCGTCTTCATCTTGGAAAAGATTGACAGGTACTTTCATAAAATTATCTCTGGCTTGCCAACGCCAAGGTTTATCCCAACTTCGCCAGCAAATCCGCTTCGCGCATGATCAGCACGTCTTCGCCGCCGACCTTCACTTCAGTCCCGGAGTACTTGCCGAACAACACCTGGTCGCCAATCTTGACTTCCAATTCAGCACGCTTGCCGTTGTCCAACTGCTTGCCCGGACCCGTCGCGATCACTTCGCCGCGCTGAGGCTTTTCCTTGGCGTTGTCAGGCAACAGAATCCCGCCAGCCGTCTTCTCTTCGGCGTCCAAGCGGCGGATCACAATGCGGTCGTCCAACGGCTGGAGTTCAATCTTCTTTGCTTTCGTCGCTGCGGCCATCGTTGTCTTTCTCCTTCTAACTTAATTGATTTGAAAAGGTTAGGTCCGTCTCTTGCCATCTACCTTATAAGGAGCGCTGATCACAGCCAGCACTCCCTCTTTGATTCAATTTCCGTTACCACACAATCACATTGTGCGTTTTATGAGGCCATTTCCGGCTCTTACATCATGCCGCCCATGCCACCCATTCCGCCCATACCACCCATGCCGCCGCCGCCGTGGTCATCGTGACCGTGCCCACCGCCGCCGCCCTTAGGTTCCTTCTCAGGAATCTTGGCGATCATGCAATTGCTTGTCAACAAAAGCGTTGCAACCGAAGCCGCGTGTTGCAATGCGCTCTTCGTCACCTTCGCCGGATCGATCACGCCTACTTTGACCAAGTCTTCGTACGTATCAGTGTCGCCGTTATAACCAAACGCACCCTTACCGTTGCGAATCTTGTTCACGCACACAGCGCCGTCGATGCCACAGTTCTGAGCAATCGTCTTCGCCGGAGCTTCCAACGCCTTGCGGATGATGTCCACGCCGACCTGTTCGTCGCCGATGCACTTGATTTTATCCAAAACGTGCGACGCGCGAATCAACGCCACGCCACCGCCAGGAACAATCCCGCCTTCGATCGCTGCGCGAGTTGCATGCAATGCATCTTCGACGCGAGCCTTCTTTTCCTTCATTTCGCTTTCCGTCGCAGCGCCAACATTGATCTGCGCCACGCCACTGGCCAACTTCGCCATGCGTTCCTGCAATTTCTCGCGATCATAATCCGACGTCGTAACGCCGATTTCCTTCTTGATCTGCTCGATGCGCGCCTGCATACCCTTCGTGTCGCCTGAACCTTCGATAATCGTGCAGTTGTCAGCGTCGATCTTGATCTTCTTCGCCGTGCCCAGCACGTCAAATTCGACCGTTTCGAGCTTCATGCCCAAATCTTCGAAAATCACCTTGCCACCGGTCAAAATGGCGATGTCTTCGAGCATCGCCTTGCGGCGGTCTCCGAAGCCAGGAGCCTTGACCGCGACCACGTTCAAAATGCCGCGAATCTTGTTCACGACCAACGTTGCAAGTGCTTCGCCATCAATATCTTCGGCGATGATCAGCAACGGCTTGTTGGCCTTGCTGACCTTCTCCAACAACGGCACCAGTTCGCGCACCGTCGAAATCTTCTTTTCGTGGATCAGAATCAACGGCTTGTCCATCTCAACCGTCATCGAATCCTGATTCGTGATGAAGTGGGGGCTCAAGTAGCCGCGGTCAAACTGCATGCCTTCAACGACATCCAATTCCGACACCAAGCTCTTGCCTTCTTCCACCGTAATCACGCCGTCGCGACCGACTTTTTCAAACGCTTCACCAATCATCTTACCGATGGTGCTGTCGCCGTTTGCAGAAATCGTCGCAATCTTCTGAATGTCGCTGGCGCCATTGATCTTGACCGCCATCGCTTCAATTTCTTTCACGATCGCAGCCACTGCCTTTTCCGCGCCGCGCTTGATGCGCACCGGATTGGCTCCCGCGATCACGTTCTTCAACCCTTCGACATAAATCGCTTCAGCCAAAACGGTTGCAGTCGTCGTGCCGTCGCCGGCGATGTCGGATGTCTTCGAAGCGACTTCCTTCACCAGCTGCGCAGCCATATTTTCGTACGGGTTTTGGAGTTCGACTTCTTCGGCCACGGTCACGCCGTCTTTCGTAACGGTCGGAGCGCCCCAAGATTTGTCGAGTACAGCGTTACGGCCCCGCGGTCCGAGCGTGCTCTTCACAGCTCGTGCGAGCTTCGTTACGCCTTCTTTAATGTGCTGAAATGCCTCTTCATCGAAGGCCAGTTGCTTGGCCATATGAACGTCCTCCACCTGTAGTGGTCACCCTTCGACCGTTTCCAAAACCAAAATCTGTGGCAATTTATACAACAAAACCCATGCCACCGCACGTCGCAAATGACGTAATATTTAATTATTTATCCAGAAACACTTTACAACACCCACCCTGTCCCCTTCCCAGCCCAAAATCCAAGGATCGGTTCAAAGTGACGTGGTGCAAAAGTCATTTTAGAGTGGATTTCACTTGCGTAAAGACGAAGATGCGTCACTCTTGGCCTTTGGTATTAGCAGCATTCCGGAACTATGAATCTTCGGCATCAACGCCCCGCCCCAAGTCCGCCAATGTCGGACACGACATCTTCGCCCACAGTTGCCGCCAGATCGTCTCGTCGTCCGGCGCAAGCATGAGTACCCCAGAGCGGTCGAGCATGGCGACATGATGAACGTGCCGCGACCAACCTGGTACGGACAGCCGGACATTCGCCACACGCGGCGACTCAGGCGGCGTGATCTCAACGTAGTCACCAGCTTCCCCGGCGAGATGAAACCGAAATTCCACGGCGCCGCGTGGATCGCAGACACTGCCCATGAGCGCGTGGGCTCCGGCGTCGGAAGTGGAAACGGCTTCGAGATACAACACGCTGTTTTGTGGATTCACAATCTACGCGACGAATTGCACGCCGACATCGGCCACGATGTCGCCCTTCGAGTTCCGGGCAACGACTTCGAGGTGGGGCAATTAAGCCACGGCAATTTCGGCGAGGCCGAGCTTGGGGATGGGATCCGTTGTATTTGTCATTCTACGTTCACCTCCGTTTCGAGTTCTTCGGTTTCTGGTTCGGCGGACGAATAATTTTCGATGCTGCCATCACTGCGCAAGCAGCGAACGGCCATCTTATACCGGGTCCGATACGAATCGACCTCGGCGGCTTCATGCCTCGATCATCAAGTTGGTCCTTCGTCGAAATTCTTCGGACGGCAGATTGTAACGTCCCTTTCAATAGGAATCGTTCTTTGACGGATTCAATCACGCCGTCCGCGAGGCCGCCCGCGAGCACCAAAGCCAGGTGCCCGGCCTTCAACGGCAACAGTGGCCGACCGATTGGTGACGCGGGCGAGGCGGCTTCGCGGAGCAACCCGCCGCGTAATGGGGATCGACTTAGTGTATCAATGACTACGTCGTTGCCTAGCCGCGTTCGGCGGAGCGTCGGAACCTTCGAGACCGGATGAAGCGTGGCGACCGGCTTCATGTCATCGCGCAACACCAGCCACTGGTCCTGGCTGGCTGCCCAGCGCGGGAACGTCAGCTTCGTTTTATTGAGAGCTTTTTCACGACGGCGCGCGTACAGGATGCACTGCTTGAACACCTGATACTCCGGCTCCGGATAACGCCAGAGGCCGAGCAGTTCGTAGTCGCGTTCGACCGCGATGGCCAAGCCGACAACGGGGTCGGCCAGCTCGTAGTCGGGAACGATCATCACGAGAAGGCCGGTGCCGCGAGCTGGCCATTTTTTACACGATTGAACAGCGCCGCTTCGGTTCGACCCGCGCCTCTGATCCTATCGTAAGGCGGGTTGAACCAGTGCAGGCTGACGGGCTGATCGACAGTAGCGTCTTCGATGGCCGAACACAGCGCTGTGCCGCCACCCTTGCTGGTGGACAGTAATTCCGACGCTTGCTGGCACCGATTCTTGTCGGACTCGATGCCCAGCAGCGCGATGTTCAGATCAGGCCGCTGGGTGAGCCAGTGTTGACGAAAGTCGTGTACGGCTTGACCGGTGCCGCTACCGGCGTCGAGGACTGCGACAGGACCGGCTTGATGGACCGGCAGCTTGAACAGTCCGGCGATGGCGCGGACGATTCGGTCTTGGGTGGGTAAGAAGCCTTGTGAAATTCGGGCGATTTCGCGCATGAGAAGGTTCCTCTGAAATTGGTTGACAGGATTCTTAACTACTTCACCTTATTGATAAGATTACGTTTGGATTTGTTTGAGGGGGGCAGTCCTGCTTGTCTGCGGCCATGAACCATAGGGCCGAAAATGAATTAGACTTCGGAATCCGGTTCAATTCACAAACCTGATTCTTGGCCCGCAGTTTGCATTAAATTCCAGACAGCACCACCAATTTGAACACAGCTTTTCATGTTAGGCGTTATCCTGTGGGGGATTCCCTACTTTTATTGTAGGAAAATTCATGCCTGTTCGATTGTTCCACATGTTTGTGCTGGGCACGTCCGTATTTCCGTTTCAAAATAAAGGAACACGATGAAACCGACGAAACAGCACATCGCCACCCTGACGACATGCATTCTCCTCTGTGCACATGCTTTCGCTGCCGCAGGAGAAAAGCCCAACGTCCTCTTCATCGCGGTGGACGATCTCAACCATTGGGTCGGGCATCTCGGCCGCAACAAACAGACGAAGACGCCGAACATTGACCGTCTTGCCGCGATGGGCGTGACGTTCGCCAACGCGCAATGTGCGGCCCCGGTCTGCAATCCCTCCCGCGCCGCGCTGCTCAGCGGCAAGCGTCCCGGCACGACCGGGATTTATAACAATAACAACCCGTTCGTGATGGTCCTCAAACCCGAGGTGTCCCTCGTGGTGCAGTTCAAGAATGCGGGCTACGAGACGCTCGGCATCGGAAAGCTCTGGCATGGTGGACTCGGCTGGAAGGAGCAATGGACCACCATGCAGAAAGAGACTGCTACGGAGGGCAAAATCAGCGATCGCAGTATCGGCGGCATCGCGTTTGGTCCGATCGTCAAGGGTGGAGATGAAGCGGTTTCCGACACCAGCATCGCCGACTACGGTATCTCGGAACTCGCCAAGACCCACGACAAGCCGTTCTTCCTCACGCTCGGTTTTCACAAGCCGCACATGCCATGGAACGTCCCGCAGAAATACTACGACATGCACCCGCTGGCGGACATCCAACTGCCGCCGACTAAGGAAGGCGATCTCTCCGATGTGCCGCCCGCCGGCGTCAAAATGGCTAAGCCATCCGGCGACCACGCCGCCGTGCTCGCCTCCGGACGCTGGAAGGAAGCCGTGCAGGCTTATCTCGCGACGATCACGTATCTCGACGGCCAGATCGGCCGCGTGCTCGATGCGTATGACAAGTCGCCGCAGAAGAACAACACCATCATCGTCTTCTGGGGCGACCACGGCTGGCATCTCGGAGAGAAAGAGCATTGGCGGAAGTTCACGCTCTGGGAAGAAGCCGCTCGCGCACCCTTCATCTGGGTCGTCCCAGGCGTGACCAAGCCCGGCGGCTTCTGCAAAAGCCCCGTGGATTTCATGAGCGTCTATCCGACGCTTTGCGACCTCGCCGCATTGCCCAAACCGGCCTGGGTCGAAGGCGACAACATCAAGCCCCTGCTCGCCGATCCTGCCGCCGCGTGGAACGGAGTCGGCGTCACCACGTTTGGCCAAAACAACCACGCCGTCCGCACGGACCGCTGGCGCTATATCCGCTACGCCGACGGCGGCGAAGAACTCTATGACCACAGCAACGACGAATACGAGTGGACCAATCTGGCCAACAAGCCCGAGCACGCCGCCCTCAAAGCCGAACTCGCCAAGCACTTTCCCGTCATCAATCTTCCCGCCTCCGCGAAGGGCATCATGAGCGACAAAGAGGGCGACACCCCTGAGCCCTCCCAAGCGGAAAAAAAGAACGGCAAAGGGAAGAAAGCCAAAGAATGAAACCCATCCTCACTCTCCTCATCGCCCTGCTACTGGTTTCGCCGAATGCGACGCACGCCGAGGACGCACCGAAGCAGAAACCCAACGTCCTGTTCATCATCGCCGATGATGCCTCTCGACATTTCGGTGACGCCTACGGATGCAAGTGGGTGAAGACGCCGAACATTGACCGCCTCGCGAAGGCGGGGCTGGTGTTCGACAACGCCTATACGCCGACATCCAAATGCGCGCCGTCGCGGGCGGCCATCCTCACCGGTCGTAATCCGTGGCAGCTCGAAGATGCGGCGAATCATCAGCCGTATTTTCCCGCGAAGTTCATGGCCTTCAGCGAGGCGCTGGCCAAGGCCGGCATTCAAACCGGCGGCGCGGGCAAGACCTGGGGCCCCGGTGAAGCGAAGCTGGCCGACGGCAGCCTGCGCGACTTCGCCCTCGGCGCGGACGAGAAAAAAAAGGTAAATGAGCCGGGTGCCGCCCTCACCGCATTCCTGAAGAAGCGCGCGCCGGGCACACCGTTCTTCTATTGGTTCGGCAGCCATTATCCGCATCGTGGCTACAAGCTGGATTCCGGCATCGCAGCCGGCAAGAAGCCTGCGGACATTGACCGTGTCCCCGCCTACTGGCCCGACAACGACATCATCCGCCGCGACATGCTCGACTATGCGATCGAGGTCGAAGCCTACGACGCGCAGGTCGGCTCGTTGCTCGCTGCGCTCGAGGCCAGCGGCGAGGCGAAGAACACGTTAATCATCGTCACCTCGGATCACGGGATGCCGTTTCCACGCGTGAAGGGCCACACCTACGACGACGCGCATCACATCCCGTTCGTCGCGACTTGGCCCTCTGGCATCGCGAAACCGGGCCGCCGCGTCGCGGACTTCATCAGCTTCATTGACCTCGCACCGACATTCCTCGAATTGTTCGACGTGAATGGTGTCGCGCAGGGCATGTCGCCCGTCACCGGTCGCAGCTTCACCGATTTGCTCCGCAACGAGGCGAAGGGTGAGCGCACCACGGTCATCGTCGGTCGTGAGCGCAACGACGTGCTCGCCCGACCCGGTTCGCCAGCGGGCCTCGGCTATCCCGTGCGCGCGATTCGCAGCGGCAATCTGTTTTATGTCCACAATTTCGAGCCCGACCGCTGGCCCTGCGGTAATCCCGATCTGAGCTTCACGGATACCGACGCCAGTCCGAGCAAAACGCTCGCAATGCAAAGCGGCGAAAAGGATCCCTTTTGGCAGCACGCTTTCGGCAAACGTCCGGCCGAGCAATTGTTCGATCTTGCCAGCGATCCCGATTGCGTCGTGAACCTCACCGCTGAGCTCGCCTTCGCGGAAAAGCTCACCGCGCTGCGGGAGACTCTCATGAGCGAACTCAAGAAACAGAACGACCCGCGCGCCCTCGGCCAAGGCGATGTGTTCGATCAATACCTTTCCCCGCGCACCAATTCCGCCGAAACCAAGCCAGCGAAAACGAAGAACCAGAAAAGCAAACAATGAAACCCATCCCCACACTTTTTCTCGTCCTCTGTGTGCATCACGCTTCACTGGTGCAATCCCACGCCACCGATGCACCCACATCCAAGCCCAACATCCTCATCATTCTTAGCGACGACCAGGGCTACGCGAATATGAGTTTCCAAGGTAGCAAGGACGTGCCGACGCCGCATCTCGACGGCTTGATTGCGGGAAAAACCGGCACCTCTTCGCTGCCACCTATGACGAGCAGCGGTGCATGGATTGGCGCGGCACCTGCGTAAAAAGTTTTATCCCCATCCAATCGTGTGGAGAAATGCGTATAGGATTCGCAGAAAGAAGACAATCCAGAGGAAAAATCATGAATTCAAAACTGATACTGACATTGCTGGCAGCCGTGTTCGTCATCGCGAGCCTGAAGGCGGAGGACAAGCCCACCGGCCAGAACGAGACGAAGTACGAAACCAAAGTCCTCTGGGATTTCAACGGTTGCATCGAAGACCGCTTCATGAACCGGGTGACCGTCTATGCCTACAACGGCAACGCATACACCTGGGTTCTCTTGCCGGGATTGAAGACGATGATCGTGAAGGTGCCGCTCGACGGCAAAAAGCCCGAGATGTATCCGCTCATGCCCGGCCATGTCACGGGCGATGACCCGCACCGGTATTACAGCATCGCTGCGGACTCGGATGGCTACATTCACGTCTCGGGAGACATGCATGCGTCCGGGCATGTGAAGCACTGGATTTCAAAGAAGCCCGAGGACATTTCCGAATTTGTGTACACGTCCGACCTGGGAGAAGACAAAAGGCCGCAAGGCTACAAGGTGACCTATCCGCACTTCACGCGCAGCCCGGATGGCGTGTTGTATCACACGATTCGCTGCGAGGATCCTGTCTGGGGCATCGGCATCAGTGTGCTGGATGTCAAAACCCAGACGTGGTCGATGCTCGGAGCGGATGTGCCAGCCGATGACCTAAAAGGCCACCGCGCCAAAAAAGCCCATGGCAAACCAATGACCGCCTGGGAAGACAACGGCGAAGGGGGCGGTTACACACAGCCGCACGCGAAAATCTGCTGGGACAAGAACAAACGCATGCACCTCGGAGTTGTGCTGCTGAACGCGGACACCTCGTCCGCCAAAGGCAGACATACTGGCAGCGACGTGCTTTACGCCTATTCCGACGATGCCGGCAAAACGTTCCACCGTGGCAACGGAACGCAGATTGTGCTCCCGATGCGTGCCGAACCTGGCCCGCACCAAGCCGACGTCGTTTACTCCAGGCACGACGGGCCCCCGCCTTGGGTGGCGCTCATGCCGGGGCTGAGCATCGACGAGAAGAACCGGCCGGTTGTGAAGGCGCTCGATCACAAGACCGGCATGCACAGCTTTGTTTTGGAGAATGGAAAGTGGACGGAGTTGGCGAAAGGCGCTCAACCACCGGCAAGTGCTGCGTCTGCTGGGCAGAAAGACGACGAAGACGAGGTCCTCGATCTCGAGGACGCTGATTTCAAACGTCATCTGCCTTACACCCCCCATCACGTGGCAAAAGATTACCTGCACGAGACGGGGAACGTCGTCTATTTGGTTTTTCCGGAGAAGGATCGCTTTCACGGTGACAAACCAAAAATGCATCGCATAATGCTCGTGCTTAGCACGCCGGTAAAGGCAAAGACGGGGGAACCCACGGCCAAGCCGTCGGACACTGGCAAGAAGTAAACTCCTACGCCCAATAATGAGAACACCATGAATCGAATCCGCTACATTCTGCCAATCTATATCCTTCTCTGCGGTCAGACGTTCTCGGCCGAGCAGCCAGGCGCTTCGAAGCCTGCCAAAGCCACAGGCGATGGTGGGAAACTGTTCACCCAGGAGGGAACCGACCCCACATTCGCGGAGGTCCTCGCCAGCGGCAAGATAGCTCAGGGCACCAGCTCATCCAAGGGCGTGACTGGATCGAAAATCCATGTCAACAAGAACCTCATCGAGGTTGGCCCGTACGCCAAGCGCGTCATTCCGAAGGATATCGATGTGCACACCCTTGCCGACAGCCACATCTCCCGCAAGGAATTCCCGAAATGGTCGCGCTGGTATCAGGAGGACGGCAACACCCAGGTTTTTCGTCTTTTCAAGGATGAGACGAACGTTCACAACGCCCGGGCACTCGCCGCGCGGGTCGAGGCCTACAGCTCGCTGAAATGGAAGGAAGGCGCCTGGCATGAATGGAGCGGCACCTACACCATCATCAAGCCGCATGGCTGCGCCATCTTCCAAGCCAAGAACAACATCAACGACTGGGCCATCCAGCTCGACATGGAAGATAACGGCGATGTGATCTATTCACCCCGTCACGAGAAAAAGAAGGTCATCGCCGCAAAGATGACCGGAAAGCCGTTCAATATCCGCGTGCGTGACAATGGTCTCAATTACGAGGTGTTTCTCGACGACAAGAAAGTCGGCTCGGGTTCATTTCCTCGGAAGGAAGGCGACACCAACTTCCGCTGGGGTATGTATCTCGGAGAGCACCCCGTCAAGCATGAGGCGATGATTTTCGTCACCGGGGTCGCGTTCGAATGACGGGTCTTCAACCATGACGACAATAGCTAAAAATAGTACATCCCGGCTGCTGCCTCGTCGTGTAGCCGTCCTCGGGGCGGCAGGGGGGGCTCGGCCAAGGCATTCTCAGTGTGTGCCGCGCCGAGGGAATCGACTTCACTGCCATCGTCCGCTCGCGGCCAGAGCGCATCGCCGCGGTGCCGGGCCGCTCGCGTGTTGTCGTTGTCGAATCTCTCGCTGACGGGACTGCTTTGGCAGACGCATTTTCCGGGACGGATGCGGTGCTCACCGCCCTCGGAGTGACCGCGACTACGCACGATCGCCCCGCACTGCTCTCTGCGAACATGGCGACAGTGAAGGAGTCCATGATTGCCGGAGGAGTGGACCGCATCGTGATGATCAACACACTGCTTACCTCATTGCCGGGAATGCCGGCGAGCCGGCTGATGCGCTTCTTCTCGTGGATGCCGGGCAATATGGGTCGTGGGGCAACTGAACAGCAAGCCGTCGTCGATGCCCTGGGCGACGGCGTTTTTGCGTCGCTTCGCTGGACGCTCGTTCGCGCCGCAGTCAACTCCGGAGGTAGCTCCGAGCGTCCCGTCGCTTCTTCGGACTGGCCGGGGGCACTCAACTCATGGCTGCCGGTCTCGTATTTGGATATGGGGCGCTGGATGCTGGAGGAATCCGTCGCGAATGATTTTGTCCGGGCAGCGCCGCTTGTTTCTAGGGTGCGCAGATGAATCGACTGCGGCTTAACCACGCGCTACAGCAAGCAGGGCGGCTGCTTCCGCTGGGGCATGTACCTCGGGGAGCACCCGGTAAAGCACGAGGCGATGATTTTCGTCACCGCGGCCGCGTTCGAGTGATCAAACGGCGACCGCAGTGGAGAAACGAATCATTGCTCTCAAAAAACAAAAGGACACCATGAAACAAATCCACACAAGCCTGACGATCTGCCTGCTTCTCTGCGCCCATGCTTTCGCCGCCGACGTACCGAAGCCCAACATCCTTCTCATAGTCGGTGATGACATGGGCTATGGCGACGTGGGGTTTCACAACTGCAAGGACATCCCGACGCCGAACTTGGATGCGCTCGCTGCGGCGGGCGTTCGCTTCACGAACGGGTACGTCAGCGGACCGTATTGCTCGCCAACCCGAGCAGGGATGCTGACGGGGCGCTACCAGACACGCTTCGGCCACGAATTTAATTCCGGCGGCGCGGGCGGCGGGTTGCCAGTCACGGAGACGACCCTTGCGGATCATCTTAAGACAGGCGGATACATCACCGGTATGGCTGGCAAATGGCACCTTGGCAACTCTGCCGCGATGCATCCGCAGAAGCGCGGCTTTGACGAGTTTTTCGGCTTCCTCGGCGGCGCGCACAGTTATTTCGATGCCGGCGGAATTCTGCGTGGAACTCAACCCGTTAAAGAGTTGGATTATACGACTGATGCGTTCGGTCGCGAGGCGTGTGCGTATATCGAAAAGAACAAAGGGCGGCCTTGGTTTTTCTATCTCGCGTTCAACGCCGTCCACACGCCCATGCACGCGACCAACGACCGGCTCGCGAAGTTTCCCAACATCGCCGACAAGCAGCGCCGCACGTATGACGCGATGATGCTCGCTCTCGACGAGACCGTCGGCAAAGTGCGCGCGAAACTGACAGAGACGGGACAATCCGAGAACACGCTTGTCGTTTTCATCAGCGACAACGGTGGGCCAACCATGCAAGGCGTTACCATCAATGGCTCGCGGAACGACCCGCTGCGCGGCAGTAAACGCACGACGCTTGAAGGCGGCATCCGAGTGCCGTTTGTCATCGCCTGGCCGGGGCATATCAAGCCCTGTGTCGTCGATCATCCCGTGATCCAGCTCGACCTTCATGCCACGGCGCTTGCGGTGGCAGGCGTGAATCCGAAACCGGAATGGAAACTCGAAGGCGTGAACCTGCTCGCGTTTCTATCCGGTGAAAAAACCGGCGGTGCCGGAGCCGGAGGCGCGCCACACGACGCGTTGTATTGGCGTTTCGGTCAGCAGATGGCCATCCGCAGCGGCGATTGGAAACTCGTCCGCTATGACAAAACCGCCGATGGCAGTGGTGCTGGCAGAGGCAAAAGGGCTGCAGGCACTTCAGACGCAAAGCTCTACAACCTCGCCAAGGACATCCACGAGGACAAGGATCTCGCTGCCGATATGCCGGAGAAGGTGAAGGAGCTTCAGGCCAAATGGGACGAGTGGAACAAGCTCAACATCGCTCCCGGCGGCAAAGACGACGGCAGCGACAGCGACGGTGCCGAGCCGGGAGATCCTGATGGCAAGAAGCGTAAGAAAGGGCAGAACAAATGACCAAGACCGAGAATGCCATCCTCACTTTGCTGACCTTCGCCCTGCTGGCACAGCCCGGTTCATGCCCGCAGTGTCGAGGCCGAACGCCGCGCCATTCACAAAGGTGAAAAAGAGGCGCCACTCGCGTTTCTCCAAAATCGAAACAAACCGATTGGCGAGGTTGTTGCCGAATACCTGGCGTGGGGAAATGCGCAGGGCGGTCGTGGTGGTCGCCCATTGCCCGCGCCGCTGGGCGATCCCGACGCAAGCAAGCGTTACAAAGTCGGACTCGTGAATGCGACCACGCTGATCCGTTCGGAGAAACCGGCGGATGAAAAAGGAAAGCAGATGTCCCCGGGCATTTTTCTCAGCTCGAACGGCGGGAGCGAGTGGACGAAAGTGGCCGAGTTCACGCTTGAGAGCGAACT
>JBAXUS010000096.1:0-22973 GCA_037129555.1 Planctomycetota bacterium
CTACGTCACTATCATGGGCCTGTATATGGCAGAGTTCTTGTCTAGTTGATAAATCTAACACTCGGTATTCAAATGCATCCTCACTATTACTCAATCGCACCTTATTGAGCACACACGTATTACCATGCATTGAATACACACGCTTGCCGCACGCAGGCGAGACGATCACCGCGCCACTTTTTGCGTCTATCACTGATATAAACGGACTAACATAGCGCTTCCAATCTTCAGAACCATATGATTGACCGTTTAGTATCAGATGATCGTCATTCACTGTAAAGTCGATTTTCGACCACATGATAGTATTCCACGAAACAAGTTCTTTAGCTGGTTGGCCACCAAAGTTTATTGATTCACTTGGAGGCGGTAGATATTGACTAAACGCCCACGATTCCCGCACGCGCCAACAGAGCATCACACTCCCGGCAAACAGTGTCGCCAGCAGCAGTGTCCTCAAGGAGAAGCGAAAACGAGTCTTCATTGCATGCCTCAATTACGGTTTTGATTGCTCGGGTGGTTCGCCGTCGCTTTCGCCTCTTAACTTCCGTCGCACGCGTTCGAAGTAGTCCAGGCGCTTGGTGACGTCGCGTTCAAAACCGAACGGGCCGGGGCGGTAGAATTGGGTGCCGACGAGCGAGTCGGGGAGCGCTTCCTGGGGGGAGATTTTTTCGGGCCAGTCGTGGTCGTATTGGTAGCCTTTGCCGTAGTCCAGCGCCTTCATCAAATCGGTTGGGGCGTTGCGGAGATGCAGGGGGACGGAGAGCGGGCCGGAGGCTTCGACTTCAGCTTTGGCGGCTTTGATGGCGGTGTAGATCGCGTTCGATTTCGGGGCGACGGCGAGGTAGACGGTGGCTTGGGCCAGCGCGGTGTCGCACTCGGGGTAGCCGATGAATTCGACGGCTTGTTTTGCGGCGAGGGCTTGGACGACGGCTTGCGGATCGGCGAGGCCGATGTCTTCGCTGGCGGTCCGGACGAGACGGCGCGCGATGAACATGGGGTCTTCGCCGCCGGCGATCATGCGCGCGAGATAATAGAGCGCGGCTTGAGGGTCGGAATGGCGGATCGATTTGTGCAGCGCGCTGATGAGGTTGTAATGCTCCTCGCCGGATTGGTCGTACAGAATCGAGTTGCGTTGCAGCGCTTCGCGGACGAGTTCCACGGAGATTCGGCGCTCAGTGGGTGCGTCGGGCGCGGTGCCGATTTTGGTTTCTTGCGCGGCGTAGGAGGCGAGTTCCAACGCGTTCAACGCGGTGCGAGCGTCCCCGCCCGCGAGGGAGGCCAGGGCGTCGCGCGCGTCCGGGGGTAGCACAATTCCGCGTCCGCCCAAGCCGCGTTCTTTGTCGGCGAGCGCGCGGTCGAGCAGCGTGGAGATGTCGGACATGCCGAGATGTTTGAGCACGAAAACGCGGCAGCGCGAGAGCAAGGCGCTGTTCAATTCGAACGATGGATTCTCGGTCGTGGCTCCGAGCAATGCGAGTGATCCGTCTTCGACGGCGGGGAGAAATCCGTCCTGCTGAGCCTTGTTGAAGCGGTGAATTTCATCGACGAACAGGATCGTGCGGCGGCGTTCGAAGTTCAAGCGTTCGCGCGCGTTTTTGACGGATTCGCGGACTTCTTTGATGCCGCTGGAGACGGCGGAGAACATTTCGAAATGTGCGTTGGCGGCTCGGGCGAGGAGGAAGGCGAGCGTTGTTTTTCCGGTGCCGGGCGGTCCCCACAAAATGATCGACGGCAGCGGCGAGAGCGAAGTGGAATTGACTTCGATGCGGCGGCGTTCTTCTTCAAAGATGCGGCGCAGAATTTTGCCGGGGCCGAGGATGTCGGTCTGCCCGCAATATTCGTCGAGCGACTTGGGGCGCATGCGTTCGGCCAGCGGCGCGCCTTGTTGTCGAACAGTCGTTGCCGCAGCGGCGAAGAGGTCCATCGGTGAATTTCCAAGCGATAGGTCGTGAGGTCCGGCGAAAGTATTCGAAGACTTTATACGCAATCGCGCGGAATATGTCACGGCGGTTTGTGCGAGGCGACTCTTGGCTTTGGATTTGCCCCCAATATAAGGAGTGTTGAACACAAAAAATGGTCGAGTACGATGTCATGCATCCCTGCGATTCGCGTGATTCAATTGCGCGGCTATTCTTTTCCGCGATTTCGGCTATACTTCGCGCCGCGTTTTAGTTCGTTCGTCCCGCATGTCCCGGAAACCCGCGCACCATGGCCGTCCTGCTCAGTTGTCAGCTACTCCACAAATCGTTCGGAACCCGTGTTTTATTTGATGGTCTAACCTTCGGTATTCATGAAGGTGAACGGCTTGGATTGATCGGACCCAACGGGGCCGGCAAATCCACGTTGATGAAAATTCTCGCGGGCGTCGAAGACCACGACGGCGGTACGTTGGTCCTCAAGCGCGGATTGCGTCTGGGCTATGTTCCGCAGGTCGATTCATTTGATCCACTTGAGACGCCGCAGAGCATTCTGGCTCACGCGCTCGAAGGCGAGCATCTTGAAGAACACGAACATGCGTACCGCATTGACTCGGTGTTCACACGCGTGGGATTCGCGAAAGATCTGCAAATCATGCCGGTCGGAAAGCTCTCAGGCGGCTGGCGCAAGCGCGTCGCAATTGCGCGCGAATTGGTGCGCGAACCTGAATTGTTATTGATGGACGAGCCGACGAATCATCTTGATCTCGAAGGCATTTTATGGCTCGAAAAGTTTTTAACGAACGCGCCGTTCGCAGTCTTCATGATCAGCCATGACCGTTACTTTTTGGAAAACGCCGCGAACCGCGTGTTCGAATTGAACCGTTGTTACCCCGACGGATTTTTCAGTTCGACCGGAACCTACAGCGACTTCCTCGTTAAGCGCGAAGAATTTTTGGAAGGCCAACAAGAACAACAGCGCGCGTTGCAAGGCGTCGTGAAACGGGAAATTGAATGGTTGCGCCGGGGTGCGCACGGACGCACGACCAAGCAAAAAGGACGCATCAATTCGGCCGGACGTTTGATCGACGAACTCGCGGACGTGAAGCAGCGCAACAATCAGGGCAGCGCGGTGCGGATTGATTTCACGTCATCCGAACGCAAAGCGAACAAGCTAATCGTGCTCAAGAATGTCGAGAAAAGTCTCGGCGAGCGGAAGCTGATTTCGGGTTTGAATCTGATTCTGTCTCCCGGCATGAAAGTCGGTTTGATGGGGCAAAACGGAACGGGCAAGACGACGTTCCTGCGACTACTCACCGGCGAATTGGAGCCGGATGTTGGGACGATTGAGCGCGCTGATAAATTGCGGATCGTGTATTTCGATCAGAGCCGCGAACAGCTCGATAAAGAAGTGACGTTGCGCCGGGCGCTCGCGCCGACGGGCGACACGGTGTGGTTCCGTGATAAATCCGAACACGTCGCGAGTTGGGCGAAGCGGTTTTTGTTCAAGCCTGAGCAATTGGAAATGCCGGTCAAGAATCTCTCCGGAGGCGAGCAGGCGCGAATTCTCATCGCGAATTTGATGCTCCGCCCGGCGGACATTTTGCTGCTCGACGAACCGACGAACGATCTTGACATTCCATCGCTGGAAGTGATCGAAGAAAGTCTCGCCGATTTCCCGGGCGCGGTGGTGTTGATCACGCACGATCGCTACATGCTGACGCGGCTCTCGACGGATATTCTCGGCCTCGATGGCAAGGGCGGAAACGAACTGTTCACTGATTTCACGCAGTGGCAAAACGCTCAGGTTGACGCGCGCGCGGCGGAAGCGGAAGCGAGAAAACTGGAGTCGGGCAAGGACGGATCGAAAGCCGAGAAGCCGAAGAGTGCGAAGCGGCTGACGTACAAAGAGCAGTGCGAATTCGAGAAGATGGAGGCGACGATTCTGGAGAGCGAATCGCTCGTGCAAAAGCTGCTGACGGATTTGGAGACGCCGGAAGTTGCGGGCGATCCGACGCGGCTGATGGACACGTGCCACGATCTTTCTGAAGCGCAGATCAAGGTGGACGCGCTGTACGCGCGGTGGGCCGAGCTCGAGGAGAAACAGAAGTAAACTCCTTTCAGCCACCGTCGTTCACGCAACAGAAATGGGCGCGAGTATTTTTCAAGAATTTCCGTCACACGGCCATAGCTCGTGCATAGTCGCTTGTGTAAGGAGACTTGAATGATGCGGTATTCAGCGTTGGCAGTGATCGTGCTCTCTCTGGTGTGGGGTGTTCAGTGCGCGGAAAAAGTGAACGACAACAAGGCGATTCTGGGGACGTGGCGCGGGGGATGGCCGGACGATAAAACAGACCGCTTCGAGCTCGTCATCACCGCCGATAAAATCACGGGCAAGGATTTGATGGGCAACCGGACGATGGGTGCCGGGACGTTCACGCTTGATCTGGCGAAAAAAACAATCGACAACAAAGGCACGGAAGGTCCGAGCAATTACAAGACGTTTCAAGGCATCTACACGCTTGAGGGCGACGTGTTGAAATGGGCGTCGAACAACGGGCACGGACCACGCCCTAGCGAGATGATTCACAAGCCGGGATCATCGTTTTTGATGGTTCTGAAAAAAATGAAATAGACAATCCACATCTTTTTTTGAGTAACTGTTTTCGTGCTGAGCGGTGAGTGAGAATAGCGGGCGGTTGGGACCGCCACTACTTCTTGCGAAAGGCGCGCAGCATGAAAACAGAAGCGTTGAAGGCACTCGCGGTCATGGCAGCGTTGGTGTGTTTAAGTGGCTGCGTTGTGTACGACGAGCATGTGACGCTGGACAAAGATGGTGGCGTCAAGGCGGACATTCAGATCAACAAGCAGGCGCTGGGACAGGCGTCGCCGGAGTTCATCGACCCGACCGTGCTGAAGATGATGCTGGGACGCTCGCGCCCGGCGAATGTCGATATGTCGATTGAAAAATCTGGCGAGAATCTGCGCTTCGTATTCGAAAGCAAGAAGTCGTCGGAGCTGTTGGAGTGGGCGAAGTCCGAGCAGAATCCGCTGGGGCTTGCGAGTATTGAGGTGCTGGACGGGACGATGGATGTGACGCGCATTTTGCCCGCGACGGGCGAATTTAAATGGCCGTCTGTTCCAGGGACGAAAATGGTGTTCAAGCTGACCGCTCCGGGCACATTGTCGGAGACCAACGCCACGCGCCGGGACGGAAATACGGCGGTGTGGGAGTTTGATACGAAAGATGTTTTCAACGGGAAAGAAGTCAAGCTGACGGCGCGCTACAAGGCCTCGACGCCGTGGCTCACGTATCTTTTATTTGCGATGATCGTGCTCTGCCCCGTCGGCTTCTTTGTCTATATGAAACGAAAGACTGAATAGCAGCGCCTGATTCAATTTTGATTTGGCGCCTGCCACGGCACGTGCCCACCAAGTTGGACCTGCTTGCGCAGCGCTTCGGAGAGTTCCAAGAATATCTTTCGCTCCTTCTTGGCGAGGTCAGACGCTTCCATCGGATCGGTGGCGAGGTTGTACAATTCGAGCGGCTGGAACGGACTGTCTTGGAGTAATTTCCACGAGCCACGCCGAAAGGCTTCGATGGTTTTTCCGCCGTATTGAACGCCGCCTTCACGGCGGACGAAATAGCAGTCGCGCGCGGATTGTTGCGGTTCCGGTTCGCCGCGAAGTGTGGGGAGAAAACTCGTCGCGTCAAGCTTCGGCGGGAGTGCGACTCCGGCAGCGGCGCAGGCGGTGGCGAAGATGTCCATCGTCAGCGTAGTACGCGTTGTCTGCGATCCGGGGGCGATGACGCCGGGCCAACGCGCGGCTCCCGGGACGCGCAAACCGCCTTCATACATATGTTGCTTGCCGCTGCGCCACGGGCCGTTATTCGCGCCGTTGTCGAGGATACCGCCGTTGTCGGAGGTATAGATAACGAGCGTGTTTTTTGCGAGGCCGGTGCGGTCGAGCGTCTGCAAGACTTTTCCAATCCCGGCGTCAAGATGCTCGATTAAAGCGACGAGTTTTGCGCGGCGCAGATTCATGGCGGGTTCGCGTTGCAGAACTTTTTCGACCCATTCAGGCGGCGGCTGTACGGGGTCGTGTGGGGCGTTATAAGCGAGGTATAGAAAAAACGGTTGGGTTGATTTTGTGCGCTCTTCAAGGTACTCGCAGGCCCAGTCGGTGAAGACATCCGTCGCGTGGCCTTTGGGATCAACGACGTCAAGATTGCGGCGCATGAAATTCTGTTTGTTGCGCAGATGCGTCCAATAGTCGTCCATCATATCGCCAAGAAATCCATGGAAGAGATCGAAGCCGCGCTCGGTTGGAATGTTCGGCGATGCGATGCCGAGGTGCCATTTTCCAATGAGCGCGGAATGGTATCCGGCGGGTTTTAGTATCTGCGGAAGTGTCTTCGCGCTGGGAGCCAGCCAGCCCCAAGAATTGTCGGGCGTCTCGTCACGGATCACGCCAGGAACGCCGACGCGGTCGGGGTAGCAGCCGGTCAGTAGGGCTGCGCGCGACGGCGAGCAGACGCAGCTATTCGCGAAGAAATTATGAAAGGTGAGACCGTCGCGAAAGAGGCTGTCGATGGCGGGGGTGCGGATGTCGTGCGTGCCGAACGCGCTGTAATCGCCGCGCCCTTGATCGTCGGTGAGGATCACGAGAATGTTGGGGCGCGCGGGGAGGTCTGCGGGGCGGGTTGAGGTGGCCATCGCAAGCAGGACGAACAGTGTGATGACGATGCGGGACATGTGAGGTCCTTGATGATGTGAATGAGGTTTGTGGTTGGAAATCGTAATGCGAGAGGTGTGGTTCTGCTGGGAAATTGAATCGTCGAGACTCATTCGAAGCTGCCATTCCATCCCTTGCTTCATTTGGGTGCATCACCGGACTTGCAGCAGCCTTTCCCCCTCTCCCCTTGAGGGAGAGGGCCGACGAGCCTGCTGTTCGGCTCGCGGGGTGAGGGGTAAACGTTGATTAATCCCAACGCGTTTTATTTAATCCACGCCCACCCCTCACCCGGCGAGCGAGTACGCTCGTCCGCCCTCTCCCTCAAGGGGAGAGGGAACTGCGGCGCAAGTCCGGTGATGCACCCGCTTCATTTTTGAGTCGGGCACTTCGCTCGACAAAACCGTGCGCTCCGCTACACTTTTAACCATGCTTAAATATGTCGAAGTTCCTCCCTTGGGCGAGCAGAAGCAAACGGAAACGCTGCTCAATTTCTGGTACGCCGAAGCCGGTCTTGCGGTGAAAGCGGGCGACGATCTGGCGGAGTTGGTCACCGACAAAGCCGCGTTCAATCTGCCCGCGCCAGAAGCCGGTCGCATCGTCCGCATTCTTGTGAACGAAGGCGAAACCGTCGTGCAAGGTCAAAAACTCGCCGAATACGAAACCGAATAAACTGCTGCGTTTTGGGAGGAGTGTTGCTGTGGCCGATGTAAAAAAAACGAAGTCACCTCGTGGTCGCTTCATTGTTCTCGACGGACCCGACGGCGTGGGCAAGACGACCCACGCGCGCATGCTGTGCGCTGAATTGCAGCGCCATGGCGTGATCGTACAATCGCTGCGCGAACCCGGTGGGACCGCGTTGGGCGAAGCGGTCCGCAAGCTGCTTTTAAATCAAAACACGATTCAGATCGACTCGCTCGCCGAGGCGTTTTTGTTCCAAGCCGCTCGCGCGCAACTCATCAACGAAGTCATCCGCCCGGCACTGAATCGTGGCGAGTGGATCGTGTGCGACCGCTTCACGCTCTCGACGCTCGTCTATCAAGGCTATGCTGGCGGGATCGACAAGAAGACAATCAAAGCGCTCTCCGCCGCAGCCGTAAGTGGCTTGAAACCCGACGCCTATTTTGTGTTGTCGCTCCCGTCCGAAATCAGCGCTGAACGCCGAGCAGTGCGCAGTGCCGACCGCATGGAATCCAAAGGAGACGCATATCTCGACAGCGTGTTCAAAGGTTTCGCAAAAGAAGCCAAGCGACCCGGCATGAAAAAAATCGACGGACGTGGCACCGAGCAGGACGTTCAACAACGTATTTGGGCGCACGTTTCAAAGCTGTTGAAGAAGTGACTCAAGAGCCGCGCACGCCAGTAAGCGGCAAAGATATTGACGAATGCCGCTTACTGGCGTGCGCGGCTCTTACATACATGTGAAGAAGTCAATTATGCTCTGGGACGAATTGATTGGACAAGCTCCCGCGAAAGGGTATCTGCGCACGACGCTGACCACGAAGCGCCTGGCGCATGGCTACCTTTTCAGCGGCCCCACCGGAGTGGGCAAGCGCAGCGCGGCGTACGCGTTCGCGCAGGCGGCGATGTGTCACGCGCCCGCTGAGCCTGATACGCCGTGCGGCGCGTGTAAATCGTGTCGTTGGTTCGCCGGGCGCAAAGGCGCTCAGATCGAACATCCCGACGTCATTTCATTGCTCACATTTTCAAAAGGAAAAGGCGGCGGCGACAGCCATACGCGAACCGAAAAACGCGTCGGCGATCAAGACCCGATTATCAAATTAGAGACGGTTCAATACGTCTGTGAACAGTTGCACCGTTCGCCGATGGCCGGGGCCAAGCGCGTGGTGATCGTGCCGGAAGCTCAACGCTTATGCCGGGGCCAGGCTGAACCTGCGAACGCGTTTCTCAAGACACTTGAAGAGCCGCCCGCCGCGTCGTTGATCATCCTCACGAGCAGCCAGCCTGAAGGCTTGCTCGACACGATTGTTTCGCGCGTTCAGACCGTTCAATTCAAACGCTTGTCGAGCACGGAAGTCGGTGCAGGCTTGACGCGCCGCTGGCCGGGCATGGAAGCGAACGATGTGAAACTCGCCGCCGCACTGGCCGACGGCAGCATCGGTCGGGCGCTCGACTTGGTGGGTGGTGATCTTAAAATCTGGCGCGCTGCGATGATCACCGGACTCGAAAAATTCAACGCGCAAACATTTTTACAATTCGGCGCGAACCTGTGGAAGCTCGCCGAAACCGAAGGCACGCGCTTGTTTGAAAAAGACAAAGACGAGCAAGCAGAAGATTCCGGCGGCGACGGCGAAGACGAGGAATTGAGCGCGCAAGAAGAAGAGGGCGCGGCAAAGACGGTCGTCGGATGGAAGCGCCACGCGTTCACGCGCATGCTCGCGCTGTGCGAAGTCTGTTTCCGTGACGGCTTGGTGAGTGCGGCGTCAGGAACAAATGCAACGGTTCCGTTGCTGCAACCGGATCGCCCGGATTTCGCCCGGGCAATGGGCGTAAAATTTGGCGCGGAGGGCTGTGAGAAGGCATTACGTGCGCTGCGCGAGGCGCTACTGGCCGCGCGGCTTTACGTGCGAGGCGACATCATCGCGCGGGCACTCGCCGGGCGACTGCGCGACGCGCTGGCGAATGGGTGACGAGTTTCAATCACGTCGGCGTTGGCAAAACACTAGGCGTCCAAGCATTTTCACATTATAGTGCAAGTAGACAGATCAGGTTGCCTTCGGGATTTCACTTATGCGCGTTCTTATTTATTCCGTCTCCGCTGGTGCCGGGCACGTGCGCGCCGCCGAGGCGCTCGTGACCGCATTCAAGCGCTTTCATGCAGATGTTGAAGTCGAGCATGTTGACGTCATGAAACTGGTCCCCACGTCATTCAAGAACGCGTACGTCAACAGCTACTTTCAATTGGTCAACACGCTGCCCAGTGTGTGGGGCTGGTTGTACAACCGCTCCGATAAAATTCCGCAAACCTCCGCCCTCGCATCGGTGCGAAAATTTGTCCAAAAACTCAACACCCAGGACATCATCGACCACGCCATCAGCCGGAAACCGGACGCGATTATCGCGACCCATTTCCTGCCCGCCGAAATTTTCTCAGACCTCGCCAAGCGCCGTCGCACATCCGCGCGCGGATTCAAACTCGCGTCAGGACCGGATGGCACGTTCGATCCCAAATTGGGCGTCGTCGTCACCGATCATGACGTCCATCAACTCTGGATTTACCCGCACGTGGATCGCTATTACACGGCCTCCGATGAAATCGCTTATCTGCTTGCCGAACGCACCGGCCCGGAGTTTTCAATCCGGCCGACAGGCATTCCATGCGATCCGATTTTCGGAGAACTGATCGACCAGCCCGCTCGCCAACGCTTAAAGAAAATGATCGGCCTAGACGGAGCCCCATCACCCATCCTGTTGCTGAACGCTCACGGCTGCGGAGTGAGCGGAGCGACTGCGGCGCGCGCGCTGGGAGGCGTTGTCAATGGGCTGCTGAAAAAAGGTCCGCCCAAAACGATTTTGATTATCTGCGGACGCACTGAAAAAATTAAAGAAGCGCTGGCCGAATCCATCACGGTCCCAGCCGGAAGCGTTGTGAAGTTTTACGGCTACGTGGACAACATGCACGAACTGATGGGCATCGCCGATTTGTCCGTAACGAAACCAGGCGGGCTGACGACGAGCGAGTGCCTGGCGCGTAGTTTACCGATGGTGCTGGTCTCGCCAATCCCGGGGCAAGAGGAACGCAACGCCGAAATGCTCCTCGAAAACGGCTGCGCGGTCCTCGCTCGAACACCCGCCGCGCTCGCTTATAAATTGGAAACATTGTTGAACGACGCGCCGCGTTTGCAGCGCATGCGCGAAAATTGCCGCCGCACCGGTCACCCAAATGCAGCGCGTGACATCGCGACAGACATGATTGAGTTGGTGAAGAGTAAACCGAAGTAATCGGTTCGAGTTTCTGGGGGTTCAATGGGATTCATTCTTGCGTTGCGTTGCTTCTTCACCGCTCTGGGTAGCGGCCCGGAGAAAGTGCGCCTTCAGCGCGCCATTGATAACATCAAAGATCCACCCGTGATCAAAGAGATCGTGCGCGAAGTCATGGTCCCGCAACGCGGTGCCCCGCCTCCGCGCGAAATCATTAAAGAGGTGCCGGTCGAAGTCATCAAAGAAGTGTTTCGAGACGTTGAGGTCATCAAAGAAGTCGTCAAAGAAGTGCCGGTTGAAATCGAAGTTCTCCGCGTCATGCGGGTCGAGGAAGTCCGCGACGTTGTACGAGAAGTCCCTGTCGAAGTCGTGAAAGAAGTCTTTCGCGATGTCCCGGTCGAGGTCATCAGAGAAGTCACGCGCGAAGTGCCCGTCGAAATCGAGCATGAAACTGTCCGCGTTATGACGGTCGAAGTATTCAAAGAAATTTCTCGCGACGTGATTCGGGAGGTGCCCTTAGAAGTCATCAAGGAAGTCATTAAAGAAATTGAAGTGATCAAAGAGGTCATCAAAGAAGTACCGGTCGAGGTCGTTCGCGAAGTCATCAAAGAAGTTCCGGTCGAAGTCGTGCGCGAAGTCATCAAGGAAGTGCCGGTCGAGGTCGTTCGCGAAGTTATCAAGGAAGTGCCGGTCGAGGTCGTTCGCGAAGTCATCAAAGAAGTGCCGGTCGAAGTCGTGCGCGAAGTCATCAAAGAAGTGCCGGTCGAAGTCGTGCGCGAAGTCATCAAAGAAGTGCCGGTCGAGGTCGTTCGCGAAGTCATCAAAGAAGTGCCGGTCGAGGTCGTTCGCGAAGTCATTAAAGAAGTGCCGGTCGAGGTCATTCGAAAGGCTCCTAAAGAGGTGGCGGCGGACAACAAGCGTGAGGTGCCTCGCGAGATTGTCAAAGAAACAATCATTCACATGCCGGTCGAAACGGTGCGCGAAATCATCAAGCGCATTCCCGACACTCACGGCCCGGCGTTGCTGCTCGCGGTATTGCAGCATGACGGTCGGTTGATTGATTTCCTCGCTGAGAACATCGACTTGTACGATGACGAACGGGTCGGAGCGGCAGCGCGAGCGATACACGACAAATGCCGCAAAGCGCTGTTTAAACACATCACGCTCGAACCATTGCGCCCGGAAAAAGAGGGCGAGATGGTCACGCTCGGCGACGACTACGACGTGACCGCGATTCGCGTCACTGGCCCCGGACACGCACAAAATGCGATGTTCGGAACGTTGCGCCATCGCGGCTGGAAGGCGGTCAAAGTCGATCTGCCCCCCCGCCCCAGCGGAGCCGACCCCATGATCGTGATGCCGGCGGAAGTGGAAGTCGAATGACCGAAGCGCCGTTGCCGCGCGGCCAATTAAGAAAAAAGAGCAGGCTTGACTTTTCCAATTGTTCGATTCTAATGGTCAGACCGTGAAGAAACTGGCCATACTGTCTGATACGCACGACCATATGGACCGCATCGCGAAAGCGGTGGACATGATTCACGCCCATGGAGCCGAAGCGCTGCTTCATTTGGGGGATTTCGTCGCGCCGTTTGCGTTAAAAGCGGTGATGAAATTCAACGGGCCGCTGTATGCGATTTACGGCAACAATGATGGTGAAAAGAAGGGCTTGAAAAACGTATTCCCGGAGTTGAAGGACGGGCCGTGCGTCTTTGAATTGGGTGGACGAAAACTGGGTGTAGCGCATTCCGTCGAAGAAATTCCGGCGGAGTATCGCGGGTTTTGTGACGGCATTTTCTACGGCCATTCACACGCCCGGTTGCACATTCCAAAAGACGCGGGGCGCCCACTGGAATTGAATCCCGGCGAAGGCTGTGGTTGGTTGACGGGCAAGCCGAGTTTTGCACTGCTCGACTTGGAACTCATGACGGCTGAACTAGTGGACATAGACTAAATAAGGATGTGTTGAATGCTGACGAAAGCAATTCGGATGATGTCGGTGGCTGCTCTTGTGGCCATGTTCGTTTCCATTCCAGGCTGCACAGCCCGGAGCATCACGATCACCACGAACCCGCCGGGTGCCGAAGTGACGATCAACCATCGCGTCATTGGTAACTCCCCGTGCCGCGTCGGCTTCACGCATTACGGCGTGTACCGGATCGAAATTCGCAAGGAGAAGTTCGAAACGCTCGTCAAAGAAGAGTGCATCAATCCGCCGGTGTACGGCTACGAACCGGTCACGCTTGTCACCGACAATCTTCTTCCCGCGCGATTGAACGACGACATTTACCTCCACTATGTCATGAAGGCCGAAGGTGAAGTTACCGAACGCAAGGGCCTGTTGGATCGCGCAAATGCAGCGGCCCGTGGCGAGATCAAACTGGCCGATGGTCGCAGCTTCAGCGTTCCATACAGCCGACCCGAGAAGACGCCGGAGCAGTTGGCGAAAGATGCCAAAGCCAAGGCCGATTTGGCCAATCCGCCGACGGTCACTAAGGAAGGCGTTCCGATTGCGCCGCTCCCGCCGAAAGACAACGATTTTAAAATCAAGTCCATCGGTACCGAAGAACCGAAGGGCCCGCGCATTGCGCCTGAGTTGAACATCAAGCCCAAGCCTGTTGAAAATAAGCCGGACGAAACGAAGGTCCCGGAAGTCAAGAAGGATCAGTCTCCAGTCCGAACGCCGAAGAGCGAAGAATTGCAGTTCGAAAAGCCGAGCGCGCCCAAGACAGACGTGAAGAAGTAGCCTTCTTGCTGAGCCGGATTTTGATTGGCTCACTGAACTGAATAGTATGGAAACGAGCCGAATCCATTTCGGCTCGTTTCGTTTTATGGCGCAAATTCTTTGATCAATTCTGTCGCGCCGTAGATTCGCTCCAAGACCGAAATGATCGTGCGCGAATCGACGCAGATCGAGCGCTTTGTTCGCCCGTCATAGATGAATTTTCCGACCTGACCCGGATAGTTTCCGTCGAACAAAATCCCGACGACTTCGCGGTTGCGGTTGAACACCGGCGAGCCCGAATTGCCGCCGTAACCATCCGCGTCCGTGACGAAATTGAACGGCAGACACGGCTCGAGTTTCGAACGAGCATTCAACCATGTTGGATTCAGAAACATCGGTTCGCGATTGCCGGCGCTGTCGCACAGCGTGTACATGTCGCCGATGAATGTGAACGCTGGAATGATGCGCGCGTGATCTTCGTAGCCCCGGATCGTTCCGAACGAAAGGCGCGGCGTGAAGTTGCCGTCTGGCGCCGGGCGTGACGCCGCAGATTGCCCCAGGGCTTTCGCCATCTGCGGATAGCAACGCTTTGTGACATCCGCAAACTCCCGCCGCTGCCGCTCGGTCACTGCACGCGTTCGGAGGAGAAGTTTCCGGGCAAGAGTGAGCATCGGGTCGCCTGCTTTTTCGATTCCAACGAACCCGCCTGACGCCGCGTTCTTGAAAAAGTCCGGCCGGCCGATTTGCGAGCCCGCCACCAATTCAGCCGCCCGATCAGCTGGCGATTTACCTTCCAAGACCAACTTCGTCAACGCATGATCCGCTCCGAGCAACGGTGTCAATAATCCCAGCGATTCTTCAAGTTGCTTGCGTTCGCTCTCCTGCTTGTGCAACGGGTCGTAATAATAAAAGGTCTCGAATCGTGCAAGGCGTTGCTCGACCGATCGGAAATCGTAGTGGCCAAACTCTTCCATCCCGGCGAGCGAGACCGCTGCGGCCAGTTGCGCGGAATATAATCCGTGCGGATTGGTGAGTATTTGAAATTCAATCTGATCGCTCGAAAACCGCTCCGCCGCCAGACGAATCTCGGCGAGCGCCGCAGCGTACACTTTCTGTTTTTCCGGATCGGTGATCGTGCGCGCGAGTTTCTCTTCGTCCAGTTTCTTCCGAACAAACACCTCGGCATCACTCAAGCCATCGAGCTGTCCGCGCAAGCGCTTTAATTCGTTGTCGATTTGATGCCGACGGTTTTGAATCGCCTGAGCGCGTTCGGGACTTTGCCCGGCAAACCGGCGCAACAGCGCTGAGGTCCGTGCGAAGAGCGTGATCTCGGTCGGCAGGATTTTGTCGCGCGTGAGTTCGAGATGTGCGAGCGAAATCGAGCGCTCGGTTGTGCCGGGATTTCCGGCGAAAAAGACGAGTTCGTTTTCTTGCGCGCCCGATTGCGACCACGGAAAATAGTCGAGCGACACCACTGGCTTCCAATGCTCATACGCGCGGAAAAATGCGACGTCAAAGTTGTAGCGCGGATAGTTGAAATTATCCTCGTCCCCGCCGAAATAGCCGGAACTCAAGTCCGCCGCGAACACAAGCCGCACATCGTCATACACTTTGAATTTATAGAGGCGGTACTCTCCGTCGGCGTACAGTTTAATATCCTGAATACGGATGCCTCGCTCGGACTCCGCGCGCTCCGCTTCTCGCGCGACGGTTCGGAAAGCGTACTCTTCACTCCCGCCGAATTGCAGTGCCACAGCGCGCACCTTTTCGTTCACGTTGATGATTTCAATTAATTGTTCGACCCGCACGCCGGTTTCCCGAAGTTCTTCGGTTGCGGACGTCGCCAGAAAGCCGTCACGAATCAAATCCGTTTTTCCTGGGACGCTCAACCGCTGCAACGCCGCTCCCGCCACGTGGCGGTTGGTCATGATCAAACCATGCGGAGAAACAAAAGACCCTGATCCACCTCCAACCACACGCAACGCGCCCCGGCGCGCTCGGGCGAGCCATTCGTCGCTCGGATTGAATTCATAGCGCTTTTCGATAGCCGCTTTCGGCACCATGTCGAAGGGCCAGAATCCTTCTTCAGCTTTGACAAGAAGCGAGAAAAAGATAGCGGTGAGCAGCACGGCGCGGCGGCATGTCATGAGAAGGTCTCTGGGGTACGGCGAGATGTGCATTCAATTTGAAGCTCTATCAGCATACGCCAGCGACAGGTTTTCACTTTCACAAATTTTCAACGCGCGCACAGGTATTTTTGCTTTGCGCCGTGCGGGTAATGCGAGAGAATTCTCACTCTGTTCGCTGCCGCAAAATACAGGAGCACGTGATGGCCAGAAAAATAACGGAACCCGGAATCCGGGCACTTCAAGCGGAGGTCAATGCCACGTTCTCCGCCGCGTTCGGTCGGACTCCTCTTAAGGAACGGCTCGACGACGTCCTGCGCATGGCCATCCGCACGTCGCGATTTTCGGATCTCGAAAATCTCAAGGAGGATACCGGCGACCTGCTCAATTCGGTGCTTCAACTCTGCAACGAATGCGGTTGGAACGCTAACGAATTGAGCGCGCGGAACCAGGCGAAAATTGAGCGGCGCATGGCTCAATATCAATCGCTGGGGCGGAAGCTGAAGGTCGCAATTTTCGGCGGGGCGTTTGATCCGATCACGATGGGGCACATCAAGAACGCTCAACTGGTTTTGAATTGCAGCAAAGAATTCGATGAAGTCTGGATCATGCCGTGTTACCAGCATTTGAACGGCAAGAACATGATGTCTCCAGAGGCGCGTTATGAGATGTGCCGACTGGCCGCGCAAACGGACGGGCGCTTGAAAGTGTCGCCGTATGAAATCGACAAGAAGTTCGCCGGTGAAACGTACCATCTCGTCAAAATGTTATTGAGTGATTCGACGCTGATGGACCGCTGCGATTTCAGCATCATCATTGGATTGGACAACGCGAAGACGTTTGACAAATGGATCAACTACGAGTTTCTGGAGCGACAAATCCGCTTCATCACCGTCGCGCGCCCGGGCGTTGATGAAGACCCGAAAGTGAGCTGGTATCGCAAACCTCCGCACATTTATTTGCAGCCCGAGGCTGACGAAGATTTGATCAAGATAAGTTCGACCGAAGTCCGAAAGATGCTGAAATCCAACGACCTTTCAGTTTCAAAATATCTGAGCCCCGGTGTGCTGGCGTACATCCGCGAGCACCGGCTTTATGGAATTTAAAACGGCCATGTACATTCCCTCCGCATTCAATGAGACGGATCGAAACACGCTGTTCGATTTCGTGGAACTCCACAGTTTTGGCGTGCTCGTGACCCAACACGACGGCGCGCCGTTCGCTACTCACCTGCCCTTTTTGGCTGAACGCGACGTGGGCGAACACGGGCAGCTCGTCTCCCACATGGCGCGGGCGAATCCGCATTGGATGCAGGCCAACGGGCATAAGGTCCTCGCGATTTTTTCAGGGCCACACGCGTATATTTCACCGGCGTGGTACGAGGTGCCGAACGCGGTGCCCACGTGGAATTACACGGCTGTCCACGTATCCGGAACGTTTGAGATTGTGGACAATCCGGATGACGTGATGGAGTTGCTCGCTCGCACCGTAAAGCAGTACGAAGCGCCGCGGGCGACCCCGTGGGTGTTTGATGCGTCGAACGAGTTTTATAAAAAACTGGCACAGCAAATCGTCGCGTTTCGCATTCGCATCACCAGCATCGAAGGGAAATGGAAGTTGAATCAGAACCGTCCGGCTGAACAGCAGGAACGCGTTGCTCGAGCGTTGGAACTGTCAGCCGATCCGACGGATAACGCTGTCGCTGCGCTCATGACGAATGGGCTAAAAGCCCGTTCCACTTATTTGGCGCCTTGATGAACAGACTGCGTTAGAGCTTCCGCCCTTTACGTACCAATTCATCCAGCGCAGCCATCGCCTGCACCGGCGTCATGGAGTCGGTATCGAGCGATTTGATGCGGTCGAGAATTTCGTGAATTGCCGGATCGAGCTCTTCGGGTGCTTCAAATAATAACAATTGACCGTCTTGCTCCGGGCGGGATTTGCGCGATTTTCCGGGGGGCTTATCACGTCCCTCAAGCTGGGGCATAGAGCCGATTTGAGCTCCGCCATCGGTGACATCCATCACGCGCCGTGAGCCTTCGTCTTCGAGCGCGAGCAAAATATCTTTCGCGCGGGCAAGCACCGATTCGGGCAGCCCGGCCAGGCGCGCGACGTGAATGCCGAAGCTGCGTTCGCTTGGACCCTCAACGATGCGGTGTAAAAACGTGATTTCGCCCTGCCATTCTTTGACGGATGCGGACGCGTTTTTGACGCGCGGCAATTCTTCTTCGAGCGCGCTGAGTTCGTGGTAATGCGTGGCGAAAAGTGTGCGCGGCTTGGCTTGGCCTTCGTGCAAATGTTCGATCAACGACCACGCTAAACTGACGCCGTCGTAGGTGCTCGTCCCGCGACCGACTTCGTCCAGAATCAACAGCGAGCGGGTTGTGCAGCCGGCTAGAATTTCAGCGACTTCGCTCATCTCGACCATGAATGTCGAACGTCCGCCCGCCAGATCGTCCGCCGCTCCGACGCGCGTGAAGACACAATCAACCAACCCGATTTCCGCGCGCTCAGCAGGGACGAACGCACCCATCTGCGCGAGGATCGTGCACAGAGCGCCCGCGCGAATGTACGTCGATTTTCCGGCCATGTTCGGACCGGTCAGGATGACGATCTGCGCACTGCTTTTTTCGCCACTCGTTTTTGCGTAGGTATCGCCACGACCGGAACAGAGCGTCAAATCATTCGCCACTAATTCGCCGGACGGGATGGTGTCTTCGAGCACAGGATGGCGCATTTGTTCGAGCGCCAGTTTTCCGTTGAGTGTCATCGTGGGCCGGACGTGGCCTTTTTTCTGGGCGACTTCGGCGAGCGACGCGAGCGCGTCCAAGTCGGCGAGCGCTTGTCCCGCCGCGTGCAATTTCGGTGCGGAGACGGCGATCTCGTCGCGCAGTTGCAGGAACAATTTCTGCTCCAATGCGCCAATTTTTTCTTCGGCTCCCAGCACTTCGGATTCGCGCGTTTTCAATTCGGGCGTCGTGTAGCGTTCGGCGTTTGTCAATGTCTGCCGGCGGTCATAATCGGGCGGGACGAGCGAGCGGTTGGTGTGGGAGATTTCGATGTAGTAACCGAAGACGCGGTTGTAACCGATCTTTAAACTGCTGATCCCGGTGCGCTGAATTTCAGAGGCTTGAAACGCGATGATCCAGCCTTTGCCCCCGGACGCAATCGCGCGCAAGCGGTCCAATTCGGCGTCCACGCCATCGTTGATGAGTCCGCCTTCGTTTAATATGTTGGGACAATCGTCGCGCAACCGCGCCGCGATCACGCCTGCAATATGATCGAGTTTGCCGAGCCGATCACGAAGCGTTTCGAGCAGCGGCGTTTTGTCCGGTAGTTCGGATAATTCTCCGGCAGTCGGGTTCTCAACATCTTCGAGCATTCCGAGATTGTCGGATGTGCGGCGGATCAAGTCGGCGACGTCCGGAAGAAGGAGCAATGTGTTCTTGAGCGAAACGAGATCGCGCGGCGTGGCTTTGTTCGCGGAGAGTCGGGCGGCGATGCGTTCGATGTCGGCGAGCTGTTTCAAAACACTGCGAAGCGTGGCGCGGTGGTTGCTGTTTTCGATCAGCGATTCGACCGCGTTATGACGCGAGGCG
The DNA here is from genome assembly GCA_037129555.1 of Planctomycetota bacterium. Classification (GTDB taxonomy): domain Bacteria; phylum Planctomycetota; class SZUA-567; order H5-PLA8; family H5-PLA8; genus JANXLS01. The sequence continues at coordinate 19,040 of JBAXUS010000096.1, forward strand.
ATGGTATCGAGATCGCGCAGCGGGCGGATGAGCCACTCGCGCAGGCTGCGACTTCCGGCGGGTGTGCAACAGCGGTCGATGCTCCAGAGGAGTGAGCCTTCGAAGGCGCGGGTGCGGAGTGTTTCGAGCAGTTCGAGGCTGCGGATTGCGGATTCGCCGAGCGCCATGAAGTGCTCGGGATCGAACGGCTGCGGCGTATCGAGACGGACTTTTCCGCCGGGGCAGGTTTCGTCGACGTAACCGGCAAGTGCTCCCGCCGCAGCGCTGGCGAGCGGGAAATCTTTGGCCAGTTTTTTCATCTGAGTCGCCACGCGCTTATCGCGGCCTTGATCGCTGAAACGCTGAACGACGCGCGCGTGCGCTTCGCCAAACGCAAACGCATCGCGCTTGAGACGCGAGATGGCGACGCCGTCGAGCGGCAGCGGCGGGATGTCGGCGACCGGGCGACCGGACGCATCCAGGGGCGCTTCGGGGAAGAGTAATTCGCTGGGCGACAAGCGCGCGAATTCAGATCGCAGCGCTGAGACGCCTTCGATTTCTTGAATGAAAAAGCTGCCGGACGCGAGATCGGCGACAGCGAGTCCGAAGACGCGGCGGTCGTTGAAATCGGTGCCGCTGGATGCAGACGTTTGCGGGAGAAGTGCGGCGATGCGATTGGGTTTGCGAGCGTCGAGGAGGTTTTCTTCGAGGACCGTGCCGGGCGTGGCGACGCGGGTCACGTCGCGTTTGACGAGGCCTTTGGCCTGGGACGAATCTTCAGTTTGATCGCAGACGGCGACGGAGAAACCCTGCCGCAGCAGGCGCGCAACATAGGGTTCGGCGGAGTGCACGGGGACGCCGGCCATGGGGATCGGGTCGGGGCCTTTGTTGCGGGAGGTGAGCGTCAGGCCGAGCGCGCGCGAAATGATTTTGGCGTCTTCGAAAAAGAGTTCGTAGAAGTCGCCGATGCGGAAGAAGAGGAGATGCTTGGGATAACGCGCTTTCGCGGCCAAATATTGCTTCATGATCGGCGTGTCGGTATTGCCGGGAAGCGGCCCTGGAGGGGCGTCGGGATAGGGTTCGTTGGCGCGCATAATTGAAGGGGCTGATTATGCCGCCGGAAGGGATTTGCGCAAAGCGAATCGGGATTGAAATCTTTTGAAAAGTGGTAGATTCAAAATCATGAAACTTTTGAAGCTGACACCATCGGAATTGGGCATTTTCGACTTTGGGCGCGTCATCAACCCTATTGTTTTTCGTTCGGCGGATGTGAAAAAAGCACTCTTCGACTTGAGCGAATCATTGGGATCTGCGCTTGTTGTGGGCGGTATCGCTGTGATGCATCACGGTTATGTTCGTGGTGCGAACAATGTGAACGTGTTGTATTCTGTTGCGGATTCATCCATTCTTGAACGACTGTCTGTAAAATTCGAAATCAAAAGGATCGCAAAAAGCGGGTTGCATAGTCTGGCACACAAGGCGACGGGTTATCCGCTCTTGTTGCTACGGGAAGGAACTGAAACGGAGTTTGGGACGATTCCCGGGCCTGACTTTTTTGGCAGTGAAAACGGATTCATTCCATTACCGGGGCTGATTCATTTGAAATTATTGCGTGGATTCTGCAAGGATGAAGCGGACATTGTTGAACTGGCGGTCCGGAAAATGAGAACGATCAAAGCGACCCGAAAAAAGTTACCCGTCGAGATGCACGGACGATTTGATGCGTTGATCGTGAAGGCGAAAGAGCAGATCGCCAATGATCCGTTTAAGGGGTAGGCTTATTTTTGTTCTGTTGTCTGCGCTACCACATTCAATTTTAGAGGTGCCGATTTTTCTGCTTTAACCTCAACCGAATTTGTATCGCTTGATCCTACCCAATTTGTGTGGTCATTCCATCTATCCGCTTGATATTGTTTCGCTCCGAAACGTCCGATGATCACAATCGGAAACTTCCAAGGTTTAGGAGGTGTTGCCCGCGTACTCCACGAGCCATCTGGACGTTGCTCGATAAATTCTAAATGCATGCGATCAGACGTGTAGCCCGCCCGATTGTCTTGGTCACTTCCAGAATTAGCGGTGAGTCGGCACGGCAAGACGTTTTCTATTTGGGGAGCGATCCTGAAGGTTGAGAACCCATTGCACCACCACATCGTTTGCGGATTGACCAATTCATGCTTTACCCCTGTCGCATCAATGACCAAAAACGACCATTGATACGCCCCCCAACTATTTGAGATACTAGGGAGACAAATTGCCGTCTTTGTCATATTGGTGAGTACAAAATCGACGTCAATGCTGGTGGCATCATGCACTCGCACATTTTTCAATTCTGCCCGCAAGGAGGAGACTGGCAAAGCTGGGATGATCGGCGGGCGGGAACGCTCTCGTTTTTGAATGGATTTATTTCGTTCGCCTAACGGAGGGTTTACGGAGAAATAAACATTCTCCATGGACTGGTCCGTCCATTCGTTCAGAAGCATTCTATCCTCCTCCGTAACAGCTATCTTGGATTTGAACCAGGTCGGCTGAAGCCATTGCGAGACAAGAGCAATGTTTAGCAAACCGCATAAAACCGAAAAAAGTACAAGCGCAGCCATCTTTTTCATACTGCCTCCTGAGAACAATCACGAAAGCCTAACGACTTTTCCAATCCTCGTCCAACCGATTCACCCACCCGCTCTGAAAAATTGTTGAACCCCGTGGTGTACTTCGCTGGTTTCGTTTAAAATCATGGCATGACAACAGTAGCTCATCATAAAAAGTCGCTCAGCGATCACACCGTTGCGTCTCTGCAACAGGAGATCGAGGGTTGGGGGTTGAATACGCATCATGCGGCCCGGTTGCTGAAGGAGTATTACCGGTCGGGTGGGCGGGTGGATTTTGCTGAGTTGAAAATCGGCAACGCGCTTGAGGCGAAAGTGTTGACAGAGATTGAGCTGCGGCAGGCGAATACGCTTGCGCGGAGTGTCAGTACGGATGGGACCGTGAAGTTTTTGTTGGGGCTGAAAAGAGGTGGGGCGGTCGAGGCGGTGTTGATGGACAGTGCGACGCCGGGGCGCGCGGCGGGGTGCGTGTCGTCGCAGATCGGGTGCGCGATGGGGTGCGATTTTTGTGCGAGCACCAAGCGCGGGTTGGAGCGTAATCTTGAAGCGGGTGAGATCGTCGAACAGTTTTTGCAATTGCGCGCGGAGGCTCTGAGTTCCGGGCGGCAGTTGCGGACGCTTGTGTTTATGGGCATGGGCGAGCCGATGCAGAATTACGACAATGTCGTCGCGGCTGTCGAACGCATTGCGGGCGAGGACCTCGGCGAATTTGGTTGGCGGCAGATTTGTATTTCGACTGTTGGGATTGTGCCGGGAATTGACCGGTTGGCGGACGAGGATCGGAACGTGGTTCTCGCTTTGTCGCTGCATGCTCCGGACGATGAAACGCGGTCGCGAATTGTGCCGATGAACAAGCGTTATTCGGTCGCGGATATCATGGCTGCGACGCGGCGGTATGCTGATAAGACGAAGCGGATTCCGAACATTGAATACTGTCTCTTAAATGGGGTCAACGATTCGGATGAGCAGGCTCAGATGCTGGGCGACTTGATGCGCGGATTTCGGGCGCATGTGAATTTAATTCCGTACAATTCGATCGGCACGGGCGTGAGCGGGGCGGAGTACAGCCAGCCGACGCCTGAGCGGCTCGACTCCTTTATGTCCATATTGCGCGCGGCGGGAGTTCATGCGCATTTCAGGAAAACGCGTGGCGAAGATGTGAACGCGGCTTGCGGGCAACTGCGCGAGACGAGTGTAGCCGTGTGAGGGGGGAGGCACTGATTTAATATTGCGAGCTGGGATTAATCAACGCCTACCCCTCACCCCGCGAGCCGAACAACAGGCTCGTCGGCCCTCTCCCCCAAGGGGAGAGGGAACAGCGGCGCAAGTCCTGCGATGCACCCGCGTTCAAT
>JBAXUS010000097.1:0-22746 GCA_037129555.1 Planctomycetota bacterium
TATGTTGCTTCCCGTGGATTGAGTCGGCGGTTTCTAATTGAGATCGGTATAAGAGCATGCTGATGTAGTGATCGAAAAACAGCTCGCGATTGCAATGCGCGGCCTCCGGGCGCAAGCGATCAAGCAGTTTTCGCATCGGTCGTAAGAATTTCAGGCCAGACGCAACACCAGCGGGAAAGTAAGGAGTGTCGGTGATCGTCGCGTCTTTCATGTGAGTACGACGCGCGCTGGACCGAAAAATTGAATGTCAAGTTTTAGAAATATCAATGATCAAAAATGGCAGAAAAATAACACTTTGTTGAGTAGCACGTGCCGTGCCGAACAGGATTGGGACGTTCACAATACTAAAACAAAAGCGCTTCGCGCATCTGCACCAACTTTCACGCACCCACTGCTTCCGCTATATGACCTTTTGAATTGTTATGCTCACGTTTCAATTTCGAAACGTCAACAATCACCGTTTTCCAGATTCCATCCGCGTAGTCAGGATTGCGTTGATGGTTTTCAATTTTTTGAGACAATGGAATGGCCTCATAGTCTGACAGCATTCCATCCACATGCAGTTCAATTGCCTCAACCGCGTTCGCCAGCGCTTCGTCCAAAGATGATCCTGCGGAAAAACACCCCGGCAAATCGGGGACGGCAACTCCGTAGTCTGTTTCTGGGTTTTTGTGAATGACCATTGAAAATTGCATATCGCGCCTCTTGTATGACATAACAATAATACAGGCAAGCCCGCTCAATCCCCGAGCGGGCTCACCCTCAATTCAATTCCCTACTTCCCCTTTACCGCCTTAACAGCCATCTCCGCCGCTTCGCTCAGCGTGTTCGCGCTTAGGATCGGGAGGCCGCTATCGGCCAGGCGCTTCTTGCCGAGTTCCACGTTCGTGCCTTCAAGGCGCACGACCAATGGGACGTTCAGGTTGACGTCTTTGACGGCTTCGATCACGCCGTCGGCGATCACGTCGCATTTCATGATGCCGCCGAAGATGTTCACGAGGATCGCTTTCACCTTCGGGTCGCTCAGAATGATCTTGAACGCAGCCGTCACCTTCTCGCGCGTGGCACCGCCCCCGACGTCGAGGAAGTTTGCCGGGCTGCTGCCGAAGAGTTTGATCACGTCCATCGTCGCCATCGCCAAACCGGCACCGTTCACCAGGCAGCCGATTTCGCCGTCGAGTTGAATGTAGTTCAAGTCATATTTCTTCGCTTCAACTTCGTTCGGATCTTCTTCATGAACGTCGCGTAACTCTTCAACATTCTTGTGCCGGTAAAGGGCGTTGTCGTCGAAGTTGATCTTGGCGTCGAGCGCGATGACTTTATCTTCTTTCGTCACGACCAGCGGATTGATTTCGACCATCGAGCAATCCAAATCCGTGAACGCTTTGGCCATCGCCATCAAGAATTGGACGCCGCTTTTGAACGCGTCGCCGGTCAGTCCTAGGAAGAAAGCGATGCGGCGGGCTTGGTTCGGCCACAGGCCTTCGCGCGGATCGTAGGACAAATGCATAATTTTTTCGGGGTGCTTTTCGGCGACTTCTTCGATGTCCATGCCGCCTTCCGTGCTGGCCATGATCACCGGCAAACCGACGGAGCGATCCACGACGATCGAGAGGTACAATTCGCGCGCGATGTTGCTGCCGGATTCGACGTAAACGCGGCGGACGAGGCGACCGGCATCGCCAGTCTGCTTGGTCACAAGTAAATGGCCGAGCATCTTCGACGCATACGTCTTCGCGTCAACTGCGGACTTGGCGATTTTGACGCCACCTTCCTGCACCAATTGTCGGTCCTTCGGGCTGTAGCATTTGCCCTTGCCGCGACCACCTGCGTGAATCTGGCTTTTCACTGCGCACACGGCCGTGCCCAAAGTCGTGAACGCCGCTTCGGCTTCTTCAGCCGTAAACACCACAATGCCCTTCGGCACGGATACGCCGTATCCCGCCAACAACTGCTTCGCCTGATATTCGTGAATATCCATTCGTCCCGCTCCTGTTAACGACTAATTCCGTTTCTTCGGCTTAAACAATCCCGTCATGACCGTTTTCAATCCCGGGTTTTCACAGACCATCGTTGCTGCTTGTACTTCGTGTTGCGCTTTTTGTTCATTCAATTTTTCGACCGCTGAGGCAGCCGCTTTGATTCCCGCGTCAGCATTCATTCGCTCGATTTGTTCTTTGGCCAGTTGCACCAATATACCGTGTCCGATGTCTTTGTACCCGGTCAAACTGTTGATTTTTGCGGGTTCGTGGATCAGTCCGTGCAAATTTATTTTGCCGGGCGCCCAATCGATTTCAGTGCCCATCAACTTCCCGACAACTTCTGTCGCTGCGGCGGAAAGCAGGCTGGAGATCGCGAGCTCTTTCTCCGTCAAATCCGGCTCGTAACAATGCGCTTCGCAATCAAATCCCGGGACGACGTCGGGCAATTCGACATGTGCTACAGCTGGGACGCCGTGGTACTCCGCCGCGATGGATGCGCAGCGTTTGTTGCAGCCATTGATCGCGACGGTCGGGAATTTTTCGAGCATGTCCACGTCTTCTTGACATCCCGCCGCGAGCGCTGAAATGCACAGCACCTGGCTCTTGCCGAGAAAATTATCTTCGACGACTTCATACGCCGCACGCTGCGTCACGCGTCCGCCGGTGCGTTTGATGCCTTGGCACGGCAACACGGTCACGGACGTGACAAGATGCTGCGAGCGAAGCGAGCCGTCGCCGTTCCCCTCTCCCCCTGGGGGAGAGGGCCGACGAGCCTGCTGTTCGGCTCGCGGGGTGAGGGGTGGGCACTCGATTAATCCAAACGCGTTGTCTCCATCCTGCGCCCCACCCTCACCCCGCACAGCCATTTTCGAAAAGTGGCCTGTGTCGGCCCTCTCCCGAGGGGAGAGGGGAACGGCAGTGGCGCGGAACATCTGATCCGGACACCCGCACATTCCTTCGGGCGGCGGCAATAACAGTTCTTCGGGCGAAACGAAGCGGGCTTCGAGGCCTTCGTCATTGAGCGCCATCAGCACTTTTTCAGCGGTGAAATCGCTCAGGCGTTTGCCGGTTTCTTCAAGTTCCTTGCGCGTCTTGCCCGGGCCGATCTTCTTTTCCTTCATAACCTGATTGACTTCAATCTTCGCCACCGCATCGACTCCAAACTGGCGGAAGATGTGCGCGGTGCAACGCAACGCGCACCCATCAATAATGATCGTCGGATTGTTCTGAATCAGTTCGCGTTCGTGCGCGTCGCCGGCCATCAGTGCTGGGATGGAGAGCAGTTCGACATCTTCCGGGCATTGCGCGTGGATTGCGTATGCAGCGCGGCGCGTGACGTTCGCCACGATCTTGCCGACGCCCATGCACGGCGCGAGAACGGTCTTTTGTCGGGGACTGTCGCTCACGTTTATACCTGCCCTTTTAAGAGCTTCACGGTTTCGTCCCAGCCCAAGGCGAGGAACGCGACGTACTCTTCCGCCGTCATCGCGGTTGCAGGCGAGCCTTCAAATTCGAAGAGCCACGTCGAATACGGATCGACGCCCAGCATCGACGGATCATCGACCGCCGCTTGATTGATCGCGATCAATTTGCCGCTCATCGGCGCGTACAATTCAGAGACCGCTTTGGTGCTTTCGACTTCACCCAGCACTTGCTCGGCTTCGATCACGTCACCTTCTTTAACGGACCAATCGAGACGGAAGAGATCGGTCAACAACCGCGCGGCGTATGACGTGAGGCCGCACCGCGTCCGGCCATTGTCGCCGACGCCGAACCAAAAATGGATCTCCGAATAGAGCATGTCGGCGGGGATCGTGGCCTTGTACAGGCCCATTTCGAAGATCAGCGGTTCCATTTACAACCAGTTTAAGGTTTGAAGTTCAATGTTTAAAGTTGATGGCCAATTAACAGCGTAACCCTTTTCGGGCACATTTTCATTGATTTTTTGTGAAAAATGGTCGAGACTCTTAGGCCTTACGTTGTTTTCCGGTTTGGACTTACTTTCGGAGCGCATGATGAACGCGTCACATCTTTTCGCTTTTGTTGCAACGGTTTCATTGGTCTCAGCGTGTTGCCTGACGAGTTCCGCGTCCGCGCTCGAAGCGCTCGACAACGACAAGTTGATCGAAATGATCAAGGGTGACCAGACGTTGGTCGTCATCCTCGCTACCATTAAAGAAGACCCGAAAGCGTGCAAATTTCTCTCGGGAACAAAAGAGAAAATCGCGCTTTCCAAAGCGTGTAAAGAAGCCGGTTGGACCAAGGATGATACCGAAAAGCTCCAGCTCAAGGTGCTCGAACTCGCGGCGCAAGGCTTGAAGGATTTAAAGAATCTCGTCAATCTGTTCCTTGCCGCTGTCGAGAACGAAGACAAGACGCAGAACCCTCAGCAATACGAAGAAATGATGCACAAATTGATCCGCTCGGGATCGAACATCGTTCCGTATTTGCGCGACAACATCACGCAAGAGAGCGAACGGAAGCGTGGGGGCATTCTCGAAGCGCTGGCGCGGATCGGTGACAAATCGCCGGACCTGGTCAAAGAAATCGTCATGATGCTCGACGACACGTCCAAGCCCGTGCGCGCTGAAGCGGCGAAGACGGTCGCGGCATTGAGCGGCGCTGAAACCGGTCCGATGTTACTGAACATGTTGAACCGCCGTGACAAATCGAACGATGCTGTTGCTCTCGCGTTGGGCTACATGGGGTATGCTCCGGCCGTTGAACCGCTGGTGAAAGTCCTGACGTTGTCGCGCGAATCCGACGACCGCCTGTGCGCGGCTTTTGCGTTAGGTGAGATCCGTGCCAAATCGACGACCGCGCGCGACGCATTGCTCGAAGGCATTCTCGACAGCAAAGACGAAAAGTTGCGCGAAGTCTGCGCAAAGTCGTGTGCACTGATCGGCGAAAAACGCGCGGTCTCGCACATCACGCGATCATACGACCGCTTCTCAGGCAAGCCCAAGACGATTTTAACGGTGCTGGCGAGCTTCAAGAGCATTCCAGCCGCGAAGTACCTCGTGAATCAATTGAGCGAAGCTGAAGACGGCGAAGTCCGCACGATTGCCAAGAAGGCTCTGGAAGTGATGACCGGCGAACGATTCGAATCGAAGGAAGAGTGGTTGTCGCACATCGATTTACTGAGCCTCCGCCCGGAATGGCAGGAGCAGAAGGACCCCACGCAATTGCCGGACGCTCAGGATTCGAAATAGTGGCTAACACGCCGATATCGGCTTTTCGTACCGGCCTGTACTGAAAGTTTTTGTTCAGTCGGGGAAACCTTTCTGTTGACGATTGACCGATTTTGGGGTAGAATAAGTTAGTGAATGCCAAAACTAAATAGTCTTAAATATGCCTGAAATTGGTTGCATTCGGTCTGAGATCGTATCGTTTACGGGCTGTGCTTGAGTAACTATATTGACCCGATTTTAGCCGCCATTTTAGGCTGCGAATCCGATTCGAGTGATTACGCGTTGGTTGTTGTATCTGTCGTGATCCAAAGTTTTTAACTGATAGTTTCCGAACTTTAAGACTCCGAAAGATGATTTATGGCGCAATGCGATCCGAAGTTTCCGTACAATCCCAATCCGCCCAAAGATTGGGGCAACATTCTTTTTTTGACACTCTCCCCCGTTCTCGCGTTTCCGGTGCTGATTTGGTACACGTATCAAACGGGCTTCCAATGGTGGATGTTTGGACTTTTCTTAACGTTATACAGTCTGACCGGCCTGTCGATTTGCGCCGGCTATCACCGTTTCTATTCGCACAAGAGTTACGAATGCTCGTGGCCGGTTCAGTTCTTCTATGCGGTCTTCGGAGCCATGTCTGTACAAAATTCGATTTTGGCGTGGAGTTCCGGCCATCGACGGCACCATTCCTATCCTGAAACCGAGTGGGATCCGTATAGCATCAAACGCGGCTTCTGGTGGGCGCATATTCTGTGGATTTTCGAAGACAATTCCGCGACGCGTGATTTTGATAATGTCAAGGATTTGCAAAAGCAGCCGATCGTGATGTGGCAGCACCGCTGGTGCAAGATGATCGGCTTGGGCTTTGGACTCGCGTTGCCAACCGCCATTGGTTGGTATTTCGGAAACCCGATTGCGGGGCTTTTGTGGGGCGGATTCCTGCGGATTGTCATGGTTCATCATTCGACGTTCTCAATCAATTCATGGGCACACAAAGTCGGCGCTCAAACGTATGACGACGAATCGACGGCTCGCGATAATTGGGTGATTGCTTTCGCGACATTTGGCGAAGGGTTTCACAGTTTCCATCACCGCTTCCCAGCTGATTTCCGCAACGGCGTTCGCTGGTACAATTGGGACCCGGCAAAGTGGTTCATCACGGCGATGAAGTGGATTGGATTAGCGTCGGATCTTCGCATCACGGCGGCGTCGACGATTGAGCAGACGCGAATGGAAGTCGCGGTCAAGAAACTGGAGACTCGAATCGCGCTGGCAGGTCCGACTCATGCCGAAGAAATTCACCGCCGTATTGCGAATGCGCGCGACGCGTTCAAAGCGGCGATGGTCCTGTGGAAGGCTCAAGCCGAAGAACGCGCCAAGGGCCAGAAAGAGCAGTACCGCGCGACCTACCGCGAATATCGCGAGCGGTTGAAGGCTGCGCGACGCGAATGGCAGGGCGTTCTGCAAGCGATGAAGCAGATTCCGTCACCGAACGCGTAGTTCGGCAGATTCTCCTTAGTACAGCCCGTAGGCAATTCTATGGGCTGCTACTCGAGAAGTGATCGAAAACCCTTCCATAAGAGTGGACTCAGTCTATAGTCGTCACGCTCATAATCTACACATCAGGCTGTGTTTTAGTTCATCAAACACAAATCTGTTCGATACAACGTGATACCTAAAGCGCAAAAAATGCGTAAATTAGACCATCATGTTGGTGGCAGTTAAATCGTCACGTCTATTAAGAAAATATGAATCCGATCTTGCCTTCATAGAGGCGTCGTAAAAATGCGCTTGCATTCCGCACGGGTTCGTATTATGGTTTTATTTGGATAGTTCGTGAGCGGAATTGTCTGTTTGTGGCTCAAAGATGTCCATTTTTTCATTTTGAGTAACACCTTTTGAACGGGACGGCACATAAATTTTTGAAAATTGATCGAATATTCGGCACTTCAAGCGTCTCTAGTGTATTCCGTATGGCATAGGACGTGCTGTTATATTTGCAGTCAAATGAGATCATCGAATTGCGCCGAAGAATGAGGCCGTTCGATACAGGCGTCACTATGGCGCTGAACAGGAGCGACTCTTATGGATTGGCGAAAAGCGAGTTCTGAGCCAGACGTAGTAGGGAAAGCTGCTCAAAAAGACGGCTCAGTCGAATCGTGTTCGACGCAGGACTCGGAGTCTAAAATCGGGTCGCTGTCAGACGTGAATTACTTTGTGGTGCCGAGTGCTGCACGAAAACCGTCCGAACGCTTTATGCGTCGGTCGTTGCAGGCGAAGTCGAAGGCGTCCACTAGCGAGCGCTATCGGATGGCGACGTTGAAGGAAAAGATGAATGAATTGGTCATTGAAACGACCAATGAAGCGACAGTTTTTAACGGGTACCGGCCGGGACACGAGGCCATGCCGGGGTAGTTCGGAATGCATTGAATTCGTCATGCTTTTCCGCGCGGCCCCGCCTGATTAAGTGATCTACGGGGCCGCCGGTATTTCGGTCGGAATGATTGTTGGTGTGAGCACTTTTAAGCACGGCGGAAGAATTGGTTCCGCACTTTTGGAAAGGATGGACAGGATGGGTGAAAACCCGCACAATGGAGGGCGTAATCGACCATCCATTTGACTGGAGATTGGGCCGCAAGCAGCGGTTCCAAACCGGAGATTTATTAGTGGAGGTTGAAAGGCATGTTGACGAACACATTTAAAGACACGTCTGGGAGTAATTATCTCGGACAACAGAAATTGAAAAGGAGCCCGATTGCGGCAGTAGTAACTGCCAAGTTGTTTCGGGATGTGGCAAAAGTGAAGAATTTGCGGAAGCGGAAGACAAGCTTGGGAACGGAGGAGGACATGCTGGACGCCTCTGTGACCGATGAGTTGGTGGCCGACCACGAATGGGAAGCAATGCTGCACACGTTTGAGACGGAAACCGATGAGTTGTCGCCCGGAGCGGGCGGACCGGAATCCGATGACTTGTGGGAGCGCCTTTCCTCGACTCGCTGGCTGAAAAGTTCAGCGCCGCGCGATTTCGACTCGGACAGATCAGATGATTCGGAGACAACTCCGTCATCCGAGACAAAAGTCTGATTCAATTGTGATGGGAACGGAGAGAGCAATCGTGCTCTCTCCGTTTTTTTATAACCACATCATCGCAACCTTTATTTCATTCCAGCCATCCGCTCTTTCGTTCTTGCCATCCGGTTTGTTTTGGTTATCGTTAAGCCTTCGATTGGTCACACGTCATACTTGATCGTCCACAGTCAGAAAAGGGCGGATGCTTCATGCGCGAACGGCACATTTTTTGGGACATAGCAGTCGTCGGTCTGCTGCTCGCCCTCGTCATACTCAACAGCCTCACCCTGCTGCAAAATCAAAGCATCGAAACGCGCTTGATCAAGAACATGGAAGCCATCGCGTCTTCGCGCGGCTCATTCCGTTCTGCCGAGCCAGAACGCACTTCAACTCAGCCAACCGTTGCGCAGTCCGACATCAAACACTCGCCATCTTATTTTGACGGCTCAACCAATCCGAAATTTGTGCGAGGTGATGAAAAAGCCGACGACGGCGACACGTTGACCATCAACGAACTCAGTGCCCCTAATTCGCTGAACCCGCTAATTGATAACGATGCGAACACAACGGATATGTTCAATCTTGGCAACGAATATCTGGCGGTGCGGTCGTTTGATGATCCCAACGTGTGGGAACCCAGGCTGGCAAGCGGCTGGGAGAAGGCCATGGTCTGCCGGGGCGTCGCAGCGAAAAAGAATGCAAAAGAACTAGCCGAAAAGCTCAATCAAGCATTGTCCCCTGATGCTCGCACGAAACTCAAAATCACCAAGATCGATGCCGAGAGCGACGACATCCTTCGCGTCGAATTGTTCGACACCAAAGGTGACTATCGCGACGCTATTGCAAAGGCGCTCGGCGAGACTGCCATCGAGCAGCAGCATTGGATTTACATCTCCTTCGACGGAACAAAATTCACCGACGGCACGCCGATCACAGCGGCAGCAACCGCCGAACGCGTTCGCGCTGCGATTCAAAAATCGCCCGATTTCAAAGGCCGCTTCCTCGCCGATTGGGAACGCGAAACGTCCGTCGTCATTCGCCTCCTCGGCGACAGTGCGGTCGCCGAAAATGCCGTTAAGGCATTCATGGCGACCGATGCCAACAAAGGTGAAGTCGTCGATCCGAAGTCCGCGACGGGCAAGAGCATCAAAAGCGTGCTGACCTTCGATGGCTCCGAGCACTACGTGTTTGAAGAAAAACCGGTCTACACATTCTTTTTGCGCAACGACGTGAAATGGCATGACGGTCGACCGTTCACGGGCAAAGATGTTGTCTTCTCATTCGACACGATGATGAATCCGAAAGTTGAGTGCGCTCCCTCTCGCAACTTCTACCAGGATTGCGCGTCGGTGAAACTCGTGGACAACAATCCGTACATCGTTCAATTCATTTGGAACAAGCCCTTCTTCCTGTCGTTCGCAACATCCTGTGAAATGTATCTGTTCCCGGAGCATATCTTTCACTTCACAGACGCTAAAGAATTCAACGAGAATCCGAAGAATCAAGGCATCGTCGGCACCGGTCCGTATCGCCTTGAAAGCCACGATCCGAAGCATGAAGTCGTGTTCGTCCGCAGCGACGATTACGTCGGCCCGAAAGCGCATTTCAAAAAGATCGTCTGCAAATTTATTTCAGACCGGACCGTATCTTTGGAGCTGTTAAAGAAGGGCGATCTTGATGCGCATTACTTGACCAAGGCGCAGGCTAAGTTGGCCGTAGAAGACGAAGCATTCAAGAAGAAATTCAACATCGAACAATCGATTGACAACTCGTACAACTATCTCGGCTGGAACATTCGCCGGGACATGTTCAACAGCACCAAAACGCGCCAAGCGTTGACGATGCTGATCGACCGGAAGCGCATCTGCGAAACGATTTACCGAGGCTTTGCCGTGCAACTGGACGTCCCCGCGCATCCGCAAAGTTCGACATATCCTACGAATGCAGCCGAGCTGCGTATTCCGTTCGACATTCAAGCCGCCAAGCAACTCTTGAAAGAGGACGGTTGGGCCGATACCGACGGCGACAATGTGTTGGACAAAGTCATCAACGGCAAAAAAGTTCCGTTCAAATTCACGTTGCTTTTTCCGTCCGGAAAACCGGAATACGAAGGCATCGCCAACCAAATCAAAGAAGCATTTGCTCAGGCCGGAATCGACGTGAATCTGCGCAATTTGGAGTGGTCGGTATTCATTCAAAATGTTGAACGTTTGAATTTCGACGCGATGCTGCTGGGCTGGCGCTTGACGGTATCCAGCGATCCGTTTCAGTTATGGCACTCGTCACAAGTAGGCGAGAAAGCGTCGAATCATTGCGGCTACATCAACAAACAGGTCGATCAATGGATCGAAGAAGGCCGCAAAGAATTGGACGAACCCAAACGCAACGCACTCTTTCAACGCGTGTTTGAACAAGTCGCGAAAGATCAGCCTTACACGTTCCTGCTCGTTCAAAAACGCACCATCGCACACGACAACCGCATCCGCAACAACGTCTACAACATCATGGACCGCGACCTCACACGATGGTGGGTGCCGAAAGAAATGCAGAAAGTGAAGTAACGCTTAGTGTTTCGAGTGTCGCGTTTCGGGTTTCGGGTTGGATGTCACCGAGACGCGCGCGATTTAAGAAAACTCGAAACTCGTAACTCGTAACCCGAAACCCGAAACAAAACCGTCCATGCAGACCTATCTCCTCAAGCGCCTCCTGCTCACCATTCCGATGCTCTTCGGCATCACGTTCATATCGTTTTTGGTGATGCAATTGGCGCCCGGCGAATCCGGTGGTGGTACCGGTGGAGACGGTAACCGCTCGCAAAAAATCACAGCCAACCAGCGCGAAGTCATGAACCGTACGTTTCATTTAGACGAACGCATCGACCGGCGCTATTTGTTCTGGCTCGGCATTCTGCAAAACACGCCGACGAAAAGCGATCTGTCCAAGGCTCAGCGGCGGGCGGTCAGCATCAAGTTATACGGAAAGTCGGAGATCAATCGCGAACCGACGAGTGATGAATTAGCGAACACGCAAGTGTCGCCCGACGAAATCCACGCGCAGATTCCAAAGACCGGTTTGTTGTTCGGCGACTTCGGACATTCGATGCAAATTCATTCCAAAACCGTCTGGGAACTGCTCGCCGATGCGATTCCCGTCACGTTGCTGTTCAACACGTTGACGCTCTTTTTCATTTACCTCTTCGCGATCCCGCTGGGCGTTTATTCGGCCACGCATCAGGGCACGAAGGCCGATAAATTTGCAACGATCGTTTTGTTCATGCTCTATTCGATGCCGAATTTCTGGTTCGGATTGCTCGTCATTAAATTCGTCGTCTGGCTCCCGCCGAATTTTCGTTTGCCGATCCAGGGCATTCACCCGCCGAACTCGAACCAACTGACGTTCCTCGAATGGTTCTCCGCCTGTTCTCGCTATTTTGTATTGCCGCTGATCGTCATGTCGTATTCCAGTTTCTCAGGCATGTCGCGCTACATGCGCTCAGGCATGATCGACACGATTCGCTCGGATTACGTTCGGACAGCCCGAGCAAAAGGGCTGCGCGAATTCATCGTCGTCTACAAACACGCGCTGCGCAATTCGCTGATTCCGATCATCACACTGCTCGGCAGCGAATTGCCCGCGCTCTTCAGCGGCAGTGTCATCGTCGAAACACTTTTCGGAATTCCCGGCATGGGCAAACTCGCATTCGAAGCGCTGCTCGCGCGCGACTACACGGTGCTGATGGCCGATCTCACGCTCGTCGCGGTGATGGTCATGTTTGGATTCATGGTCTCAGATATTTTGTACAAAGTCGCCGACCCGCGTATCAGCTTCGAAGGTGAATAACGCGATGACGCTTCACGTCTCGTCCCTCACTCAACTCGTGGAACTCCGCGACGAATCGCGAGTCATTTGGAGCGCTCCGGTTTCGACATCGCAATTTGGTTTGGGCGAGGTACCGAATAGTTTCAAGACGCCGCGCGGCTGGCATCATATCGCCGAAAAAATCGGTGAGGATGCGCCGCTCAACGCCATCTTCGAATCCCGGCGATTTACTGGCTCTGTTTGGGACGGGCAGTCGCTCGACGGCGATTTGATTCTGACGCGTATTTTGTGGCTCGCAGGAGACGAAGTCGCGAACACGACGACGCATGACCGCTACATTTATTTTCACGGCACGAATCACGAGCACCTCATCGGCACACCCGCCAGCCACGGCTGCATCCGATTGCGAAATTCAGATATGAAGAATTTATTTGAATCAGTCTCCGCCGGAATTCGAGTGTATATTGAGTGACATCAATCACGAGCCGCGCACGTAAGTAACCGGCAATTTAATGGAGTTCTCATGCGATCAATCATCTCCTGTCTTCTTGCCGCACTCACCGTGTTCTCTGTTTACGCACTTGAAGAAGAAAACGCGAATCTCCCCGGTAAAAAAACAGACGGCTCGACGCTCCTGCCGAACCAGTGGCGTTTGCGCCCGGCTGGGACACAGGTCGATCTTGGCGACGGCGCGGTGAATTCATCACTGCATCCGGGCGGGAAATTTATTGCCATTCAACACGCCGGATACAGCAAGCACGCCATTTTCATTGTCGATATTCCCGAAGCCAAAATCGCGTCGCGAATGAACGTCACTGAGACATTCAGTGGCATCGAATTCTCGGCGGACGGAACGAAATTATTTTGCAGCGGCGCCAGCAACGAAACGATCCTTGCGTTTGATTTCAAAGACGGCGACTTGAGTAATCAAGAATCGCTGGTGTTGCGCAATGTCAAAGAGCGCGGCATTCCCAGCGGGATCGCGTTGCACAGCGACGCGTCGAAACTATACACGGCCAACGTGTGGGGCCAGCGCATCACGCGATTGGAATTGACCGGAAAAAAAAGCGCACAGGATATTCCGTTGTCGTCCGATCCGAATGCCACGGCAGCTCCCGGCGTTAAGCCGCCCGAAGGGCTCGATGCCGCGTCCATCACGAAGCGCGATGAAGCCGCACTCGACCCCACGTCCCCCACCGCCCCGTTTCCATACGCGTGCAAGCTCGACGAAAATCGCTCGCGGCTCTATGTGAGTTTGTGGGCGCAGGCGTCGGTTGCCGTGATCGACTTGAAAGAAAATAAAGAAATCGCGCGCTGGAAAACCGAAGATCATCCCTGCGACTTGCTGTTGACCCGCGACGGTGCTTTGCTCTATGTCGCTAACGCCAACCGCAACACCGTCAGCGTGATCAACACGGCGACGGGCAACACGCTCGAAACGATCTGGTCCGCGATGCACCCGGATCTGCCGCCGGGATCGACGCCGATCAGCCTCGCACTTTCGCCCGACGAAAAGACGCTCTTCATCGCCAACGCGTGTACGAACAACGTCGCGGTGATTGATGTCAGCGAACGCGGCAAAGGCGAATCATTGGGCTTCATTCCTGTCGGCTGGTACCCCGTTTCGGTGCGCATCACGCCCGACGGAAAAACGCTCTGCGTCGTCAACGGCAAAGGCCTCGCATCGTTCCCCAATCCGCCCGCTCCGCAGCAAACTGTAGGCGCGTACATTGGCTCATTGATGCGGGGCACCCTCAGCATCATTCCGATTCCGACCGACCGCGCGGCGCTCCGAGCGCAGATGGCTGAGCACACCGCGAAAGCATACGCGTGTACACCGGCGAAACTCGTCGCCGAGCGCGTCGCTCAACGATCACCCGACAACCCGATCCCGGCGAAAATCGGCGATCCATCACCGATCAAATATTGCATTTACATCCTGAAAGAAAACCGCACTTATGATCAGGTGCTGGGCGATTTAAAGCAGGGCAATGGCGATCCCAAAATCTGTCTCTTCCCGCGTAACGTCACGCCGAATCAACACAAAATTGCTGAAGAATTTGTTCTGCTCGACAACCTTTATGTGGACGGTGAAGTCAGTGCGGACGGGCATGAGTGGACGTGCGGTGCTTACGCGACCGACTTCACTGAAAAGTTCTGGCCCCTCAGTTACGGACATTCGCGCAGTGGAAAATATCCCTATCCGGCCGAAGGCACGTTCCCGATTGCGACGCCTGCTGGCGGCTACATTTGGGACCGCGCGAACGAGGCCAACGTCTCCGTCCGCAGCTACGGCGAATTCACTACGAAGGTAGACAAGACTGGAAAGTGCAAAGCGAAAGTCAAAGGCCTTGAAGGCCGGATCGATGACGAATACCACACGTTCGACATGGGCTACTCCGACATCAAACGGGCGGAACGGTTTTTGTCGGAACTCAATCGCTTCGAAAAAGAAGGCGAGATGCCGCGCTTGCAGATCGTCCGCCTGCCGAACGATCACACGAGCGGGACCGGAAAATTGGCTCGCACACCAACAGCTTTCGTCGCCGAAAATGATCTTGCCACGGGCATGGTTGTCGAAGGATTATCGAAGTCAAAATTCTGGGCTAACATGGCGATTTTCATCATCGAAGACGACGCTCAAAACGGCCCCGATCATGTCGACGCACACCGCACCATCGCTTTCGTCGCGAGCCCGTATTGTAAACGCAAATCCGTTGATTCGAGCATGTATTCGACGAGCAGTATGCTGCGAACGATGGAGCTGATTTTGGGCTTGAAGCCGATGTCGCAATTCGACGCCGCCGCGCTGCCGATGTTCAATTCGTTTCAGGCAAAACCCGATTTGACGCCGTACACGAAACTCGATGCGAACGTAAATCTCAAGGCGATCAATGGCGTCGCCGCATGGGGCCAAGAAGAATCCGACAAGATGGCGTTCGACGAAGCCGACGATGCCGACGACCTCGCGTTGAACGAAATTATTTGGCGCTCGGTAAAGGGCGCAAACAGCCCGATGCCCGCACCGGTTCGTGCGGCATTTGTTTTCCCGCATCCGGATAAAGACGACGAGAAGTAAGAAAATGAAACGGTCAGCCCATGCGGTATTCACTGTCCACGCTGCTGCTTGCGATACTGTTGATCGGATCATTGATGTTGGTGTGGAATCAGCGCGAACCGTGGGTGCGATTTCGTCCGGCCCACTTGGTTACGCGTTTCGGTATGTATGCTCCCGACAAGCTTCGCCGGGTCGACATTCGTCACATTGATAACGAACCCGATTGTGTCGCTATTCTTTCGATTTGCCCTCCAACGGAAGGGGAAATTCTGTGGCAGAAAAACGGCAATTTCTTCGACGCGTATTTCGGAAATGACGACACGCTTTTCCTGGATAACTATCGCGAATTCCAGATATACCACCGTCGTTTTCCCGAATGGTGGTGGGGCCACTTTTATCGACCGGAGGTCTGGTTGTCGATAGTGTTGAGCGGCCTACTGGTTTGGAAGTTCATCACACGAGCACTGCGTTTTTCCGCTTCTCGTCCCGACGCTTCAACTTCTCAGCCTCCATCGCTTTGACCGCTTCGTCGAGGTCCGTTTTTAGTATCGTTTTTAACCGCGGATTGACCAGCAGCGCGCGTTCGAAACAATGAAACGCGTGCCCAGGAGCATCGACCGCCAATTGAATTTTGCCGAGCGTCACCAGCGCGTCGAAATGATTCGGCGCGCGCATCAATGCCGCGATGGCATCGCGCTTGGCTTCGTACGCCTCGCCGCCCGATTGATAAATCCGAGCGCGGCGCGCGTAGCCGTCCGCCCAATTCGGATAACGAGACAGCGCTTCGTTCAACACTTGAATCGCTTCGATGGGTCGAATACCGGTGTGTTCAACAGCTCTCAGACGACGCCGCAACGTATCGTTGGGACCGTTGCGCCGGTCCCATGCAGCGATCAAAAACGCCTCCGCTTCGCGCCCGGCAGAATCGCCCGGCTCCGGATGCCCACGCAACGTCTTTAAAAAAAACAATTCGCCGCTGGAGTCTCCCAATACCATCAGCACTTTC
Source organism: Planctomycetota bacterium (assembly GCA_037129555.1). GTDB lineage: Bacteria > Planctomycetota > SZUA-567 > H5-PLA8 > H5-PLA8 > JANXLS01. Next base: position 16,123 of record JBAXUS010000097.1, read on the forward strand.
GCGCAATGATATTGTTCATCGCGATTGTTTGAATTCAGTCCTCGTTTTAAAAACGGTATCGCGCCATCACCCGATTGAATCAGCGCTTCTTCGACGTCGATCAAATCGCTGCGATTGCGTGACAACGCGTTGACGTTCCACCACGCGCTGACAGGCGTTTGAACGGTCCACACAATGGCCAGCACTGCGACAAAAAGAAATGAAAACACAATTGAGCGCATACGAATTAGTCCAGATTTCCGTCCGCGTTGAAGACCATCTCCATGGCTTCAGACACAATTTCAAGATCGCCGCGCGCGCTGATTTCAGCAGCGTACGCGTCCGAGACCCAGACTTCTTCGAGCGACAGCGTATCCGCAATGCGAATGCAGCGCACTGGCGCGTCTTTGGCAAGGGCGAGCGTCCCGATGGCTTTCTGAATCACATCGCGATCCGTGTCGAAATATATCGGAATCTTCGACAGTTGCGGCGTCATGGCGGTCAGCGAATTAATGTACGTTGCGTTGCGATCAATCGAGTTGACCAGTCGAGTCGTGACGAAATCGGCGATACCGATACCGACCGCGTTGCCGTGCGATTGCGGCGTCAATCCGCGCACAAACAAGCGGCGAATAATCGGTGATTCGATCTCGCCGGGAATGAGCGATGAGGAGTAACCTTGAACGCCGCGCCCGACGATATTGGTGTCCATGCCCGTGCCGCTGATATTTTTTCCGATGCGATCCACGATCAACAAATCGACGTCATCGAACGGCAATTTCGGCATGCGTGCGCGTGCTTCGTTCAGTAACTTTGCTTCTTCAATTTCAATCGTCTCCGAACGCGTCACTTTTATGATCGCGGTCTGATGGAACGGGTCTTCGACGATTCCAATCGCGCAGAGAATCGGCGCTTGGGTAAGCGAGATGCGTGCGGCGGACGTCACGACGCGTTCGTGTCCGAGTCGCGCGGCGGCAGCGTGACACGCTTCGGCTCCGTTGCGTTTGGCCAGTCCGATTGCGATCATTTTCATCATGCCGCTGGCAATTGCTCCACCTTGAAAATCAGTGTGCGGCTTGATGCGATTCAGGACGACGATGCCGTCGGAGTTCAACGCCTCGACGCTGAAATGGACGGGCACACCGTCGGCGGTCGTTCCGAGAATTTTCGTTTCCATCGACGCACGAATCGGCACACCCATCGTCGCTTCGGTGATGTTGTAATCAGCGAGGAGCCGCAGTTGACCTTCGGGCGTCGCGCCACCATGACTGCCCATCGCCGGAACAATAAATGGGTCCGCGCCTGCGTCTTTCAAAAGCTTAATCACGCTCCCAACAATCCCGGCGATCGCTGTGATGCCTCGACTCCCCGCCGTGACGGCGATGCGCGCGCCGGGCTTGATGCCGGCCAATAGGCCGAGTGACGCGAATTGTTCCGCAAGCGCAATCGGCACATTCACCGGCGATGATTTCTGAAATTTCTGCTTTAGACGCAGCATTTTTGGAAATGCCATAGTCACACTCTCCATCGTATATTCACATCACATTTTACGACGCTTTTTTTAACACATTTCAACACTGAAGTGTAAACTGAAATCACTTGAAAAGCCGCACACTTTCCGCGCCTATTGAGCGCGATATAGTCGAATCGAAAGAGTAACGACGCATGGCACTGGTAGACATTTGGGATTACGTTCGCGCCAGCGGAGACCGCCGCCTCCGCCAGCAAGGCTACGTTCAATCCGGCATGGGCATCATGGAGCGCTACCGGAAAGCCGCCGGATTCTGGGCGCCGCATTTGGAGAACAATCGGCGGGGCATGCAGCGCATCGTTGACCAATTCGGCGAACAACGCGGCGGGACGTTGTTGATTCTCGGTGTCGGCCGATTACTGGACGTACCCTGGGAACAGATTTTTCCGCTCTTTGAACGCATCGTTTTACTCGACGCCGATTATTGTGTCGTGCCGTACATCGAGCGCTTGATTTCAATTTCACGTGAGAAAAACATTCCGAAACCGGTCTTTGAAATCGGCGATTTGACCGCTTCTGTCGTCGATACCGCCGCGTGGGCCGAACACGCGATTCACGCGGCGCGTTCACCCGTCGCGGCTGCCGAGGAACTCGCGCGTGGATTTGATCAAGCAGCGACGCCTCAAGCGCCGTGGGCGCGCGCCTACTCGGATGTGCGCATGGTGGTCTCGACAAATCTGATTAGCCAGTTGGGCTACTATCCGCGTCGCCACGTTCAATCTGAATTTCGGAAACGCTTCGATCAATCGTTCGAGAAGTACGACAAAGCGGCGACGAGTCTCGAAAAATATTTTGACCGCGTCCGCGCCCGGCACATCTTTGACATGGCATCGCAGAAAAGCGCGTGGGCCTACTCATCAGGCGACATCAATGTCGTCACGTATCAATTGTCGGGGCGCTTGACTCAGAATTTATTGACCGAAGCTGTCCCGCCGAACGCGGGCGTGACATTGAACGACAAGGGCGAGCCAGTCTTTAAATGGCCAGTCGAAATACTCGAACGCAATGATCCGTTGAACGGCCAAAAAGTGCGTGAACTCTGGCCGCACGGTTCGGCGCTGAGCGTTGAAAAATGGGTCTGGCACATCGTCCCCGAAGGCGCGGAAGCGAAGTACCGGGACAAAGGCCGCATCCACATTGTCGAAGCATGGACGCGGAAGCCGGGTTGAACGTCGGGTGCTACTTGATCTCGATATGCTCTGAGCTTGACACAGCTTTGCGCTCATCAAAAACGTTGAGATAGTAAACGGTCGTTCCGTCCGGAATGCTCGCGCTGGCTTTGTTTCCGACGATGGTTGCCGGGGCCATTTCCCATTTGCGTTGCTGCCACTTTCCCGAATTTTTTGTGAAATTGAATTCGGCACTTTTAATAGGAACCGCCGACTCAAATTGAATCCACGCAGTGTTGCCGTCGCGCCCTTGCGCAGTAATTTTCGGGAGCGGTATTGCTCCGTTCAAAACGCTCTCAGCGAAGAGATGAATCTCGGTCGGATTCTCGCCGACTCCGCCATGGCCGTGCGGCATACGAACGCGGATGGCGAGAGTGCGCTCGCCCTGGGGTAAGCGATAGGATTTTTGCAAACTGTCCGGCGGATACGCAAAATCGTTCGTGCCGTCCACCCACAACATCGGCATTTTCGCATTTTTTAGATACACGCTGGGATCCCAAAGACCCAGCCATTTCGCTCGATTCTCGGCACCCATTTTTTCAAAGTTCGGCAGCCAGACTGAATTGTCACCGAGAAAACCGCAACCATAAACAGGGGCGGCGAATTTGAAACGTGAATCGATTCCGGACACGATACAGGTGAGATAGCCGCCCCAGGAAATTCCCGTCACACCGATGCGCTCGGGATCAACTTCCGGAAACGAACGCAACAGTGAGTGCGCGAGAATGGCATCAGCGACGGCGTGATAGGTCCATTGATCTTCGATGGGATCGCTGATTTTGTCGAACCCGCCCCACCCCGGAGGCCCGCCGAATTCGTGGCGCGGACGCGTGACGCCGCCGCCTTTGTCCGATCCCGGCAAACAGCCGCACGTGTCCATTGCGATGGCGGCGTATCCGCGCGAATTCCAGAGCCGCACCCAATACATAAATGCTGACCCGCCGCCACCGTGAATCAGCACCATCGCCGGGAGCTTTTTTCCGTCGGGATTCGCAGGGGCACCGTACCATACGAATGTGCGCGTCGGTTTTCCTCTATATGGCACGCTCTCGAAATACAGTCCGCGAAGGCCATCGGCTTTTTGGTCGGGGGCGTCGTAGATCTTCGGCGGTGCCGAAAGTTTTTGGAGGTCCCAAGGCTGCGTGGGGGCGTCGGCAGAGAATAGAATCCCGGTGTTCAGTACGATGAGTCCGACGAGAGATATGAGACGGGTCATTATTTTTACCCAAAATATTCAGTGTACAACTGTCGCGAGCGCATCGTTATGCCGCCCCTTCAGGGCTCATTATTGTGGCGCGATTTATTCCCAGGGCTTACGCCCTGGGCTACATTATGCCGCTCCTTAGGAGCTGAAAAGAACGGCAACACCCAACTATCCTTTGTAGATTCGACCATCGACGACTCGGGCAAAGTCGCTCCAGGCGCTTTCGTTTCCGGAGGCGCGTTCGCGTTCGATAATCGTTTGAATGCCCTGCACTTTTGCGTCGAGGCATTCGAGGTGGTGCAGCGCGACGGCTTCCGCCGTGTACGGCAGAACCGGGCTGCCGTATTCAAGTGAGCCGTGATGGCTCAGAATCATGTGGATGACCAAATCGCGTTTTTTCTTTGGGAAGTTTTCGATCTTCAATATATTGCGCTCAGCCAGCAAGGCTCCCAGCACGATGTGGCCGCAGAGACGGCCCGTGTCTGTGTAGCTGAAGCCGGGGCCGGCGTCGAGTTCTTCGATCTTGCCGATGTCGTGAAGCAACACGCCGATCATCAGTAGATCACGATTCAAATACGGGCGCTGCTCGGCGATGGATTGCGCGGTTTTGCAGGCGGACAAAACGTGTTCGATCAAGCCGCCGCACCACGCGTGATGGATGGATGCAGCCGCCGGGCCTTTGACGAATTTCGCGCGGGTGTCTTTATCCGCAAAAATGGTTTGGAGCAGCATCTTGTAATCGGGATCAGTGAACGTCTCGATAAGAGCATCGAGTTCGCGTTCCATCTCGTCGAGGGGGCGGACGGAGATGGGTAGGAAATCGGCGGGGTTGACTTTTTCGCCGTCAGCGTTTTGCGCGGCGAAGACGATCATCTGCATCGCGTTTTTGTAGAGTTCGATCCGGCCACGAATTTTAATGTAGCCGCCTTGACGGTACTCCGCGAACATCGGATCGGTGGCGTCCCATTGCCGAACGGGAATCGTGCCGGTTTTGTCGCAGAAGCTGCCCTGAATATATTTCGAGCCGTTCTTGGCCGCGCGAACGACGGCTTCGACGACGAGGTAAATGCCTTCAACTTCCTGTCCGGCAGCGAAGTCTTTGACGCACGTTCGCTCGATGGGCGTACGGACTCCGGCGGCAGCTTTCGCTCGCGCGGGAATATTTTGAGGCGATAGATTTTTAATGCCAGCGGCTTCCTGCATATCGTTGGGAAAGAGATCGCCAAGTCGTGCCATACGGTTGAATTCCTGTTAAAAAGCGGCTGTCCATGGGAACGAAATAACGCGTACACCGGGCCGTTAGATTCCAGTCATTGCCCGAAAAAATGACGTGTGCAGATTACGCTGAAGCGGTCGAAAGAAAAGCGTTTTTCAGATGCAATTTGACGCCATCGGGCTATCGTTCGCAAACTTGAATTCCATTTGAAAGGCATCATGCGCGTCGCACTTTTTTACTTCGTTTTCATTTCAACCACGGGCTTGGTGTTGCCGTATTTTCCGAAGTACCTCGACGCGCTGGGATTCACGAAAACGCAGATCGGTTGCGTGAACACGATCGGCCCGGTGATGCTTACGTTCGTCCCGCTGCTGTGGGGATTCATCGCAGACAAAACAGGGCGTACGGCGCTGCTGCTGAAGATCGCCAGTGCTGGGGTCGCGGTGACGCTTGCGACGTTTGCCCTCGCGGACATTCGCACGTACGTGGGTGTGTTGTGCGTGTGGTTTGTGTATTCATTTTTTCAATCGACACAATTGCCGCTGGCCGATTCGCTGGCGCTGGTTGAAGCGCGTCGCATCGGGACGGATTACGCGCGGTTGCGTCTGTGGGGTTCGATCAGTTTCATTCTCGTTTCATTCGGATTCGGCCAGTACCTTCAACACGGCGGCGACATCACATGGGTGCCGAAACTAGCGGCGGGGCTGGCAGTGTGCGCGGCACTGTGTGCGCATTTATTGCGTCAATATGGAACCGGTCCTGCGCGCGTTCCGCCAACGTTTCGCGACGCTGGAAAATTGTTTCACGATCCCAGCCTGATGTGGTTCTTTGCGGCGGGATTGATTCATCAAGCTGCGCTGTCGCCGTATTATTTATTCTATAATCTGCATCTCAGCAACCTTGGGCTAGGACAGGATATTGTCGGCTGGTCATTCGCGCTGGGTGTGGGTGCTGAGGTTGCGATGTTCTGGTTCGCGCGACCGTTGTTCAAACACAAGCCGTTGTTTCCGCTGATGGCGGTTTCTTTTTTAATGAGTTCGGCGCGCTGGCTCGCGGTTGCATACGTCACGAACGGGCCGTTGATGGCGTGTATCCAAATAGCTCACGCGTTCACGTTCGCGCTGTGTTACGCGGGGTCGATTGCGCATCTTGAAAAGAATATTCGCGAGCCTCTGCGGGCAACTGGACGGGCGATGTTCTCAGCGATCTCGCTGGGATTGGGCAGTATAGTGGGCTACATCCCAGCTGGGAAAATCTGCGACGCTTTTGGGATCGGCGCGTCGTTCAAAGCGGCTGCGGTACTGGATGTCCTCGCGCTGATTCCGCTCTTCATCGCCGCGCATTACGCGCGATTAAAGGATCGTGCGGAAGAGACGCTGGATGACAACGAGCCGTTCAAGGATGTGCCTCCGCCGGTGACGGGCGAGGCGTAATTGGACTTCGCGCGAGATGTATCTTCCTTATTTTGTTCTTATTGACTCGCGCACAGTTAAAGCGGTAAGCATGAAGTGCCGATAATATAGAC
>JBAXUS010000098.1:0-22614 GCA_037129555.1 Planctomycetota bacterium
CTAGTCGACACGATGCGATTTTAATGAGTGGAACGGACGAAATGTCCGTTCCACTTTTTTATTCCACTCAACTCTTCGAAGTATGCGCCGCATCAGCAAGAGCTTTCGCCAAGTCAGTCACATGCTTAACAAAAGCATCGCCAGTCAAATTCAGCGCGGTCGCTTCTTCTGATTTTCGAACCAGTGCACTGCCGACGATGGCTCCGTCAGCGACTCCGCAGACGGACGCCGCTTGCTCGGGAACCGAGATTCCAAACCCCACGCAGACCGGTGTCGTCGTCCGCGATTTGATGTCTCGGATATTGTCAGCCAAATCTGGCGGTAGCGCGGTGCGAGCGCCCGTGATGCCCGCGACTGAAATGTAGTAAATGAATCCACGCGATTTTTCTGCGATCAATCCTCGGCGTTCAAGCGGCGTGGTCGGCGCGATCAGAAAAACGAGATCAAGCCCGGCCGCTTGGCTGGCTTCAGCAGCATCGCCTTCGTAACCGGCGGGAAGATCAGGAATGATCAGCCCATCGTAACCCGCATCTTTCGATGCTTTCAAAAACGCGTTCAACCCATATTTAAAAACGAGCGAGTAGCTGACCATCGTCACGAGTGGAGTCATCACGCCACCCGCGCGAAGATTGCGGGCGAGTTCGAAGAGGTGCTTGACCTTGAAGCCCTGGTTCAACGCGCGAAAATAAGCGGCTTGAATCACCGGGCCATCAGCGATCGGATCGGAGAACGGCACACCGATTTCAATCAAGTCCGCGCCGTTCGCCGCCGCCGCGCAAATCAGCGCTTCGGACGTGGCTAAATCCGGATCACCCGCGACATAAAACGGAATGAACGCAGCGCGATTGGCCGCTTTCAGGCTCTGAAACGTCTGATCGATTTTGGACGGAATTCTATTCGCCACGTTTGCCCCGCGCTCCTCAAAATATTCTGCTCAATCTGGATACGCCTAGCTTAATTGATTTGAGCCGTCATCGCAAGAACGACACGAAGATTGAACCCTCTTGAAATCTTAAAAACTCCAATTTGCTTCATTGACTATTTTCGCCGGGGCTTCATTCTATTACACATGAGATTCAATTCTGAAAGTGCCGACGAGATCGGCCGCACCGTTGTGGAACTCGTTTCGATCAAGGCCCTGTCCGGCGAGGAAGCGCCGATGGCGGAACGCGTCCAAGCATTGATCGCCGCGATGGGGTTGAGCTGTTCGCGCGACGTCCACGACAACCTGCTAGTCACGCTGGAACCCGATCATCCCGGCCCGGCAGTGGACACGCTGCATCTGAGTGGACACACCGACACGGTCGTGCCAGTCGAAGGCTGGGCAACGGATCCATGGACGCCAGTCGTGTCGGGCAGCGGCGACACTCGGATCATCACCGGGCTCGGCACGTCCGACATGAAATCCGGCCTCTCCGTGATGCTGCATTTGCTTCAGCATTTTGCAGACACAAAGAACCGCTTGAAGCGGCTGCGACTCGCCGTGTCATTCACAGTCTGCGAAGAAATGCCCGCTAAAGGCAAGCGCAACGGCGTTCACGATATTTTGAATAAGCAGCCGGGACGTTGGGCGATGACGACGGAAGCAAGTTGCGATGAAACGTGTCCGACGCTGGCGGTTGGATGCCAGGGCCATGTGGTCGCGAAGATTAGTTTGAAGGGTCGCTCCGCACATTCAGCGTGTCCTGAGAATGGACTGAACGCGATTCACGCCGCCGCGACGATTTGCGCGCGGGTCGAGAAATTGAACGCGAGCTACAAGAGCATCCACGTGCTCGGCGACGTCCGCGCGAAAGCATCGGCGACCGTGACGCTGATTAAAGGAGGCGCGGCCGGGAACATAATTCCCGAGCATTGCGAATTGACGATCTCCCGCCGCATCGCTCCCGGCGAAACGGTCGCCACCGTCGAAAAAGAAATCACCGAGTTGACGCAGCATCTCAACGGCGTCACTGCCACATGGACGATCCGCTGCGACGCGCCAGCGTGTTCAACCGATCCGAATGGTCCGCTGCTAAAAAGCGCGATGGATGCAAGCATGGATTTGTTCGGATGTGCGCGGACGAGCTGGAACCGCGCGCGAACGGATTTGGTGCTCTTCAAGCAAGCCGGAATGGACGTGATCAACATCGGGCCGGGCTACACAGGCCAGGCGCACGTCGCGGGCGAATACGTGCGGATGATGGATTTGCCGCGCTGCGCAAATTTGATTCTGCGAACAATCGAGAATCTCGACGCGTGGTTGGAGACGGAGAAGGTATAAATCGTTAACACAATTCAAAACGTTGAACATCGACGAAACAACATTGTCATCTCGACCAAGTCATTATGAATTCGCACGGACTGAGTTTGACCTTTTCAACTCAGCGCAACAAACCGCCTTGCGATTCGGCAGCGTCTGAAGCACCTGCAGCTTCTCGCCGGGTTTCATCTGGGACCATTGGACGATTTCATCGATGGTCCGAAAACACCCGGTACACATCCGCCCCGCAGCGTCCAGCGCACACACGTTTATGCACGGCGATTCAAGGTTCAGGGTGCGACCTCGCCAAGGGTGGCCAGTGTGACGTCGCAAAACCAAAAGCCCTTCGTTTGTGGGCGTTGCTGCAGCGTCGCTGACGGGGGCGGACACACTGAAGAGGATGCTCCGGAATGGGGCAATTCCAAAGGTCGATACACAATTTCTCCGACTTGAATTGCGAGCGGCTCGCGGAAGATAGGTCCCGCGTACACAAATGAATGGTATTCGCCGTTCTCGCCGCATGCGTCCACATCCAGCGGAAGCGATGCGATAAATTCGGAATTGAGTTCTCGCCCCACGTGGTCCTGGCCCAAGTACGCATCGTTCACACAACACAGTACCGCACGAAATCCCAATTCAACAAACTCGGACACAAGTTGCTTCGTATCGTTCTGCCAGAGCGGGAAAACGCCCTTCATGCCGACTTGCGCCAAATTGTCTTCTCTCCAGCGGCGCAAATCTTCAAGAAAAATGTCGCCATAAATGACATGCTCAACTCCAAGCGCTTTGTAACGCAACAGAATTGCGCGCATGTTATCTGCGTATTCCTCGTTTGTACTGCTCTGGCTGACGAACATTTTTTCAAGCGGCAAACCGATCCGTTGCGCCTGGATTTCGAGCACCTCTTCCCGAATACCATGCATCGAAACACGGCGATAATGAGCATTCAGTGTGGTTAACAGCGCGACGACTTCAAAGCGCCCGGACGCGAGCACACGATGAAGACAGAGTGCCGAATCTTTCCCGCCGCTCCAGCAAAATAAAACACGTTGCTTCGAGTCCATCGTGATCGCACCCCGCTTGTTGAAGCTCTCAGTTGATCGTGAATCCAAACGTCAAATTCAATCCCCCTGTCGTCGGCGGCGGAATTCGCCTTCAAGTCCGATGCTTTCTTCGACGATAAATTTCGGACGTCGCTTGGCCTCGTCGTAAATTCGACCGATGTAGGCACCGAGCACACCCATGCTCATCATCTGCAATCCGCCCATGAACAAAATCAAAATCATCAGCGACGGAATACCGCTTTCGAATTTCCAATGAATCACGCCATACATGTCGCCAAGTTTCACGGCCATGATGACGATGATCGCGAGCACCGCGAACGCCGATATGCAGAATCCCGCCATCGACGTCAAGCTAAGCAAATAATCCGAAAACGCGACGATACCGTTGAAGCCGATGCGCAAGCTGCCGGTGATGCGATTGTACTTCCCCTCCCCCGCGTCACGCGCCACGCGGTCGAACGGAAGTAAATGCGTTTTGAAACCGACGACGGCGACGAGGCCGCGCAGAAATCCGTGGCTTTCGTTGAGGTTCACCAATTCATCGACGACGCGACGATCCATCAAGCGGAAGTCGCCCGTGTTGCGCGGGATCTTGACGTTCGCAATTTTGTTGATGAACCAATAGCCGGAATAAGCGATCAGTTTTTTCAACGGGTGTTCGCCCGCGCGCGTTCGACGCTGCGGAATCACGACTTTATTGCCCTCGCGCCAAAGCGCGATCATGTCGGGTATCAACGCTGGCGGGTCCTGCAAATCACAATCAATCACGACTACAACTTTGCCGCGCGAATACGCCAAACCGGCCATCGTGGCCGCAGGTTGCCCAAAGCGACGGGACAGCGCGAGCAGTTTAAAACGCGGATTAGCTTTGTTCGCTTCACGACAAATATCAAGCGTCCGATCAAAGCACGGATCAGCGACAAAGAGTATCTCCCACTCTTCGTTCAGCGCGTTCAAAACGCCACTCATCGTCGAGATGAATTTCGGCAGCACTTGTTCTTCGTTGAAGATCGGCACGACCACCGAAATAAACGGCAAGCCTTTGCTTTTTTCCAAGACTCAACACTCCACGCGCGGATCGGTTCGCAGTTATTAAAGGGGACCAAGAAGATATGAAAGCGTAACCGTAGCTCGTTGAAAATTCAAGACGCGCGACGCTGTCATGTCGATTTCGCGCTGCGAAGTGTGAGGAGGTCGGCGAACATTTTTGGAGCATCGCGGAAGATCGAAACGCGCGAGCCGGGGATGTGATGCCAAGAGACGGGGACTTCAGCAACAGTCAGATTTCGCGACCGAGCAAGAGCGAGGACTTCAACGTCAAACGAATAGCCCTTCATCGTCACCTGCGGAAATATGGCTTGCGCTTCGGCGCGGCGAAACAATTTGAAACCGCATTGCGTGTCCTGAAACGGCAACCCCAAAATCAACTGCACAGAGTACGCATAAACGCGCCCCATCCCGACTCGCATCGGGTGCGTGTTCCAATGAAATTGAGCGGCGTCCAACCACTTTTTCTCGCACGATTTGCCTGCACTTGAAAACGTAAAGAGTCCAGTTTTGCGGGTTGCGCGCGAACCAATTGCGACATCGCAATTCGACTCAACATGCGGCAACAGTTTCTCGACTTCTTGAATCGGCGTCGAACCATCGGCATCAGTGAAGAGAACGAAACGTCCGCGCGCAGCCGCGACTCCGGTGCAGACGGCGGCTCCTTTGCCGCGATTGATGGGGTGCGAAATCACAGAACCGGGACCGAGAATTTCTTCTGCGACCTGACGCGTTTTGTCTTTGCTGCCGTCATCGATCACGAGGATTTCCGATCCCGGCAGATGTGCGTCGAGATACGATTTGACCTCGCGCAAGTGACTGCCGAGGCGGAGTTCTTCATTGAAACACGGAATGATAACGGTGAGTCGCGGTTCATCCGGCGGAGTGTGGGACGTCTGGCTTTGAGTTGTCATCGTTCCAAGCACACCGTCTCCGAGCACCTGCAGGCGCACTGCGCGAGTTGGGAAATTTTTAAGACTCTAGAGGATAAGCGGTAGCGAGGGAAAATCAAGGATGGCTGAAAATTGTCAGCGCATCAACACGATCAAGCGAACGAAATTCCAGTTGTCGCGTCCGGATGGGAGACTATAGTTTCGCCCCATGCTCATCGGCAATTTTACAACGACAACCGGCGTTGAAACCACGCGTCAGCGGCTGCTCTCACTCGCAGTGATTGTTTGTCTCACCGCCGGGTTCGGCGTGATTGTGCTGAACGTTTCGTATTGGTACGGTCGGCTCGCGACGGTTCCGCTGTTTGATGACTGCGGTTATTTTTTGGACGGCGCAGCGCGGCACCGCGAATTCTTACAACACGGCCTCTCGTCGATCCCGTCGTGCTACATGCGCGCACATCCGCACTCGCCTTTTTCGACCTACATGGCATTCTTCAGCTACCTGATTTTCGGACTCAAAATGGTCGCGCCGTACGCACTGAACACCGTGCTGGTGTTTGTACTTCTATTTTTTGTAAACAGTCAGATGCGCGGCGTGTCGTTGATTCGGAAATTGCTAGTGTTCGGATTCGCGCTCAGCATTCCATTCACAACCTATTTGATCTCGGAGTTTCGGCCGGATTTGGCGTGTGCCTTGTTCATTACAATCGGCGAAATTCTGGGCCTGGAACAGAAGTGGACCGGAGCGTCGTTTAAGCGCCGGTTTGGTATCGGTGCGCTGTTCGGAATCGCGATGCTGACGAAGCCAACAGTCTTTCCGCAAACAGGATTTTTCTTCTGCGCGACGCTGGGACTGGCTGTGATCATTGAGCGGTTGACAGAGCCGCAATCGTTTCGCCTGTGGCCGGCTGTCCGTTCCACGTTCACAGCTGTGCTCGCGTTTATTTTGATTTCGCTGCCACACTTTTATATGACGTTCGGATACCTCGTCGGCTACATCAAAGAGGGCCTTGTTTCGCAGCATGATATATGGGCGCTGCATGGCACAATCTGGGACCACATCCGCTATTATTTGGACGGTATCGGCGGGACGCTGATGCTCGGACATCATCTGTATTTATTGCCGCTCTTGATCGGCGGATCGCTGCTGATTTTAATCCGCGCACCGAACGAAAAGCCGCGAGTGCTACGTGTGTGCGCACTGTTGATCCTGCTCGGAATTTCATATCTCGGACCCACGTTGAATCCGGTCAAGACGCAGTTTTTTGGCGCGAACTTTTTCTGCATGTTGACTCTGCTCGGGACGCTTTCGTTCCGTCACATTTCCGATTGGTTGAGCGAGCACCGCGACTTCGAAAAATTAGGCGTGCTTTTCGCAGCACTTGGAATCGCCCCCGCGTTGCCGGGGAATTTGACGTATGCCGTGTTGATCATGACGGCGGCATATTTTTTTGCATCGATGCGCAATGACACCCGAACAAAAGATATTCGATATGGAATCGTTGGGGCCGTGTTGCTCGCAGCGTATTGCGTACCATGGTTCCGACAGGAATTGCGGACGCACTTCCTCAATCGGTGGGAACTCGCAGCGTGGATCGCTGGGACGGTTCTGGTGCTCGAGTTGTACGAGTTTTTGTACGCGCGACGGAAGCCCGTCGAGTGGCTGGCGCTCGTGTCTATTTGCGCGCTCGGGTTGCTGGTTCATCGAGGACAAGAGCGACTGGGATTCCGCGATTCGCCGGAGTTGCTCGCCCGGGCACAAACGAATCGAGTATTGTACGCGAACTTAAAAGCACGAACGCAACGAGCGGAAGCCCCGGCTCGCGCGGTATTCTTTACAGCGGTCGGATCGATCAACGCCGTAACGATCAGCCTGCTTTATTACGAAGACAACTTGCCTCCGCCGGATGTGATGACGACGGACATCAAGGGAGTCCCGGATGAAGTCGCTTATTTCCTGGATCGGGCGGACGTGGTCGTGGCGTCCGAGGCGGACAATCCGGAGATTTACAACCTGTTACCGAACGGGCAATTTCAGACAGAACTACTGGAGTACATTCGCGGCGACTCGCGATTCGTTGAAACGGCCCGGATCGATACGTTCAATCACAAGGCATACATTTTGTTCGACAAAAAAACAAAGGGGCCCAGCGGGCGGCCCGGTTTTAAGCCGAAGGCGAAAGACAAGTAAGCAACCTGCATGTGCAGACGATCCTATTTTTTAGGACGGCAGACGAGTGAGATGACGAGATTACACGTTTGAATCGGGACGAAGTTCAGCGGGAAGAACTTCTTGATTTCGACAGTGAATTCCTTCTTCAACGCAAAGACGATTTCATCGGCCAGATTCACGTGCTCGGATTCGACGACAAAATCGTAGGACATCTTATTGCGCTTTTCAAAAATTCGGCGGGCTGAAATGTTGCGAGCCATCGTGTAAGCGAGGCTGCCTTCGCACGGAATGACGACCTGAAAAAATCCATCCGGCTTCAAGACGCGACGTATCTCCTTCAACGCTCGCGGCAAGTCCGGAAGATGTTCCAGAACGTGAACCGCAAGCGCTCGATCAAAGCTCGCGCTTTCGCACGGCAGTCCGGCTTGCACGTCGCCGACGAGCACTTCAACCTGAGGGTAACGCTTCTTGATTTCTTGGGCCATCTCAGCGCGCAATTCATTGGCGACGTAGGTTTGTTTTGAGAGGTCTTCGAATTCAATGTGAGCGCCTAAGCCCGCTCCGAGTTCCAACGTTCGGATACCCGGCTTGATCTCTTCGGTGAACGCGCCGCGATGGTTGAACTTTTCAACCATGCCGTATTTGTTGGGCAGAACTTTGTGCCAGTGGATCATGAAATCTTCGCGCGCCAGCTTCTGTTCCTCGGTTAATACGGGCGTTTGTTTCGGCCATTCATACATGGGCGTGATGCGTTTGATTGCCATTCAAGGGGCGCTTTCGTTTGGATTTTGATTCAATGTTCGCAGTAGAATTCGTTCCATTTTACTGGATAATCCGGGCACTGCAATACAATGTCCCGTGATCGAAATAATTGGGTACAACAGTGGGCATGCCGTTGCCGTTCCCCTCTCCCCTCGGGGGAGAGGGCCGACACAGGTACTCCTGTGCGGGGTGAGGGGGAGGAGCTGATTAATCAAAACACGTTGACTAAATCAAGCGCCTCCCCCTCACCCGGCGAGCGAGTACGCTCGTGCGCCCTCTCCCCGAGGGGAGAGGGGAACGACGACGGCGTTTTACATCGGAGGTTTTCAACTTGCGTTGTTTTGTGACGGGATGTGCCGGGTTTATCGCGAGCAACCTCGCCAACCGATTGCTGAAGGACGGGCACACGGTTGTTGGGTACGACAATTTTTCGACGGGGCAGCAGGAGTTTTTATCGCAAGCGCTGCAGCATCCAAACTTCTCATTAGTCCGCGCGGATCTGTTGGAACTCGATGCGTTGAAAGCCGCGATGAAGGATTGCGAAGTGGTTTATCATCTCGCGGCCAATGCGGACGTGCGCTTTGGGACGGACAATCCGCGCCGGGATTTGGATCAGAATACAATAGCGACATATCACGTTTTGGAAGGGATGCGCGCGAACGGAATCAAGCGGATCGCGTTCTCGTCAACGGGTTCGGTGTACGGTGAAGCAGCAGTAATTCCGACGCCTGAAGATTGCCCGTTTCCGATTCAAACATCGTTGTATGGCGCATCGAAATTAGCGGGCGAAGGACTCATCGCGGCGTACTGCGAAGGCTTCGGATTTCAGGCCTGCATCTTCCGCTTCGTTTCAATTCTCGGCGAACATTACACACACGGACACGTCTACGATTTCTTCAAACAATTGAAGGAACATCCGGACCGTTTGAAAGTTCTGGGCAACGGTAAGCAGCGCAAGTCGTACCTATATATACAAGACTGCCTCGACGCGATCAGCATCGCGATGGAAAAATCGACCACGAAGGTCAGCGTGTATAATCTCGGCACCGACGAGTACTGCGAAGTCAACAATTCCATCGGCTGGATTTGTGAAGAGATGGGCGTGAAGCCGGTGCTGGAGTACACAGGTGGCGAGCGCGGTTGGATCGGCGACAATCCATTTATTTTCTTGAAATGCGAACGCATCCGCGCGTTGGGATGGAAGCCAAAATTGACGATTCGCGAAGGCATCGTGACCACAGTCCGCTTCCTCGAAAACAACCCGTGGGTATTCGTGCGCCGATGAGCGAAACCGCCGCAGTGTGTCCCGTGTGTTCCAGCCCGGCTCAGCCTGCGGGGTCGCGCGTCGGCAAAAACATTCCCGACGAATTCCGGTTTCGGCATTGCCCGGAATGCCGGTATTCGTACATCGAAAATCCGTGCACCAAATTTGAACTGATCTACGACGAAAAATATTATCGTGGCCAGGGCGCAGACCCGTTGCTCGACTACGTCAATGAGTTGGAGCATCCAAACGCGTCGGTGCGCGAGTACGAATGGCGTGGAATTTTAAGCGCGGTGAAAGCGCTCGTGCCATTGAACGCCGGGACGCAGTGGCTGGATTTCGGTTGCGGGAACGGTGGGCAGGTGCGCTACATTCGCGCGAATTCGGAGTGCCGGGCGGTGGGCTTTGAAGAAGGTTGGATTGCCGAACGCGCTCGCGCCTCGGGCATCCCGCTTTTGAAGCGCGAGGATTTGAGCGCCTATAAAGGGGCGTTCGACATTGTCTCGGCGATTGAAGTGCTCGAACATATTCCGAATCCGCTGAGTGTCCTGAAGGAAATCCGCTCGTTTCTGAAACCGGGTGGATTGTTTTTTTTAACGACGGGAAACGCAGCACCGCATCGGGCGAATTTGTTGAAGTGGGGATATGTGACGCCTGAAATTCATGTCAGCTTTTTTGAACCGGAAACACTGGAACGAGCGTTGAAAGCAACGGGATTTCGACCTGAATTCAAAGGCGCGTTGCCGGGATTCATGGACATCATTCGCTTTAAAATCTTGAAGAATCTGGGTGTGCGGAAGCGGTCGATTTTCGAGAAAGTATTTCCGTGGCCAGTGTTGAGCCGAATGGCGAATTACCGCTACAAAATCACCGGGCACCCGGTGGGCTGGGCTGAGTAATGGGACGAGTTTTCAAACTATAAATGGAACGTTTCGAATGCTATTAGAACATAAAAATGTGGTGGTGACCGGCGCGTCGCGCGGCTTGGGCAAAGCGATTGCAAAAGCGTTGTGGACGCACGGCGCAAATGTACTGCTTGCTGCGCGCTCGAAGGAGGGCCTCGACGCGCTGCAAGCGGAACTGCTGGCAGCACCCGCCCGCGCGAATCAAACCGTCGCGGTGTGCGTGGCGGATTTGTCGAAAGAGTCGGCGATTGAATCTATCGCGAGCAAAGCGCTGACGATCTGGCCGAAAGCGGACGGGCTGATCAACAATGCCGGGATTCTGGGGCCTGTCGGAAAAGCGTGGGAGAACGACTGGCGCGATTGGGAAGCGACGATGCGCGTCAATCTGTTCGCGCCGGTGGAATTGTGCCGCGCGTTTATTCCGTGGATGATCCAGACGGGCGGCGGGTCGATCATCACATTAAGCGGCGGCGGCGCGACCGGACCGCGACCGCATTTCACGGCATACGCGACAGCAAAGACGGGCTTGGTCCGATTCACCGAAACGATTGCACACGAATTGAAGGGCACGGGTGTCCGCGCAAATTCGATTTCGCCGGGAGCTCTCGCGACCGACATGCTGAAAGAAATTCTCGTAGCAGGGCGCGACAAAGTCGGGGCGGACGAATTCGACAAAGTCACGCAACAAGTTGAGAGCGGCGGAACGCCTCCCGAAAAAGCGGCGGAATTATGCGCGTTTTTAATGTCGGACAATGCCAAGGAAATCACAGGGCGGCTGATTAGCGCGGCGTGGGATCCGTGGGAGAAACTTGCCGACCATGTGGCTGAACTAAACGCATCTGAAGTGTACACACTGCGCCGCGTATTGCCTGAACAGAGAGGGCTGGCGTGGTGATGAATCCCAGCGAACTCAAAATAGTGAATTCAACGAACATCGCCGTCGTAGGTCTGTGGCACCTCGGTTCGGTCACGGCGGCGTGTCTGGCGCAAGCCGGACACACGGTCGTTGGAATTGACGAAAATGCCAGGACGATTGAAGCGCTGCAACGCGGCCAGCCGCCGGTCTCCGAGCCTGGTCTGGCAGAACTGACGTCCGCAGGATTGGCGTCTGGACTCCTGACGTTCTCGACGAACCTCGCCACACTTTCTAAATCAGACATTGTTTGGATCGCGTTCGACACGCCGGTGGACGACGACGACAATGCCGATGTCGGATTTGTTCTTCAGCACGTCATCCGCTTGTTTCCATATTTGAAAGACGACGCGCTGATCATAATTTCGTCTCAGATTCCAGTCGGATCGACACAAAAATTAGAGGCTGCATACCGCACTGCGCATCCAACTGGCGGAGCGCGTTTCGCGTATTCGCCCGAGAATTTACGGCTGGGAAATGCGATTAGCGTGTTCACACACCCGGACCGAATTGTAGTTGGTGTGCGTTCGGAACGAGACAAGGAATTGATCGCCTCGGCACTGGCTACATTCACACGCAACATCGTGTGGATGTCCGTTGAAGCTGCGGAAGTCACGAAGCACGCGATCAACGCATTTCTTGCGATATCCGTGACGTTCATCAATGAACTCGCGTCGATCTGCGAACGCGTTGGAGCCAACGCACTGGAAGTCGAAGCCGGTTTGAAGAGCGAGGCGCGGATCGGGCCGGGCGCGTATCTGCATCCCGGCGGCGCATTCGCGGGCGGAACTCTTGCGCGGGACGTGGCCTATTTGGTGGAGATCGGAAAGCGCGAAGGGTTGCCGACGGATTTATTTGAATCGATCCGCACGAGCAATGACGCGCACCGAAAATGGCCGGAACGGAAGATCACCGAATTACTCGGAGCCAATTTAGATGGCAGGCGCATAGCGGTGCTGGGTTTAACATACAAACCCGGAACGAGTACGCTGCGGCGCTCGATGGCGGTGGAGTTATGCCGCTGGCTGCATGAGCGCGGCGCGGAAGTCAGCGCGTATGATCCGTCGGCAGAAGTACTGCCAACAGAACTTGGATTTATTCAGCGCTCGGGAGATTTTCGAGGCGCTTTGAAGAAAGCTGACGCAGCGGTGATCGGAACGGCGTGTGAAGAATTCAAGAGCTTGACCGAGTCGGACATGATCGAATCGATGCCACATCCCATCGTGATTGATGCCGGCGGATATTTGGAGCGTGCGTTGAGTAACTGCGACCGAATTCGCTATTTCAGCGTCGGCCGAACGCACGGAACTTTGGACACGAACCGATGAAATTACAGGGGCGCAGAGCGCTGATCACCGGCGCAAATCAAGGCTTGGGCGCAGCGATTGCTCGGGCGTTCGTGGAGCACGGCGCGGACGTAATGCTATGCGCTCGCGGTGCGGAATTACTGGAGTCCGTGCGCGCGGAGTTATCGACGGTGGCTCAAAATCGCAGCCGCGTCCTGGCGCACACTGCGGACGTTTCCAAGCCTGAGGATGTTGATGCGATTGTGGCGCGGACGATGAGCGCTTTGGGCGGGCTGGAGGTGCTGGTCTGCAACGCAGGCGTCTACGGTCCGAAGGGCGCGATTGAGGATGTGCCCTGGGACGAGTGGGTGAACGCAATGCACATCAATGTGTTCGGCGTGGTGCTGCCATGCCGGGCTGTGTTGAAGCATTTCAAAGCGCAGAAATATGGAAAGATTATTATGCTGTCAGGCGGCGGTGCGACGAAGCCGCTGCCGTTTGTGAGTGCGTACGCGGCATCGAAAGCAGCGGTCGTGCGGTTCGGCGACTCGCTGGCTGAAGAGGTGGCGGGGTTTAATATTGATGTAAATTCCGTCGCGCCCGGCGCATTGAACACGCGGTTGCTCGATGAGATTCTGGAAGCCGGGCCGGAGAAAGTCGGGCAGAAGTTTTACGATCAGAATGTGAAATTTAAAAATGGCGGGAGCACCCCGCTGGAGACAGGTGCGGGGCTGTGCGTGTATCTGGCGTCTGCAAAGAGCGACGGGATCACGGGGAAGCTGATCAGCGCGGCGTGGGACCCGTGGTCGGATTTGGCGTCGCACCGGGACGAGTTGGCGGGCAGCGATATTTACACATTGCGACGTATTGTACCGGGGGATCGCGGGAAAACGTGGGGCATGTGATTCGTTAAAAACGATCCGAACTTTGCGCTGAATTGTCGATACTTTTTCGATTGATTCGAGTTGTTCATATTGCATTCATGTCGGACCACAGGAACATTTCCTATGAACGTTGCCATTATCGGATGCGGATTGATCGGACAGAAGCGGGCGCGGGCGTTGGCCGGGGCGAGACTCGTGGCGTGTGCCGACGCCAATCCGATTCGAGCCATGACCCTTGCAAAGCAGTTTCCAGGCTGTGTCGCCGAGCCGGATTTGAGGTCGTTGTTGGGGCGAAATGACGTGGACATTGTCATCGTCGCAACGATCCACAGTGTGCTCGCGGAGATCACGCTTTCGGCCATCGAAGCCGGGAAGCATGTCTTCGTTGAAAAGCCGGCGGCGCGATTTGCGACGGAGTTGGATCCGGTGATTCAGGCGGCGGACCGAATCGGTGTGCTGGTGCGCGTCGGGTTTAATCATCGCTATCATTTTGCGTTTCGTAAAGCGCGCGAAATTGTGGACTCGGGCGCACTGGGTAACTTGATGTTTGTACGCGCGCGATACGGGCATGGCGGACGCATCGGATATGACAAAGAATGGCGCGCAAAGAAAGCGCTTTCGGGCGGCGGCGAATTGATTGATCAGGGAGTCCACATCATCGATCTAGCGCGCTGGTTCCTTGGCGATTTTGTGGACGTCGAAGGATTTGCACCCACGTATTTCTGGGACATGGAAGTTGATGACAACGCGTTTATGTTGTTGAAAACCGCGAGCAAGCAGACTGCTTTTTTGCACGCGAGTTGTACGGAATGGAAAAATCTGTTCTCGATGGAGATTTACGGACGCAACGGGAAACTGGACATTTCCGGCCTTGGCGGAAGCTACGGTCTTGAGAAGCTCACGTATTATAAAATGCTGCCTGAGATGGGGCCGCCTGAAACTGTATCGTGGGAATATCCGATGGCGGATCGGTCGTGGGAATTTGAGATGGAAGAATTTTTAGAAGACATCCGCCTGAATCGGCAGCCGTCCGCGAATTTGCGCGACGCGCGGGCTGCGTTGGGCGTCGTTGAAAGGATTTATAACGCATGATCATTACCCGCAGCCCGTTGCGCATTTCTCTGGGAGGCGGCGGTACCGACCTCCCCTCTTATTACATGGAGCACGGCGGATTCCTTGTCGCGGCAGCCATCGACAAATATGTTTACATCACCGTGCACCAGACGTTCGTGCCCGAGTTGATCGTGAAATATTCGAAGATGGAACGCGTCATGACAACGGACGAAATTCAGCACCCGCTCGTGCGTGAATCGATGAAGATCACCGGCGTCATTCCGAACGGATTGGAAATCGCCAGCATGGCGGACATTCCAGCTGGGACGGGGCTGGGCTCGTCGGGCAGTTTCACGACAGCACTCCTGCGTGCGTTGCATGCGCATAAAAAAGATTTGATTCATCCGCGTGAATTGGCGGAGCAAGCGTGTCACATTGAACTCGATATTCTCAAAGAGCCCGTCGGAAAACAGGATCAGTTCATCGCTGCGTTCGGCGGCTTGACCTGTTTCAAGTTCCACACGAACGGACAGGTCGAGGCGTGGCCGCTGAAGTTGAGCAAAGAGACGTTGTACAATCTCGAAGACAACCTGCTTCTGTTCTTCACGGGCTATTCACGCAGCGCGTCAAACGTGTTGAAGGAACAGGACACGAAGAGTAAACAGAAAGACAAGGACATGATCGAGAATCTGCATTTCGTCAAAGACCTTGGAGTTCAAAGCAAGGACGCGATGGAGAGCGGCAATCTGGCGAAGTTCGCGGAGTTGATGAATGTTCATTGGGAGCACAAAAAGAAGCGCTCGGGGAACATGAGCAATTCGAACATTGACGACTGGTACCAGCTCGCGCTTCAGAATGGTGCGATGGGCGGAAAGCTGATCGGAGCGGGCGGCGGCGGATTCTTAATGTTCTATTCCGAAGACAAAGGCAAATTGCGCCACGCGATGATGAAGGCGGGTTTGGAAGAAGTGCGCTTCCGATTTGATTTCCTGGGCTCACAGGTGATTGTCCATTCATGAGCGAAACAAGCATGCTTCCCGTTGTGATTTTGGCCGGCGGTTTGGGGACGCGCATCCGCCAATTTGGCGAGAACGTGCCCAAGGCGCTGTTGGATATTAATGGCGAGCCATTTCTTGGGCACCAGTTGCGGCTGTTGCACAAAAACGGAATCCGGCACGTGGTTTTGTGCATCGGCCATCTTGCTGAGCAAATCGAAACGTACACGGGCGATGGTTCACGTTTTGGAATGAAAGTCGAGTATTCATACGATGGCCCAACGTTGCTGGGCACGGGCGGCGCGATCCGGAAAGCGCTGCCGAAACTAAACGATTCGTTCTTCGTGTTGTACGGCGATTCGTATCTCACGTGCGATTTCGAAGCGGTGCAGCGAACGTTTTTGACGAGTGGAAAAAACGCGCTGATGACGGTGCTGAAGAACGACGGGCAGTGGGACAAAAGCAATGTGGAATTCGAAGACGGTCGTATTTTGATTTACGACAAAACCCTGAATTCGCCGGCGATGAAGCACATCGATTATGGGCTGGGATTATTCAAGCGTTCCGTCTTTTCGGCGCTTCCAGAGAACGAAAAGATCGACATGGCTGGTGTGTATCAGGACATGCTGAAGCAGAACGAATTGGCGGCGTTTGAAGTCCCGGAGCGATTCTATGAAATCGGATCGCCGCAGGGGTTGATGGAATTGAGGGAATTTTTGAAATAGCGACGTGCAATTGTGTTCTCACGGGTGGTGCGGATCGAATGAAAAATAAATCGGAAGACTACGACAACCCGTGGAAAGAAATCCTTGCCAAGCGCTTCGAGTTATTGATGCATTTTTTCTTTCCAGTCGCTGCCGCAGAGATCAATTGGAAACGCAAACCGGAGTTCCTCGACAAGGAATTTCGAGCAGTAACGAAGCATGCACGAACGGGCAAACGTAATGCGGACGCATTGATCAAAGTGTTTTTGAAGAACGGCAGTGAGCGCTGGGTCCTGATTCACATCGAAGTGCAAGCGCAGCCCGATCCGAATTTTGCGGAGAGGATGTACATTTACAATTACCGGATTTTTGATTTATACAAAAAGCGCGTGGCGAGTTTTGCGATTTTGGCAGACGAAGATGAGGATTGGCGACCGACATCGTTTGAGTATGAATTATGGGGGACGCGCGCCGGATTACATTTTGCCACCGCCAAGTTGACCGACTTCCGAAACGATGTTGATGCGCTATTGAAGCACGAGAACCCATTCGCCTTGGTCGTTCTGGCGCATCTCAAGACACAGGACACGCGGAACAACGAAGGCGAGCGATTTAGATGGAAAAAGACACTGTTTCGGAATTTGCTGCGCTTTGGAATGGCGAAGGTTGAGATTCGAGAAGTACTATTGACTCGCGCGTGAATAAAGAGACACGACGGAGAGTAGAGCCGATTTTTAATCGGCTTAACAGGCGCGAGAATGAGCCGATTAAAAATCGGCTCTACACAAATAGACGCATTGTCTACGCGCGGATCAATAGGCGTTATTGACTGGATGGTATCCTTGCGCGATACTTTGGATAAGCAACTTTGGACCGAATGGAAAGATGAGGAGGAACCCAAGATTATGCCACACATGTTGAGAATCGAACGTATCGCAGCGAAAGTAGGACGAAGGGAAGGACGAAAAGAAGGCGTGGTCTTGTTTGCGCGCGAGAACATTGGCGAGATTCTCAAGTCCCGATTTGGGAAACTGCCACCGGGAATCTCGCGTGACTTGAAAACTATCGAGAACGTTTCGACGTTGAAGAAACTCTTGAAACGCGCGGCGACAGTCGAATCACTTTCCGCATTCTCATTAAACTAAACGATCATTTTAAGAATCCAATAAGGAGCGCTCATTCACCATGTCCTTCGCCAAGCAATTTCTCGATGAAGTGCAGCAGGTCACTGCCGGTTTGTCCGTGGAGCAGATTGAAAAGGCTGCGGCCATTCTCGCAGAGACGCGCGGGAACGGCGGGCGGCTGTTTATTTTGGGAGTCGGCGGGAGCGCGGGAAACGCGTCGCACGCGGTGAATGATTTCCGGAAGATTGTTGGAATTGAAACGTATGCGCCGACCGACAATGTTTCAGAGTTGACCGCGCGAGCTAATGACGAAGGCTGGGCGAGCATTTTCGAAGGCTGGCTGAAGGTCAGCAAATTGAACGCGAAGGACACGATTCTGGTGTTCTCAGTCGGCGGCGGAAATCTTGAGAAGAACGTCAGCCCAAATCTGGTGACGGCCTTGCAACTCGCAAAGCAAGTCGGCTCGAAGATCATTGGAATCGTCGGACGCGATGGCGGGTTTACAGCAACGGTGGCTGACGCGTGTGTGCTGGTGCCGGTCGTGAATCCCGCGCACATCACGCCGCATTCAGAAGCGTTCCAGGCGGTCGTGTGGCACTTGCTGGTGTCGCATCCGGCGCTGAAGCAGACGCAGACGAAATGGGAATCGGTCAAGTGAGGGCACTGCTCAAATACCGGGGCTTTGTGTGGCGACGCGCACTCACGGATGTGCGTCACCGTTTTGCCGGGACGGGCGCGGGCGTGTTTTGGAATGTGCTGCAACCGCTCGCGTCGATTCTGCTATACGCCGTCGTGTTCAGCCAACTCATGAAATCCCATCTCGGCCAATTAAAAGGACCGTTTGGATTCACGCTGTATCTGTGTGCCGGGATGCTGCCGTGGATTGCGTTTAGCGAGTGCATGTCACGCGGAACGAACGCGCTTGTTGCGAACGCGCAGTTTTTGAAGAAACTCGCGGTCCCGGAATATCTATTCATCGCCGAGACAGCGGTCTCAGCCGGAATCGGACTCGCGATCAGTTTTTCACTTCTATTGGTTTTTGCTTTAGCGACGGGGACAACGCCGACGCTTCACTGGCTTGCGCTGCCGGTGCCGCTGATGTGCTTCATTTGGCTTGGGTATTCGATCAGTCTGCTCACCGGATCGTTGCGCGTCTTTTTTCCAGACGTCGGCCAACTTCTGCCGCTCGTGTTGCAAATAGCAATGTGGACAGCGCCGATTGTTTACGCTCCGGGCGCAGTGCCTCACGCGCTTCAACTCGTCGCGCGCTTTCATCCGATTGTTCCAGCGGTCAACGCGATGCATGAGCTGTTTTTGTTTTCAACATGGCCGAGTTCCGAGACGTGGATTGCGATGCTGGCGTGGCCCAGTGCGATGACGCTTTTCTCTCACGCGGTCCTGAAAAAACTACGGCCTGAAATTCGGGACGCTATCTAACATGAACGAACCCATCGTCACGGCGTCCGGAATCAGCAAACGATTCAAGATTTATCCATCACCGCGCGCGCGACTCACGGAGTGGCTTTCGCTGGGAGCATTGCAACGACATCAGGATTATTGGGCTCTGCGCGATGTTTCGTTTGATCTCGCTCGGGGCGAATGTTTAGGCGTGATCGGGTCGAATGGTTCGGGAAAAAGTACGCTGCTGAAGATTCTGACGGGATCACTTTTTCCAACAGACGGGACGTTTGCGGTCAATGGGCGATTGCTGAGTTTACTGGAGCTTGGGACGGGAATGAATCCAGAATTGTCTGGGCGCGACAATGTTGTGAATTGCTCGCGGCTGCTGGATTTTCCGGAAGGTTACGCAGAATCGAAGATGGAGCACATCGAACGATTCGCGGAGCTGGGCGATTTTTTTGACCGGCCTGTGAAACTGTACAGCAGCGGCATGCACGTGCGGCTGGCGTTCAGCATGTGGACGTGTTTTGAGCCGGAAGTCTTGATCGTTGATGAAGCGTTGAGTGTAGGCGACGTTTTTTTTCAGCAGAAATGCTTCCGGCGCGCGCGTGAGCTTTTGGATGCGGGTGTGGCGATGTTGTTTGTGTCGCACGATCTAGGTGCGGTACAGTCGTTGTGCAAGCGAACGCTGGTTTTGGAGAAGGGAATCTGCACACATCTGGGCGATGTTCACGCCGGGATTCGGTTGTATTACGCGCATCTCGGCGGGACGAGCGCTCCGGAACCTGTCGAGCAAAAAAAATCTGTGGAGCCCTCCCCCGCCCCGTCCCTTGCGCCTGAAAGGACGAACGAGAATCCTGAGCGACCCACAGAACTCGCAGCATCAGGCGCGACGTTAAATGGATTGATGTGGACTGAGCCCCGGCGCGTTGAGACGATAGGAAATCTGCGCGTCGAGTTGCTACAAATTGCGTTTCAAGCAGACGGAGTGAACAGTACGGCGTCGGTGGCTCAAGGTGGACAGCTGGGAATTTATGCCCGGTGGCGGGCGAATGCGGACGCGGCGCATGTCAATTTTGGCGTGGCCATTTCGGACCGGACCGGGCGAATTTTATTTGCGCGCGGAGAAATCAATGCGGACATTGAGCCATATGATTTTCGTGCCGGGACTGAAATCATCACGTTGTTTTCGATTTGCATGGACATGGATCCGGGCGATTATTCGATCATGCTGACAGCAGCTGAAGCGCTCGCCGATTCGTCCAATCCGACTGGATGGAATCAGAACGTGGGGGGCGAGCGGTATAGTGAATTACCGTGCGCGGCGGCTGTGACCATCCAGCCTCGCGCGGACGGACGGAAGTTATTTTACGGTGTCGCGTGTCTGTCGAATTCAATGGAACGGATTGAAAGCGGTACGCGATGACGATTGATCATGATCGCAATTTCAAAAATGTGATTCTGGAGTACATGCGCCCATCGCTGGAGTTCTTCGCGGCGGAAGAGGCCGCGAAACTGCCGCCTGATGCGCGCATCCTTCCAATTCGGCAGGAGCAATTGCAGAAACGTCTGGGCGGCAGTTTCAAGATATTGGACACACCGTTGAAGGTTGAATTTCCGGACGGATCGAGCGAGGCGATTTTCTTTGTGATTGAAGAGGACTCTCGCCCCCGGGGCGATTGGTTGATCAATCTGGCGACGTATTGTTTGGAACTGGCGCGGCTGTACAAGACGCGGCGCGTTGTGCCGGTGGTGATCCATCCGTTTCGAAAGAAACCAGTGACGGCGAAACTGGCACTGTCGGGACAGTGCGGCAGCTATCTGGAATTCCACTGCGTATGCTGTACACTCGGGAGCATGGAGGCGGCGGCGTTCGCGGGGAGTAATAATCCTGTGGCACAATTATGCATGCCGTTGATGAAGTACGATCTAAGCAATAAAGTTGATGTGATTGGGCACTCGCTGGCACGCTATTGCAAGCTTGAAAAAGATTCGACGAAGCGGTCTAAGTATCTACAATTTATTACTGATTATGCACCGTTTGATGATCAGGATTGGGACGACTTGCGAGAAAAAAACATAGACCTTGATCCGTGGAAGGAGGACACCGTGTCGCTGACTGAAGTATTGATGAACAAAGGCCGAGATAAAGGGCTAGTGGAAGGCCGTGTGGAAGGCCGTGTGGAAGGCCGTGTGGAAGGGCTTGCACAAGGAGCAGTTCGGACGATACAGAATTTGCATCGTGACGGAGTTTTGACACTTCAGCAGGCCCAGGCGAGTTTGCGCGCGCTTGTTAAGAATGGCGAAGCCACCAAGACTTTGGTTGACTCTGCGCTCAAAACACTGGAGTTTAAAAACAGCAAAAAGAAGTAGCCTTCTGCGTTCGAACCGCGTGTTATTCTTTTGCTTTGATTGCCGGGAAGTGAACGGAGAATGTCGAGCCGTTGCCGACTTCGCTTTTGACGTCGATGCGGGCGTGGTGTTGCTCGATGATTTTTTGAGAGATCGAGAGTCCCAATCCAGTGCCGGTTTCTTTTTGTGTGAAGAATGGATCGAAGATTTTCCGCAGCGTTTCAGGTGTCATGCCGCAACCGGTGTCGTTGATGTGGACGACAACTTCGCGCAATGAAACCGTCTTGTCGAGACTTTTTGTTTTGGGATCGATGACCTGACTGACGACGGGTTGAAAGCCAATCGTCACACTTCCGCCGGGCTTGCAGGATTGAACTCCATTCAAAACAATGTTGCGGAAGACTTGGCGGAGTTTGTCGCGGTTTCCCAGTACATTCGGAAGGTCGTCTCCGGGTTCGAGGACTTCCAGCACGACTTTGGCCTGGTGCGATTCGACCTGCATGTCATGCACGAGGTCTTCGATCAGGCTGACCAATGAGAGCGGAAGCAGCGTGAATTGGCGCTGGCGCGAGAAATCGAGCATCTCTTGGACGATGTTGTTCATCCGGTCCACTTCTTCAAGAATAATCTGCGTGTACTCTTTGCTGACGGGGCTGGTCTGTTCGTGTTCGAGGACGAGTTGTGTGAAGCCTCGGATGGAGTTCAACGGATTCCGAATTTCGTGAGCGACGCCGGCGGCCATTTGTGCCAGCGCTTCGAGATAGTGCGCGCGACGGACTTGATCTTCGAGTTTCCGAAGCGCTCCGAGATTCCGGAACGTGATCACCACTCCGGAAACCATACCCATGTAATTGGCGAGGAGCGAGGTGGACATGCCAAGTGTGGCGCTGCCGTTCGCAGTTTTCAATTTCAGTTCGTAGCGGTCCTCAGGCTTTTTGTTTTGGATCGTGTTTTGGACCGCGAGATGGAATTCGGACATCTCGGGAAATTCATTGAGCGTCCGCCCGAGCATCTGCGATTCTGTCTTGTCGAGAATGTCCATCGCGGCGCGGTTCATGTGCAGAACACGGCTCTGAAAATCGACGACCATGATGCCGGAGCCGAGCGCGCGGAGGACGGAATTGTTGAACTCAGCGTGATTGAGGAGTTCGGTGTGCAGACGGGTGTTTTCCAAACACACGGCCAAGTGCAGCGCCATCGCGGTGCAGAGTCTCAAGTGGCTTTCAGTGAAAGGCGCGGCGATGCTGCCTGTTTCGAGGAAGATGATGCCACAGACGCGATCCTTGACTTTCAGCGGAATGCCCATGATAGAACTGGCAGGCGCACGAAGCGTTGCGTGCATGGACGACGCGCGCTCATCACTTTGTGTTTGAATCGAAATAAAGCTCTCGCGTTTTTGGAGCAGTTGCTGAAGCGATCCGCGCGAGATGTCTATGTTGCCGGTGGCTTCGACGCCGGGGCGGATACGCGTCACCTGCAATCCCGGGACGCCTTCGGCAGTCATCAACAAAATCGCGCCGCGTTCGATCGGAAACGTTTCGAACATCCGGGC
>JBAXUS010000099.1:0-22380 GCA_037129555.1 Planctomycetota bacterium
CTTCCACTCCTTAATTAGTTTAGATAGCCGCTTTGGCTGTGCGCGAGTCAATAGACCATGAACTATTCGCCAATGCGGCGCGCGTTTTTGAGTGTTGTGTTCGCCAGTTTTATGTGTGTTGGATCGCTCGTTGCCGGTGAAACGGCTGCGACGCCGGTCGAGTTCGGCGGTAAAGAAGCTGCGGCCTATGTCGTGGTGCCGGACGTTAATGCGCTGTTCACTGCCGTCGATGTGCTGGCCAAACAATTTGCCCCGCCCGGACAATATGCTCCAGGCATGGCCAAGCTGATCGTGGGTGCCCAATTGGGCGACGCGGCGCTGGATAACCTCGGCAAGACGCCGCTCATGTTGGTGTTGTTCAAGCTTCCTGAAGGGTATCAAATGCAACCGGGCGCTCCGCCGCCAATGGCGCTGTTCATGCCGGCAATTGCCGCTCAACCGTACGACCAAGTGTTCAATGCAAAGGGCGTGAGTGCGTTTGAAAACGGCGTCTTGATCGCCGCACCCACCGCCGAACTCTTGAAAAAAGCTCAAGCGATGCGCGCGGACTACGACAAACTCGCCGCCGCAAAACCCGCTACCGATATTCGTCTTTTCATCAGCGGCGCCTCGTTGATGGACACCTACGGATCGATGCTTGCAAGCGGTCTGAAAGAAACCGAGAAGAAAGCCATCGACTCAATTACTAACGAACCGCCGCCACCAGGCGTCGAGATCAAACCCGAGATGGCCATCAAGCTCGTTAAGATGGGTCTGCGCGGCGTCGATGGGTTGCTGCATCAGATCAACTCCATGCAGCTTGATCTAAAAGTCACGCCCGAAGCGTTGACGATGGACATGGTTTTTGCGGCCAAAGAAGGCTCGATTCTCGCGTCGTTTATGTCCAACGGAGCAGCCAAGACGGACAAGAATCTTGAAGCATTGGTTGGAAACGGATCGCTCGCCGGAACGACCAGCATGGATATGGTCGCGCTGTCAGCAGCGTGGAAGAAGCTCGTTGCCGAAGTGGCGGCTAATCCAGACTACGGCGATCTGGCGAAGAACGAAATGGTCGCGTTTATGCAGGAAGCGTTGGATTCAGTCGGCGGGGCGCAGGCGTTTTCAATGCAGTTCAGCAAAGACGGCATGAGCCAGACGATGGCTGGAACGGTCAAGAATCCAGCGGCGTATTTGGAGATGCTGAAGAAGACCAACGCGCTGTTCGACAAGGACAGCATGATCGGCAAACTCTACGCTGGAATGGGTATGACGATGATCTCGAAATTCGAAGAGAAGGCGCGCGCATACAAAGGCGTCGATATTGCCCGGATGACAATGACTATGGACGGTCCGATGTTCAAAGGTCCGCAAAAAGAACAGATGGACAAGATGATGAAGCCGCGCGAAATTGCAATTGTGAAAGGCTATTTCCTGTCGTCGGACAAGCCCGAAACGTTGAACGCGATGATCGACATGACCACATCAGGAACGTTCTCGCCGAATGGCATGACGTTGAAATCAAAAGCCGCGTTCGGTGAAGGTCGGCAGTTCTATGTTGATTACGATTTTCTCGCTTTAATGAAAGCGGTGTCAGCGGACCCGAACAATCCGATGGGCCCGATTTTTGCCAAATTGCCTGACGGTGCGCCCGTTTTGATCGCCGGTTCCATGGACAAAGGTAAGTTGCAGATTTCAGAGCAAATCCCGTTGGCTCCCATTGCCAAGATGGTCAAGATGTTTATGGAAATGGGCCAAGCCATGCAACAGGGCAATCCAGTCCCGCCGCCGAAACCGACGGAAGACGGAAAGTTCTAACACAGACGTGAATATTCAAAACGACGAAACTCAGCGCGCTCAGAATGTGAGCGCGCTGTCGTTTCGAGTCGTCGCAAATAAAATTACCCATCTTAAACGGCACTCCCCTTGCGGTGTAGTCTTCGTTATATCAATTGTGTTTAAATTCCCAACGCTCCGTCACGCCTAGGTCGAGAGTCATGATGAAATTATCCTCACGCATCGTCGCATTGTCCGTCATTCTGTTTCTTCATCTGTCATACGCCGCCGAACCGGACGCGTTGGCCAAACAAATTTTTGACGCGACGAATGTGCGCGGCGGCTTTGTTGTGCATGTCGGGTGCGGTGACGGGCGACTGACAAAAGCGCTGCGGCGCAACGCGAGTTACCAGGTTCAAGGCTTGGACACGAGCCCCGAAAACGTCGCGGCCGCGCGGGCGTATCTCACCAAAGAAGGCGTATATGGCGATGTCTGCGTGGACCGCTTCGACGGCGCGATGCTGCCCTACATCGACAACCTCGTCAATCTGCTCGTCGTCGAAAAAGGCGATGGTGTTTCGGCTGACGAAGTCACGCGCGTGTTGGTGCCGGATGGTGTCGCGTATGTTCAGAAAAACGGAGCGTGGACAAAAGTCATCAAACCGCGCCCGGCCAGCCTCGATGAATGGACTCATTTTTATTATGACGCGCGCGGCAACGCGGTCTCGAAAGATATGACCGTCGGCCCGCCTGAGCGTCTTCAATGGGTCGGCAGCCCGCGCTGGTCCCGGCATCACGACCGCATCTCCAGTTTGAGCGCGATGGTCTCAGCACACGGGCGCAACTATTACATCATGGACGAAGGGTCGCGCATCTCCATTTTAATGCCGTCAAAATGGATGCTGACCGCGCGCGATTCGTTCAACGGCACGATCCTGTGGCGGCAGCCGATTGAGAACTGGCAGAACCAGATGTGGCCGCTGAAATCCGGCCCGACACAATTGACGCGCCGTCTCGTCGCAGAAGGCGACCGCATCTTTGTGACGAAGGGGATTGAAGCGCCCGTGTCCTGTTTGAACGGTGCGACCGGCGACACGATCCGTGTCTACGAAGAAACAAAAGGTGCGGAAGAAATCCTGTTCTCGAACGGCGTGTTGTACGTCATGGTCAATCCCAACAAATGGGTGCTCGAAGAATTCGCGCCGAAGCTCAATACAGGCGACCAGCAGCGCGTTGAATCGGAATACAATTGGGATAAAAAAGCGCGGAATCTGTTCGCGATCAATCCGGAAACTGGCGCGACAATCTGGAAAAAAACCGACGTCAAAATCGCTCCGTTGACGCTCACAACCGATGGCAAGCGCGTCGTCTTTTATGACGGCGACGAACTGATCGGACTCGATCCGAAAACTGGCGAACAACGTTGGAAAAGCGCGCTCGAAGAGAAGCGCAAGCTTTTCGAATTCAACTACGGCCCGCGTGTCGTCCTCCACGATGATGTGCTCTTGTACGCAGGCGGCACCGGCACAATGAAGGGCTTGAACGCAGACACCGGCAAAGATTTGTGGTCCGCGCCGCATTCGAAATCCGGCTATCGTTCGCCCGAAGATTTGATCGTCGCAGGCGGCTTGGTCTGGAACGCGCCCACAACATCCGGCGGCATGTCCGGCGCGTTCACGGGTCGAAATCTTGTCACAGGTGAAGTGAAATCCGAGTTCCCGCCGGACGTCCAAACCTACTGGTTCCATCATCGCTGCTACATCGCCAAAGCAACCGAACGTTTTCTGCTACCGTCGCGCACAGGCATTGAATTCGTCGATTTCAATGCAAAACATTGGGAGATTAATCACTGGGTTCGCGGCGCCTGTCTCTACGGCATCATGCCCTGCAACGGACTCGTTTACGCCGGCCCGCACGACTGCGCGTGTTACCCCGAAGCAAAACTGTTTGGAATGAACGCGCTCGCCCCTGCCCTGGCCACACCGCTCCCGAAAGGCTTGGATGAAGAGCATCGTTTGGAGAAAGGCCCGGCATTCGGCCAACCGCTCGACGAGACCGCTGCCGACGACAAAGATTGGCCGACGTACCGGCACGACGCAGCGCGCAGCGGCTACACAAATCAGCCCGTCGATCCGGACTTGAGCAAGTCGTGGGAGCTGTCGCTCGGTGGAAAATTAAGCGCACCGATTGTTGCGGCGGGAAAGCTGTTCGTCGCTCAAGTTGACCAGCACACGATTCACGCCTTGGACTTCGGCACAGGCAAGCCGCTCTGGAATTTCATTGCCGGGGCGCGCGTCGATTCGCCTCCTTCTTATTGGAAGGGCCGCATCGTATTCGGCAGCATGGACGGCTGCGTGTATTGCCTCCGTGCAAGCGACGGTCAGATGATTTGGAAGTACCACGTCGCGCCGCTCGACCGTCGCCACATGGCGTTCGAACAACTCGAAAGCGTCTGGCCGGTTCACGGAGCCGTGCTCGTCGAAAACGGTGTCGCGAGCTGTGTCGCCGGACGCTCCGTCTTCCTCGACGGAGGTCTGCGCTTCATGCGTTTGGACGTCGCGACCGGAGCGAAGGTCGCTGAAAAAGTCTACGACGAAAAAGATCCGGAGACCGGCAAGAATTTACAGACGCGTGTGAAGACGTTGCAGATGCCGGTTGGATTGAATGACGTGCTGTCGAGCGATGGAAAATACACGTATTTGCATTCACAGAAGATCGCAGCGGACGGCACACGCGTGGACATCGGACCCGTGTCGGGAAGTGCGATTGCGCAGGGCGCCGCGCAAAAGGGAGAAGGCTCGCACATCTTCGCACCGATGGGCTTCATCGACGACTCCTGGTTCCACCGCAATTACTGGGTCTTCGGCAAAAGTTTCGCTGGCGGACACAACGGATATTTCCAAGCCGGACGCTTCACGCCGACCGGGCGCATGCTCGTCTTCGATGACAAAGATGTCTACGCGTACGGTCGCCAGCCACAATATTTCAAATGGACGACGACGATGGAATATCAATTGTATTCAGCCAGCCGCGAAGCGCCCGACGTGGCCGAGGAACATAAAGTAGAAAACGGCGGTCCCAAAAAAGCGGCCGCCGGAAAAGCCGCGGATGGAATCGCGTCGCCGCACGTCAGTCTGCCCGACGATCCGAAACTTGATCCGAGCAAATCGCCGATCACGATTGAAGCATGGGTTTATCCCGGCGCAAATGAAGGCGTCATCGCGTCGCACGGCGGTGGACAAAATGGCTACGCGCTGACGCTTCACGACAGCAAGCCTGCCTTCAGCGCGCGACATCAAGGCGTACTCGATCAAGTGATGTCAAAGACTGCATTGAGCGACGACTGGCACCACATCGCAGCGGTGTTGACGTTAAAGAAATTGAGCTTGTATGTCGATGGCGCGTTGGCGGCGGAAGGCGAATCGAAGGGCCTCATACAACGCAAACCCAATCAGGGATTTGAAATTGGAGCGAGTGGAAATTCGCTCGTTTCTGATCACGGAAAAGGCGCGGCGTTTGTTGGGATGATTGACCAATTCGCGGTCTATCATAAGGCTTTGACGGCATCTGAAATCGCCGACCGCGCCTCGTTGAAAGTAGATGCGATTAAAAAGAATTCGAACCTCGGCGCGGTCGTCGCATACGCATTTGACAATGGCGATGCACGTGATCAATCCGGGAATAATCTGCACGGCACGGTTCATGGCGTCGAAACGGCGAAGGGCAAAGTAAGCGGCGCGCTGCTCTTCAAAAACCGCCCGACAAACGGCCACCCGCTTCCGGAAAAAGCACCGGAGGCTGTGGCTAAACCGAAGGACCCCGTTGATCCCGCCGCGAAACCGAAAGACCCGACCGAGCCCGACGCGGAGTACATCAAGGCACACGCCGACGAACACGCCAAAAACGAAAAAGGAAAAGGAGGCAAACGCGAATTGAAAGCCGCGCGCCCCGGCGAAACGTTTGTGCAAAGCAAATGGACCCGCCCGGCTCCGATCTTCGCGAGAGGCATGGCGAAAGCAGGCGACACCCTGTTCTACGCTGGTCCGCCCGACAACGTGGACGAAGAATATGCCTTCGACCGCCTGCGAAACAAAGACAAAGCGATCCTCGCGGACTTGGCCGAACAAGACGCAGCTCTCGACGACAAACGCGGTGCACGCTTGTTGGCCGTCTCAAAATCCGGCGACGGCGTCAACGACGGCATCGACCTGGACAGCTCGCCCGTCTGGGACGGTTTAGCCGTCGCGCAAGGCCGCGTCTTCATGGCGACGACGAACGGAAAGATCGTTGTGTATGGGAAAGCGAAGAAGTAGATCGACAACGTCATCCGAAACAACACGCCCCGATCACGAAAGCCCGAATGCAAATTCGGGCTTTCGCATAAGATTTACGCAAAACGACGCCAAAACCAGACAATCAATTCATAGCATTCGACGCATATTATCGATATATGCTATTTTTATGTATGTTAATTATCAATAACAAGCAATAAACGATTGTTTTTTTACACGCATTCAAATTATACAACAATCTCAAAACAAAAGACTTGCATTCCCTAGCCCTTCGTGTACTATCACTCCTGTGGCGCGGTGATCGCGGCCACTTTTTTGTTTCAACACCCAGCTTTTCAAGGATTGCTGTCATGTCCAAAAAACCCACGATGGATCCGAGGTCCGGTGCGCATGTGTTGCTCGAGTGCCTGAAGAAGGAAGGCGTGAAGTACATCTTCGGTTACCCCGGCGGTGCGCTGATTCCGATTTACGATGCGCTGTACAGTGTCCAGGGCCTCGAGCACATTCTCTGTCGCCATGAGCAGGGCGGCTCGCACATGGCTGACGGGTATGCGCGTTCGACCGGCAAAGTCGGCGTGTGCATGGGCACGTCCGGCCCCGGCGCGACGAACCTCGTGACCGGCATCGCCACTGCGTACATGGACTCGATTCCGATGGTCGCGATCACCGGCCAGGTGCGGCGCAATTTGATCGGAACCGACGCGTTCCAGGAAGCCGACATCACCGGCATCTGCCGCCCGATCACGAAGCACGCGATCCTCGTCAAAGACGTGAACGATCTTCCGCGCATCATCAAGGAAGCGTTCCACATCGCACAGACAGGCCGCCCCGGTCCCGTGCTCGTCGACATTCCTCGCGACGTCCAGACGGACGAATACATGGGCGTTTGGCCGTATGAAAAAGTGCAAATGGATTTGCCGGGCTACAATCCGCCCGTCGAAGTGATTCCGAACCAGATCGAAGCGCTGGCCGAAGCGATCAACGCGTCCGAACGCCCACTGTTGTACGTGGGTGGCGGCTGCATCATCTCCGGAGCGTTCCGCGAATTACGCGCAGCGGCTGAACGCGCGGGCATTCCCGTGACGACAACGTTGATGGCCCTCGGCGCATTCCCGGGAAACCATCAGCTCTCCGTCGGCATGGCCGGCATGCACGGCACGGCGGCGGGTAATTACGCCATGGACAAATGCGATCTGATGATCTCCGTCGGCGCGCGTTTCGACGACCGCATCACGGGCCGCTTGGATAAGTTCTCAGTGGCATCGAAGAAGGCGCATCTCGACATCGATCCGACAAGCATCGGCAAGAATGTCAAATGCGACTACCCAGTGCTCGGCGACATTCGCGAGAGCTTGAAGAAGCTGTTCAAGCACCTGAAAGCAAAGGACCGCAAGCCGTGGCTGAACGAATTAAGCGATCAGAAAAAGAACCATCCGCTGATGTACCCCGGCGAAGGCATGCGCGGCCAGCACGTGATCGAACGCGTCTGTCATTTCAGCAAAGGCAAGGCGATTGTGGCGACCGACGTGGGCCAGCATCAGATGTGGGCCGCACAGTTCTACACGTTCGTCGATCCGCGTAAATTCATCACGTCCGGCGGCCTGGGCACGATGGGCTTCGGCCTGCCTGCGGCGATCGGTGCAGCGATGGGCAATCCCGGCGAAGAAGTCTGGTGCATCACCGGCGACGGCTCGATCCAGATGAACATCCAGGAACTTGTGACCGCCAAGCGCTTGAAGTTGCCGATCAAGATTTGCCTCGTCAACAATGGCTACCTCGGCATGGTGCGTCAGTGGCAGGAAATGTTCTGGGACCGCCATTACAGCGAAGTGGATTTGTCAGACAATCCCGATTTCGTGAAAGTCTCGGAAGCGTTCGGCTGCTACGGCCTGCGCTGCGACAAGCGCGAAGACGTCGACGCGACGATCAAGGAAGCGTACAAATTCAAAGACGCTCCGGTGATGATCGACTTCCGCGTGGCGCTGGAAGAAAACGTGTACCCGATGATCCCGGCCGGCGGCGCGTTGGCGGAGATCGTCTACGACCCGATGAACAAGGAGTTGAGCTGCGCAGTTGGTGCGGAGTAGACGAGACCGCGAATACGCGTGACTTTTTTGGAATAATTTATAAGATGACGGGTCGGAGGCTCGTCATCATGTGCGAAACAGAAAAAACTGAAAAGCAGTGGAACGATTTGAAGTCAAAGCTTGCGATTGGGACCATTGTCACGGGCGAAATTATGGCACATTGGCGTTTCGGCGCTTTTGTCAGCATGAACCGGATTGATACTCCCTTCGTTGGGCTCATTGAAATTATTGATTTCGAGGACAAATTGAGACCTATTACACCGCGCGATTTTCCAGATATTGAAACAACTGTGCGCGCGGTTGTGCTGGGATTTCGAGATAGTAATCATCAGGTGGCACTGAGTATGAAACCGTCGGATTTGAAGAAGGCGGAAGGAAAATGATCAGCGATACCGATTGTTTGAACGGATTGATCGCAACTCGCCAATGGGGAGAATTGCAGAATCTGAAGCCTCAATTTGATCTTTTGAAGCTTTTTGATGATGCAATTGTTGAAAATTCTTGGTCGAGGATTCTGGCCTATTTATTTCGCTCCGATGAAAGCCACAAATTAGGATGTGAACTCTTCAAAGCATGGTTGAACGCAATTGAAAAAGAGTCGAAACAAACGCTTTCGATTTCTTTCTCGAAATCCACTAAAACCTATGCACAAACCGAGCGAAGCACTGACGAACAACGCCGGATAGATATACTCGTGACTTTGAAAGACGAAAGCGAAACTACCGTCGGGGTATTTGGTATTGAGAACAAAATTAACGCTGGAGAACAGCCGGATCAATTGGCTGACTATCAGCACTGGATAATTGAAAAGTATCCCAAAGTTGATAAAAGATTTTTATTTTTTCTAACACCGGACGGACGATTGCCCGAGACTGCCGATAAGAATAGCAAATGCACGGTATTACCATGTTCATATAAGACGGTGTGTAGTGCATGCAAGTTCGTCTTGCAAAGCGCTGAACCCCATGTTGGAATTCTTCTTAAAGCCATGATTGATCACTTAGAAGGAGAGGCGATAGTGGAAAAGAAGGCAGCAGCGTTTATTGCCGAACTATTCCTAAAAGAGGAACACCGACGTGCTTTGGCTCTGATTTGCAGTCATTGTCCAAATTACGCGTCTGTACTAGAACAAATAAAAGAACAGATCGAAGAACATAAGGCAGTATATAGTCTTCTCCCGGATAAACCAATTCCGGATGTTAGAATTTACAATCGAAAGTTTTTTGAGATATACTTCGAAGAAATTGAGCGTCCCTTTAAGGATGTTTGGCTGGCTTTCTGTCTGTCAAAACTAGACGACCCACAACACCTGCCGCCAAGTATAGGCGATACAATAGCGTTTCGCGTAATTGCGTGGTACTATAATTCCGCGAATGAACGTGCGGAGAGCTTCAAAAGTAAAGTTGAAGCAAAGTTACCTCAATCATCTGACGATTATTCGACGCGTTGTGATTATACAGACAAGTATGTTATAGTTTGGGAAGGCGGAAATTACAAACTGCGTGATCTTGGCTCGGCGGATGTGAAAGAACTGATTAAATTACTTGAGAATGGTTTAACCAGTACGTACCAGCCTTTGCATAAAGCAATCACAGGTTTAAAGAAAAAGTAGTCTGTCAGTTCAAAGGAGGTTGAAACATGAGTGCATTATTGACCGCACATATCATAATAGACGCGCAAGGCGTCGCTTGGATTGAAGGCACCCGGACGAAAGTCCTTCACCTTATTCTTAGCAAGCAGGCCTACGGTTGGAGCCCGGAGGAAATGGCGCGGCAGTATCCGCATCTTTCGCTCGCGGAGATTCACGCGGCGCTCACGTACTATTACGACAATCAGGACGAAATTAACGGACAGATTGAGGCGGATCGAAAGTTGTGTGAGGAGATGTCAACAACAACCGGACCGCAGCCTTTCAAGAAACGAGCGTGAGATCAAAACATGGCGCTTTTTCTTTACATGGATGAACATATACCGGCGGCTATCACCGAAGGATTACGGATGCGGGGCGTGAGTGTTCTAACGGCACAGGAAGATGGGCTAACAGGAACATTGGATGAGCGGTTGCTTTCCAGAGCCGGAGAGCTCAAGCGGGTGATGTTCAGTGAAGATGCGGACATGTTGTGTGAGGCGGCGAAACGACAGCGCTCGAACGTCGAATTTGCCGGACTGATTCATACGAAATTGCAAAAGGACCGGATCGGATATTACATCGCGGAGTTGGAGTTGATTTGCAAGGCATGCGAGCCGGGCGAATTTAAGAATGCAGTGCAGTACATTTAGGTCGATTTCGATTACTTCTCCGAAGAAGAATGAGTATACTGTGTAAGGGCAGTTAAGGAGTGA
This sequence comes from Planctomycetota bacterium, assembly GCA_037129555.1. GTDB lineage: Bacteria > Planctomycetota > SZUA-567 > H5-PLA8 > H5-PLA8 > JANXLS01. The sequence goes on from JBAXUS010000099.1 coordinate 10,475, forward strand.
ATATATGAGTGCGGCGACCGTGGACACGGCCACGATGATTCACAAAATCAAATGTGCAACCGGCGAACGCGCGTGTATTGCTGGCACCGCGACTTCGGTTAAGTGCATCGCGAAATGGCATAACGCTGGGGAGACGCCCGAAGACATTCAAACCAAATATCCGCATTTAAGTCTCGAGCAAATTCATTCGGCGCTGACGTATTATCATGATCATCGTGATGAAATTAATCAAGCCATCGAACAGGACCGAGCCGCAGGGAGAAAGTTGGCAGTCAAAGGCCGAGTGGCATGAGCGTCATTCTTTATTTTGACGAGGACGCCCAGGAAAAGGAATTGATTCGATTGGTTCGAAACGCGGGCATTTTTGCGAGCAGTGTCAATGAACAGAATACACGTGGGTGGTCGGACGAAGAGCAATTGATATTCGCGACAAGCAAAGGGTGGTCACTCTTTTCATATAACGTAGGTGACTTTGACCAATTGCATTCGCAATGGATACTGGATGGCAAGCGACATCATGGCATCATCGTCGCGGAACAAATTAGTTCGTCGAACCGTGAGAAAGTGCTGAAACTCGCACGTCTCATAAAAGGCCGAAGCGCGGAACAGATGCACAACAATTTGGAGTACCTCAGTTCTTGGTAAGGCTGAGAGTTTAATACAGGGAAGGGGAAAACGCAGTGAGAACATTTGAAATCGGCGGGATCAAGGAAACGGTTGTGGAGCGCACGGACGTTCCGGCGAAGAAATTGAAGGCAGCGCTCGGTAAGGAAATCGTCGCCGTCATCGGCTACGGCGTCCAGGGGCGCGGCCAGTCGCTCAACATGCGCGACAACAAAGTCAAGGTCATCATCGGCAGCCGCCGTGGTAAAAGCTGGGACCTCGCGGTCTCTGACGGCTGGGTTCCCGGCAAGACACTGTTCGAAGTCGGCGACGCCGTCAAGCGCGCCACCGTCGTCCAGTATCTGCTCTCCGACGCCGGCCAGAAACAGTCGTGGGCGGAAATCCGCGACAACTTGCAGCCCAACTCGGCGCTGTATTTCTCGCACGGTTTCTCGATCGTCTTCAAAGACCAAACAGGTGTGATTCCGCCGGCGAATGTTGACGTGATCCTCGTCGCCCCGAAGGGCTCGGGCACAACGGTGCGCCGCTTGTTCCTCGAAGGCCGTGGCATCAACAGTTCGTTCGCTGTGTTCCAGGACGTCACGGGCCGCGCTCGCGACCGCGCGATTGCGCTCGGCATTGCGATTGGTTCGGGCTACCTCTTTGAAACAACATTTGAAAAAGAAGTGCTCTCCGATCTCACCGGCGAACGCGGTGTGTTGATGGGCGCGATCTACGGCATTTGGAAAGCGCAATACGAAGTGCTCCGCGCGAACGGCCACTCCCCGTCCGAAGCGTTCAATGAAACGGTCGAAGAAGCCACGCAGTCCCTCTATCCGTTGATCGCTCAGAACGGCATGGATTGGATGTACGCGAACTGTTCGACGACCGCTCAGCGCGGCGCGTTGGATTGGTTCCAGCCGTTCTGCGACGCGAACAAGCCGGTCTTCGAAAAGCTGTACAACAGCGTCAAGACGGGCAATGAAGCGCGCATCTCGATCGAGTCCAACGGCAAGGCCGATTACCACGAAGGCTTGCAGAAGGAATTGGCGCGCGTCGCCGACGACGAAATCTGGCGCATCGGCAAAATCGTTCGCGAACTGCGCCCGGAAAGCAAGGGACAGAAGGCGTTGAGCGGCGCAGCTGCAGGCGTCGGTATCGCGGGTGGTGCGGCGAAGAAAAAAGCTCCGGTCAAGAAGGCGGCCCCGGCAAAGAAGGCTGTCGCGAAAGCCGCTCCGAAGAAGGCCGCTCCGGCGAAGAAGCCGGTTACCAAGAAAGCAGCCAAGCCCGTCGCTAAGAAGGGCAAGAAGTAATTTTTAATAAACGACCAAAGGGATCGCGGGTGCGATGAAGCGCCCGCGATTCCCAAGCTTTTCGATGCTTTGAAACACCGACCTTGTGCTCTTGAAACTTGAAAAGGAATTTCATGTCCACGCCCGAATCCAAACCCAAACGCCACGTCATCTCCGCCCTGGTCAAGAACGCGCCGGGCCTGCTCGCGCAGGTCGCGAATCTCTTCGCAGCACGCGGATACAACATCGATTCGCTGACCGTTGGTGAAACCGAACAAGCCCAGTTTTCGCGCATGACGATCACCGTACGCGGCGATGATGGCATCGTCGAAGCGATGAAAAAAGGCCTCTCAAAATTCGTGAATGTGATCAAGGTGCTGGACTTCACCGGCGTCGATCACGTCGAACGCGACCTCGCGCTGGTCAAGCTCAACACGCCCGCCGGAGCGCGCCAGGAAATCCTCGAACTCGTTCAAGTGTTCGAAGGCAAAGTCGTCGACATCGGACTCAAAGATGTGATGGTCGAAGTCGTCGGTCCGGAATCTAAAATCGACGCGTTCCTGCTGATCGTAAAGCCATACGGCATCAAAGAAATGGCCCGCACAGGCCGGCTCGCGGTGGCCCGTGGATCCGCGATGGAAGGCAAAGAAATCGAGTAGGATTACTCCATGGTCGTCAGCGTCGTGAGCGATTGCCCCGGCAATTCGATCTCCACGACGCCATTGACCGGCGTCATATCCACCTGTTTTTTGAAGTGCACTCCACGCGTTGTCTGGATGACGTGAAGTGTCTTCACATGGGCCGGAATCCCTGCGATGCGTGCCTTGCGCGGCCACTGCGTATTGCTGACCTGCAGTGAAATGTGCTCGCGCTCGGTCGTTTTGTGACGAAACGCCGTGAGATGAACCGCCGCATTTCCGCCACTGGTTTCCAACGCGTCGCTTCCCGCAGGAATGAATCGCAGCCAGTGCTTTTGCAGTGCGAAGCGTTCCGTCTCCAAACGTTCGGACGGCTTTTTCGGATCAACCTCCATCAACGCATAATCGCCCGTGTACTCCCAATATAATACAGCTTGAGGTCGGGCGAATTCAAAGATGTCCTGATAGTGTGCCATTTCGCGAACCGCATAATCAAACGAGCGATACGTCTTCCCCTTCCACGCGCCCGGATCAACACCCGCTTCAGCCACAAACAACGGCAGCTTTAACGACGCGGCCAAATCGCTCCACGCTGCATAGTGCGCGGGCGTTCCTCCGCCCCAGGAATGAAACGACAGCGCCCCGACAAAACGCATCGCGTCCGCGTCCGAAATCGCAGGTTGCAGGTAGCTCATCGGCGTGCGCGGATTACTCACGTCGCCGAGCAAGCAGCGCGCTTTCAATCCGCGCTTTTTCAATTCAGCTCCCAACAACTTGATCGCATCGCGATGTTCGTCAGGCGTGAATTTGATCTGCGCACCGTAGTCGGGTTCGTTGAACGAAACGTAATCCGGCTCGCTCTGGAAGTGTTCTTTCACATGGCTCAGATACGCGCCAATCGCTTCGATTGCGGCGGGAAAGTGTTCAGACGCAATAACGGTTTCGGCGTGTGCAGGCGGATTCTCGACAGTTCGTGTCATCCACATCGGCGCTTTCCATACCGACGCAATGTAAGGAATTTTGCGCTGGGACAATTCGCGCATCAGCTCGAATTCAAGCGGCACTTTTCCAGCGGTTGGTGCAGGCGCTTCGCCCTTCTTCGGCATCCAATCATTAAGCGAAATTTCCGTCCGGGCGAACTGCGGTCGAAGCTCTTTCATCGAGATGGCCTTCTCAGGCGCTTCGAGTTGAAAGCAATAGTTTCCTCCCAACCCCTGAATCATGTAACGCGGTTTTGTCGAATCCACGACGAAGACCGCAGGCGATAAATCAGGCTCACCCGTGGCGCTGATGACGACGCTGAATTTCGCTGTCTGACCTTTTAGCAGGAAATCGTGGTGGCCTTGAATGAGCACCGAAAAATGATTGCTCCAGCGCCGGTTATCTTGAATCGTCGCGTTCATAGGCGTGTCAAATTTCGCGTCGAGGCGGATCGATTTGTCCGGATTGATTAACTGAATACTCTCCATTGTGCCGCTGCTCAGAATTTTATTCTCTGTGAGCTCAGACGGTAAAAGACCCATCGCGGCAATAACACCATGCGTTTCAAACGTGCCTTTTGCGAAGATTGCAGCCGGGAGATCGATCCAGAATATCACGCCTTCAATCGAGCTGTCATTGAATGCGCTGGCCACGAAATCAAACCGGATTCCGTCTTTCACCGTGGTCACGGCCTGTGTGATTTCGACATCCATCTTGTCGCCATCACCCAAACGATACTGCCACAATTTCTTTCCGTTCGTTTCGAGAAATGTCGTTTTCGCCGGATCAGCAACATGCTGTTTCCCCCACCCCGCTTCAGGAATTTTGACACCCGCGCGGAGGTCCATCCAGCCGCTGCCGAGTTCGATGCGATCCATCGTCCCCGCTGCGTCGAAACGCGTTTCAGAAGCAGTCAGCGTCATGAAAGAATTCATAAATAGTACGACGAGCAGGAGGTGACGCGTGATGGCGTTTCGGGTGGGACTGTTCGATTTCATACTCTCTACAACACCACAAAGCCGCAAAAGTCAGCGGCTCTTTTTCAATTCAAAATGGATCAAGATTTAATGCGCGTCGCAGTGTTCGAGCTGCAATGTCTTGATTCCCAACTTACTCATCAACGCACGATCCGCGTCCGTGTCCGGGTTGCCGGTCGTGAGCAGCTTATCGCCGTAGAAAATCGAGTTGGCTCCGGCGAGGAAACAGAGCGCTTGAATCGCATCGATCATCTGCCGCCGTCCGGCACTCAGCCGCACAAAACTCTTTGGCATCGAGATACGCGCCGCTGCAATCGTGCGGACGAATTCAAGCGGATCGAGTGCGTCCGTACCGTTCAACGGAGTGCCTTCGACTTGCACCAGATTGTTGATCGGAACACTTTCAGGCTGCGGCGATAAGTTGGCCAACTGCGCGATCAAACCCGCGCGAACGCGCCGCGTTTCGCCCATGCCGACGATACCACCGCAGCAAACATGCATCCCCGCGCCACGCACCCGGTCGAGCGTATCGAGTCGGTCCTGATACTGCCGCGTCGAAATGATCTCTCCGTAAAATTCCGGCGACGTGTCGAGATTATGGTTGTAGTAATCGAGCCCTGCGTCTTTCAATTTCTCCGCCTGGCCTGGCTGTAGCATGCCCAGCGTCGCGCACGTTTCAAGCCCCAGCGCTCGCACCGCTTTGACCATGTCGAGCACCGGATCGAGGTCCTTTTCCTTCGGACCGCGCCACGCCGCGCCCATGCAAAAACGCGTCGCGCCATTTTCTTTGGCGGCCTTCGCGGCGTTGATCACGTCATCAAGTGGCATCAGCGCCTGATTGTCCACTCCCGTGTGATAGCGCGAAGCCTGAGGGCAATAACCGCAATCCTCCGGACATCCGCCGGTCTTGATCGAGATCAGCGTTGAGAGTTGAACCGAATTCGGATCAAAATGTTCACGATGAACGGTCTGAGCTTTAAAGATCAAATCGTTGAACGGGAGGTTGAGGATCGCTTCGATGGCATCGACGGAGAACGCACCTGAGTTCTCCGTCGCGCCATTTGAACTACAAGAATTCGTTGTCATGTCACTTTACTTTCGGCAGCCATTTTGCAATTCCGCGCACGATAAAATTACGCGGAATACTTGCTCACACACAGCGTCGCGTTGTGTCCGCCAAAACCCAGGCTGTTCGACAGCGCGTGTTGGATCGGCAGATTGCGCGGGCCTTCGGGAACGTAATCGAGATCACAATCCGGATCGGGCGTTGTCAAATTCTTGGTCATGTGGACCCTGCCTTCATAAATCGACAAACACGTGACTACGAATTCGATACCACCAGCTGCGCCCAGAGTATGACCCGTCATGCTCTTTGTCGAATTTACAGGAATCTTCCGCGCGTGATCGCCGAGCACTTTCTTGATCGCGAGCGTTTCAATCTTGTCGTTGAACGGCGTGGACGTTCCGTGTGCGTTGATATAATCAATGTCAGTCGCTTGCAAACCCGCGTCTTTGATCGCCATTGTCATCGCGCGGACTCCGCCATCTCCGTCTTCGCACGGCGCGGTAATGTGGTAGCCGTCGCCCGACAACCCGTAGCCAGTGAATTCGGCGTAGATGCGCGCCCCGCGTCGCTTGGCGTGTTCGAGTTCTTCAAGCACCACGATTCCGCAGCCTTCTCCGAGCACAAAACCCGTACGGCCTTTGTCGAATGGCCGCGATGCGCCTTCGGGGTCGTCGTTCCGAGCGGACAGCGCCTTCATGTTTGCAAAACCAGCCATGCCCAGCGGCGTGACTGCTGCTTCTGAACCACCCGAAAGCATGATGTCTGCTTCACCATATTGAATGGTCCGCAACGCCGATCCGAGCGAATTCGCTCCGGCGGCGCAGGCTGTAACGATGCAATAATTCGGCCCACGCAACCGGTGCAGAATCGAAATCTGAGCAGCTGCGGCGTTGCCCATCAATTTGGGGATGAGGAACGGTGAAACGCGATCCGGCCCTTTGGCCATCAAGCGCTCTTTTTGCTCTTCGATTTCCGTGATTCCGCCGATGCCTGTACCGACGATGCAACCGCAACGCGACGTGTCGAGGGTACTGAAGTCCAAGCCCGAATCCTTGACGGCTTCATTCGCACCCACACACGCGATTTGGGCGAACCGGTCCATGCGCGTGGCGGCTTTGGCGTCAATGTAATTCCCCGGATCGAAGTTCTTCACTTCACCCGCGATCTTGACGGTGTGTTTCGAGGCATCGTAAAGCGTGATGGGGCCGACCCCGCTCTTGCCTTCGAGTAGTGCGTCCCAGGACGCCTTCACGCCAATTCCCACAGGTGTGACGAGGCCTAGGCCCGTCACGACGACTCGTCGCCGATTGGTGCTCATGTAAAAGGGCTTCTCCATGCGATTGTTTCAAGCCGCTCACGGGCGGTGCCGCTCCAACAGCCACGCATTCCGGTCGTTTGCACGGTACCGGAATGCGCAGTTCGGGAGGGTTGAAACTACTTCTTGCTGCTCTGCTCTTCGATGAATTTCACGACATCGCCGATGGTCTTGATCTTGCCTTCAGCTTCTTCAGGAATATTGATGTCGAATTCGTCTTCGAATTCCATCACCAAATCTGCAGTGTCGAGTGAATCCGCGCCCAGTTCCTGGAACGTATTCTCGGTCGTGATCTGCGCTTTGTCCTTCTTCAACTTCTCACTGACGATAGCGATGACCTGGTCTTTGATCGAAGTGCTGTCCATTCTTGTCTCCCTAAATTTGTTCACAACGCCGGGCTCACGATCCGCCACGGAAGCTTCCACGTTAGCCATTCAACGGGGCAAAAAATATAACGGACAATCCGTCCAAAGGCAAACGAATTACCATAAAAGGATGATTCGAATTGCGCATGACACAGGAGCGCTTTCGCACAAAACCCAACGCCAAGATTCGCCGTGTTGGGCAAGCGAAACGTCGCAAGTGAGGCGTTTAGTGCCTGAAATGCCTTACCCCTGTAAACACCATCGCGATATTATACTGATCCGCCACCGCGATCACGTCTGTGTCTTTCACGCTGCCGCCCGGTTGAATGATCGCCGTGATACCGGCTTTCGCTGCCGACTCCGGGCCGTCCGAGAACGGAAAGAAAGCGTCGCTCGCGAGCGCTGCGCCCGTCGCTTTGTCACCCGCTTTAGCCAATGCGATATGGACGGAATCGACGCGCGACATCTGCCCCGCTCCGACGCCCACAACCGCTTCGTCTTTCGCCACCACAATCGCATTGCTCTTCACGTGCTTGCACACGATCCACGCAAATTTCAGCGCGGCCAATTCCGCTTCAGTCGGCGCACGTTTCGTGACAACTTTCAGCGCCTTGAATTCTTCTTCGAACGACACATTGTCTGGCGTCTGCACTAAAATCCCGCCGGGAATCGTTCGCACATCGCGGAACTGAACCGCGTTCGAAAACGCTTTCGCTTTTTCGACTGACGCGTTCGCATCCTTCTCTCCCGCTTCAACCAAAATGAGATTCGCGCCCCACTTCTTACGCGTCGTCAAAATCTGCTTCGCGTTGTCCGAAAAAGACGGAGCCACAATCGCGTCCACTTTGAAACCCTTTGCCCCAACAATCTCTTCAGCCACATCTGATTCAACCTGACGATTGAAGCTCAATACGCCTCCGAACGCAGACAACGGGTCCGCTTCATACGCGCGTTTCCACGCGTCAAGCAAATTGTCCGCGCTCGCCGCACCGCACGGATTGTTGTGCTTCACGACACACGCTGCCGGTCGCTCAAACTCGCGCACGATCTCGAACGCCGTGTTCATATCGAGCAAATTATTGAACCCAATTTCCTTTCCAGAAACCTGATGACCCTGCGCCACACACGGTTCGTTGTAGCCCGGCAACGCGTACAACGCCGCGCTCTTCTGATGCGGATTTTCGCCGTAGCGCAACGTCTCTTTAATCACACCATGCAGCGTGAATGTCGGCGGAATAATGTCCTCGCCCAACGTTTCAAGATACGCACAAATCGCCCCATCATACTTGCTCGTCACCGCGAACACTTTCGCCGCCAGCCGCTTGCGCGTGTCATGCAGCGTGTTGTTCCCGTTCTTTTTAATCTCCTCCAAAATCTCTTCGTAATCGTGCGGATCCACGACGACCGTCACCGACTCCCAATTCTTTGCCGCGCTGCGAATCATGCTGGGACCACCGATGTCGATCTGCTCAATCGCTTCTTCAAGTCCGATACCCGGCTTGCAGATCGTCGCTTCAAACGGATACAGATTCACGCACACGAGATCAATCGGCGGAATAAAAAACTCGGCGGCCTGCCGGACATGTTCTGCCACATCACGGCGGTACAACAAACCACCGTGAACTTTTGGATGCAGCGTCTTGACGCGCCCATCGAGAATCTCCGGGAACCCCGTGTGTGCGCTGATGTCCACCACCGTCAACCCAGCGTCGCGCAAATGCTTCGCGGTGCCACCGGTGCTGATGAGTTCCACGCCGAGAGCGGCGAGGCCGAAAGCAAAATCTGTGAGACCCGTTTTATCAGAAACGGAAATCAGAGCGCGTTGAATGGCGGGCATGTCGAGGGTTCCTATCATGTCACGAAATAGAATTGGGTTTGACGATCTATAAGAAGACTCGCCGCATCACGCGCGTCCTTACGTCGAAACCGGAAACAGCTGAAAAGTTTACCCACATTGTCAGGTTCTGCATAAAATTTTTACAATCGATTCGGCATCACACTTCCTCTCGAATCTCTTCGCACCCCGACTACAATGCACTGATGCTCTCATTCATTTCGAAAGGATCACACGCATGTTGAAATCGCCCGCGCAATTGTCCGAGGAAGCTCGCCAGGAAATTCCCGAAATCTCCGTCGCCGACGTCGCCGCCCAAACAACCGGTGGCGCACGCCCCTTCTTATTGATCGATGTCCGTGAGCCGAACGAACACGCCGCCGGCATCATCCCCGGAGCCATCCCGCTGCCACGCGGGCTGATCGAAATCAGCATCGCGAAAATAGTGCAGGACGAAAACGCGCCGATTGTGTGCTACTGCGGCGGCGGAACGCGCAGCCTATTCGGTGCCCAACAATTGAAACGCGTAGGCTTCAAAAATGTTAAAAGCATGGCCGGCGGTTTCAAAGGCTGGACAATGGCCGGAAACGACATCGCGCAGCCGTAACGAGCGCCAACAATTTCGTGTTTCAGCTACTTGCGTTCGGCACGTTTCAAACGCGAGTAGCTGAGCATGTTCGCCATCAACCGATACGCGCCGGGAACGCCGGTGCGGAATTGGTGCTGTAAAAAATAGCTCGTATAAATAAACGCGCCCTGCCCCACATCGGCAATCAACAAACCACCATCAAGCGCCTTTTCGCCGGGATCCATGCTCGATAACAGCGGTACGTATTCCTCCGCCCATTTCTTCGGAAAATACGCGCCGCGCTCTTGCGCCCATCCATCAAAATCTTTCGGCCACAACCGGCACGGCGCAAGCATCAGCGGATGCAACGGCTTCAATAATGTGACCGGTGCGTCCTCGCGGGTCACGCGATCAAATGACAACTCAATCGGAAACGGAGCGATCTCTCCTCCGCCACTCACGCCCCGGAAAAATCCTGCGCCGCGCGTCGATTGATCCTTCGACCGGTCGTTCCAATCAAAATCTTTTTGGTACATGCACACGACCGTTCCACCGTCGGTCATGAACGCTTTCAACCGCTCCTTTAATTTTCGGATGACCGGTCGTTGCTGCGTCGTTCGAATGTCGAGCACGATGGCTTGAAATCGATTCAGATCGACCGTGATCAACTCCTCGTCCGAAAGCAACTCAACCGCAAACGTTCCCCGCGCAACACCCGCATCCTGCATCCGTTTCAGTGCATGATACAACTGCTCGTCGCACCCTTTGACCAATCCAATGCGCATGTTGTTCGGCGTGTCCAACGCAACGCGGCGCAACGTCACGATAGGCGTTTTGTAAAATCCGTTCGCATCCCACACATGCGTCGGCAATGAAATCCCGGCATTCAATTTCTCAATCGAGAACCATTGATTGAACGTCCACACCGCCGTGTCGCCTTTGAAATTCAATCCAAGCACTTTCCCCGTCTCGCCCTCTTTCGGCTTCTCTCCGATGGCCGCCGCAAGAAACACCGGCTCCTTGATTTTCATGTTGCACGTCGCCAACAGCTTGATGTGCGCCGCTTCTTTGTCTTCGTTCGCCAAACTCGGATCACTGAAAATCAGCAGCGGGTTCGATGACAGCGTGAACGAAATTCGGGGAGCCACGCGCAACGGAACAGGCGCTTCAACGATCACCGTTTCCTTACTCTCCGCCCCCGTTTGGAACTCAAACTCCGCAACCGCGATCACGTCCGCAACCGTCGTATCGTGCTCAAAAATGTGCTCCTCCGGCGGATAGCTCAACGCGACATTTTCAGTCGCGCTGATGTCGAGTGACACCGTCTCAGAATCGCAGCTTCCCAACACTTTTTCCGGCGTCGCCTCGGCCTGTTTCCATCCCGCAGAAGTCGTTCGAAACGAAATCTTCTTCAGTGTGACCGCGAGCATTCCCGTATTCGCCGCGCGAACCGAAATGCTCGCCGTCTCGCCTGGCGTGATGAATTCATCGTCGCACCGAACGTCAACCTTCAACCCTAACACAGCCGCCAGTGCGCGATTCAAATGTACGCGCGAACTGGAATCCACACTCTTCCGCGCCAACGCAAGCGCCGCCGGAGTTGACGCTTCATACATCACACCTGTTTCGCGCGGCGTATTGTCAACGCGCTCCGCTCCATTGATTCCATCAAGCAGCGACTTCACTTTCGTCTCAACCGGGGTCTGGGTTTCCAAAACCGAAAAGTGCCGGAGCTCGCGTTCGCCTGCACGCAAATTGCGGAACATGCCTTGGCTGAAATGGCGCGACAACGCGTACGCGCCAATTTCCGACGCACTCAATCCCGTCAACGCATCGCGCTTGGACACGTCCACACTGAACGCCGTTCCTTCCGCCGCGAATGCGCGCAGATAAATCCGCGTGATCGACCACGGCTTCAGGCCCTTCTCAATCTGTTGTGGAAATTGTTTCGGATCAGCCGCCGCATCAAACGCCTCGACCAGCAGTTTCCCCGTCGCGCGATGGTGCCCATGATCCGTGCCATCAGGATTGTGGTTCGTGATGACGATCTGCGGCCGGACAGTTCTGATCACTTTCACAAGCCGCTCCAACGCGACATCGTGATTCCACTTCTCCAACGTCTCGTCAACCGATTTCGAAAATCCGAAATCAGGCAGATTCAAATACCACGCTTTCGCTCCGAGAATCGCCGCCGCGTCTTCGATCTCGCGCGTCCGAACAACCGCCAATTGAGCGCCCCCTTCCGGCCCCGCCTCATTCTGCCCGCC